>DASZBM010000008.1 GCA_035944135.1 Acidobacteriaceae bacterium
CTTCTGGATCATGGCGCTCGTCTTTGCCCTGTTTGCACTCACGACGCTGAAGCTGCGATAAACGAGAGGCAGCTTCAAGAACAATATGGAACTCAAGAACAAGCGTGTACTCGTAGTTGGCCTCGGCAAGAGCGGCATCGCCGCCGCGCGTTTCCTCAAAGCGCGTGGCGCTCAAGTGACCGTAAGCGACATCCGCCCCGCGGGCCTCATCGCAGAACTTCCCGCGCTGCTCGACGCTGGCATCATGGTCGAAACCGGAAGCCATGGCCTGCTGACCTTCCGGCGCCAGCACCTCATCGTCGTCTCACCCGGCGTGCCACTGAACACCCCGGAGCTTTCGACCGTCCGCGCGTTCGGCATTCCCATCATTGGCGAGTTCGAACTCGGAGCGCAATTTCTCCAAGGCCAGGTCGTTGCCATCACCGGCTCAAACGGCAAGACCACCACCACGACACTCATCGGCGAAATTCTCAAAGCCAGCGGCAAGCCAACACTCGTCGGCGGCAACATCGGCCGCCCCGTCGTCGACATGGTCGCTGAAGCAACTACCGAGACCTGGAGCGTGCTTGAGGTCTCGAGCTTCCAGCTGGAGACGATCCAGACCTTCCGCCCAAAGATCGCACTCGTCCTCAACATCACGCCCGACCATCTCGACCGCCACGGCAGCTTCGAGGCCTACGCCGCCGCCAAGACGCGCATCACCGAAAACCAGACCGCCGACGACTTCCTGATCCTCAACGCCGAAGACGAGCCGACAAAACTCGTCGCCGCGAAAACAAAAGCGCAGATCTATTGGTTCAGTCCGCGTCGCCAGGTCAAGCAAGGTGCGTTCGTGCACGGCGAGAGCATCTTCTTCCGCGCGAAAGAAAACGGCGAGGCCGAACCGATCATGCCTGTCAGCGAAATCCCGCTCGCCGGCGCGCACAACGTCGAAAACGTCCTCGCCGCCGTCTGCGCCGCGCGCCTGGCAGGAGTCGATGCGCAGGTGATCCGCGAGGCCGTCGCAGCGTTCCACGCAGTCGAGCATCGTCTGGAGTTCGTGCGCGAGCTGAACGGCGTGCGCTGGTTCAACGACTCGAAGGCGACCAACGTCGACGCAACAGCGAAAGCGATCGAGGCTTTCCCCGGCGGCATTTATCTGATCCTCGGTGGCAAGGACAAGGACTCGGACTATACCACCCTCTCGCCGCTGCTGCGCGCTCGCGTCAAGACGGTTATCACCATTGGTTCGGCGGCGGAAAAGATCGAGTCACATCTCGCCGGCGTCGTGAAGATAGAGAAAGCTGAAACGATGGATCGAGCGGTCGCCTGGGCGCGGCAAGAAGCCAAATCGGGCGATGTGGTTCTGCTCGCGCCGGCGTGCTCCAGCTTCGATCAGTTTGAGAACTACGAGCATCGCGGCCGCGTCTTCAAGCAACTCGTCGGCGCGCTGGAGTAGGGCAGGGAATGGCAAAGCGCGTCGGCGTCGATAAATGGTTGTTTGGCACGGTGCTGTTGCTGGTGCTGTTCGGGCTGGTGTGCGTCTTCTCCGCGTCCGCAGTCATGGCGAAGGCCACGCTCGGCTCGCCCTACGCATTCGTCTCGAAGCAGGCCATCTGGGCCGCGCTGGGCATGGTTGCGCTCTTCGGCCTCATGCGCGTCGACTACCGCAAGTACAACAACCCGCGACTCATCTTCCCAATGATGGCGGTTACAGCGCTGATGCTGCTCGGCGTCTTCGCCTGGGGCAGCATGAACGGCGCTCATCGCTGGCTGCATCTGGGTCCTGCATCACTTCAGCCATCTGAACTCGCGAAGCCTGTCATCGTCTTCTTCCTCGCGTGGTTCCTTCAAACGCGCATCCATGCGATCGACAACGTGAAGGAAACAATCCTTCCCGCAGTGATTCCGCCACTCGTCTACATCCTGCTGATCCTCAAGGAGCCCGACCTCGGTACAGCGATGGTCTGCGCTGCCGTGCTGCTGCTGATGCTGTATCTCGCGGGCCTGCAGATGAAGTGGATCGGCCTGGCACTCGCCGCCGCGGCGCCAGTGCTCTATTACATGCTCTTCCACGTAGCCTTTCGCGCTGCGCGCATGAAGGCCTTCCTGAATCCAGAAGCCGATCCCAAGGGCGCGGGCTTCCACATCATGCAGTCGCTCATCGCCGTCGGCTCCGGCGGTATCTTCGGCCGCGGTCTCACCGAAGGAATCCAGAAACTCTTCTTCCTTCCCGAGCCGCATACAGACTTCATCTTCGCGAACATCTGCGAGGAGCTGGGCCTCATCGGCGCAATCTGCGTCGTGACCGCCTTCTGCATCCTCGGCTATCGCGGTCTCCGCGCCGCGTTCCTGTCCACCGATCCCTTCGCGCGCTTCCTCGCCTTCGGCCTTACCACCGCGATTTTGGTGCAGGCATTTTTCAACATGAGTGTTGTGGTTGCGCTGCTCCCGACCAAAGGCATCACCCTGCCGTTCATCTCGTCCGGCGGAACGAGTGTGTTCGTTACGCTGGCGTGCATGGGCGTGCTGCTGAACGTCACGCGCGAGATTGATTGATGCAGCCAGTCAGCGAGCCAGCCAGCCAGCCAGTCAGCGGTTTGCGAATCGTAATCGCCGGCGGCGGAACTGGCGGCCACGTCATCCCGGCGCTCGCGATCGGCCGTGAACTCCGGGACAAGCATGGCGCTGACGTCCTCTTCATCGGCACGGCGCGCGGACTCGAGACAAAGCTGGTCCCCGAAGCCGGCTTCCGGCTGGAGCTCGTGCGCTCCGGGCAACTGAAGAATGTCAGCCTGAAGACACGTCTCAAGACCTTCGGCGATCTCCCCCTCGGCGTGCTGCACTGCATGCGCCTGCTGAAAGAGTTTCGTCCGCAGGTCGTGATTGGTGTTGGCGGCTATGCCAGCGGGCCCGCGATGATCGCCGCACTCCTGAAGCGGATTCCGACGCTGGCGTATGAACCGAATGCGGTTCCCGGGATGACCAACAAGCTGCTCGGCAAGCGTGTGAGCGCGGCCGCCGTGAACTTCGCGGTGACAGCAAAGTTCTTTCGCAACGCCGAAGTCACAGGCGTCCCGGTGCGCCAGGAGATCTTTCATCTGCCGCCAAGGCCGCTCGGCGCGCCACCGCGGCTGCTCGTAACCGCCGGCAGCCAGGGCGCCGCGGTCTTCAACGACGTGCTGCCGAGGATCATCTCCGGCCTGCTGCGCCAGGTGCCCGGCCTGACAATCGTCCATCAGGCAGGCGCTCGGCATCTTGAGACGACTCGAGCCGCCTTTGCGGCAAGCGGTGCCGACCCGACGCGCTGGAGCGTGGAGGCGTTCCTCACCGACATGCCCGTCCAGTACGCTGCAGCGGACCTCGTTCTCGCTCGCTCCGGGAGCACCGTTGCGGAGCTTTGCGCGGCCGGCAAGCCTTCGCTACTCGTACCCTTCCCCCAGGCCGCTGACGATCATCAGCGCAAGAACGCAGAGGTGCTGGCCACCGCCGGCGCGGCGGTAATGTTGCTGCAGCGCGACGCGACGCCCGAGGCGATGGAACAGATGCTGGTAAACCTGCTCCACGATGCTGAGAAGCGCAAGCGGATGGCAGCGGCGGCCAGGAAGCTCGCACGCCCCGGAGCCCTGCAGCGCATTGCAGACATGGTCCTGCGGTTAGCTGCTACTCGCCCCATCGACTGAAGTCTTTCCGGATAGCGCGCGCCCCGGCGATACAACAGCGTCAATCTTGCCCGACTGTTGCGATCGGAAGCGGCGGCAAACGTCAGTAGCAGTCGGCGAACTTTACGCCTGCTACGCAGCGGGTTAAGCGGCTGGGGTCGTAAGAGAAGTGGACGAGGTTGTCGCGGTAATCAATCGACAGCGTGAACTGGTGCAGAGTGGGAGTGCCGATGAGGCCCGAGATTTCGAAGCCCGCGGACGGGGCCAGCCGGCTGGTGTCGATGGCCACCATGCCCTGAACCGGCGCGACGAAGTGGGAGAAATAGAGCTTCATCGGGCCGGTGGTCCAGGTCTTCTTGACCTCGCCGGAGATGCCCGCAACCCTTGTCCACGAGCCCTTGTCCACCTTGGCGACCTCACTCGCTGCATCAGGCGAGATGAGGTCCATGGATGAACCGGTGTCGAGGAGGAAGAGACGCCACGGACCGTGGGCGTTGAGCCGAACGTTCATGATGAGGTCGTGGCCGGAACGCCAGACGGCGTCCCAGTCCTTCATGGAAGGGTCGCGATAGGCGTCCTGGGGTTCGGCAAAGGCGGCGGCGACGCCCGTGTCGAGCGTGGGTGTTGCGCCGGCGGTCTCGTCCGGGCGTGTCGGCAGCGGGTCGAGCTTAAGTGCGCGGCCCGGAAAATCGAACGTGAGCAGGAAGTGCGAGAAGACATCGCCGCCAATGAGGCCGTCGTCCGCGGCCATGGTCTTCGGTGTGATACCCAGCACCTGGACATAGCAGTCCTGGAATTCAAGGCCGCCGATTTTAATGCTATGCACCTTGGCGATGTAAGAGTCGACGTCACCGTCATCGCCGATGCCATGAATTTTTAAGTTGGCCGAGGGCTCGAGGTGAAGCGCGTTCGCGGCTGACTTGCTCAAGAGCAGGCCGCTCGCTCCCGTGTCAATCTTCAGGCGGCGCTGCTTGCCATCGAAGCCAACGTCGAGCCCCCAGTAGGTGGGAGCTTGCGGTCCGTTCTGCATCGCGCGGAAGGGGATGGAGGTGCTCGTGACGGGAGAGACCAAGTGACAACCGCTGGGGGGTGCCTCGAAGAGGCGCTGTTTTTCACGGGAGAGCCCGTTGATCTGATCGGCCGATAGCCAGGCCGCGTTACTCAGCAGGTCGGTGATTTCAGTGAGCCGCGTTGCAGGCGGCTGCAGGTGAAGCCAGGCGAACTCAATCTGGGCATCAACAGGGTCAAATTTGCGCGCGAGGGTCAGCTCGCGGTTGGCGGAAGCGTAGAGACCGCGCATGCGGTATAGGTTGGCGAGATCGGCATGCGCCTGCGGGTTGCAGTAATCGAGGGTGCGGATGGTTTCGAGCGTGCGCAGGGTGTCGTCCGGGCGGCCCTCGCGCCAGCGGACTTCGGAGATCGCGACGAGCGCCCACGGGTTCTTGGGTTGCGCCGTCGACCACGCGACCGCGTCCTTTTCAGCGTCCGCGATCTTTGACTGGCGTAGCTGAGCGCGGATCAGAGCGGCATGGGTGCGGTCAGCTTCCGGGCCGGATTTACTCTCGCCAGCGTAGAGGGATTCGGCTTTGACGTAGTCGCCCCGAGCCATGGCGATGTCGCCCGCGGTCATGGGCGACGTGCGGACGTTGCAGGTGATCGCGCGCGCAGGCACGCTGCTGAGCAGGCAGAGCGTTGCCCAACAGAGTAGCGATCCCGCGCGAACCGAGATGCTTTCAGCTCGGCTCGCGCATCTGAGGCGGGATGAGGTTCCCGAACGGATCATGTTGGTCAGTTCGCTCCACCCGTGCTCGACGCCGTAGTCGTCGTTCCTGCAGCCGTGGATTTCAGCACCACGCTCTGCTGGTCGTTGGCTTCGAGCTGCGAATAGAACGTGCGCAGCTGAGTGTACTGGTCCGGAAGGATGTAGATTTCGCCGAAAACGTAATCGCGCCGCGTCGTGAAGTTGGTCGGAGCGGATTCGACCATCATGCCGTATCCGGCCAATTGCTTCAGCGCATATTTCGCAATCGACGGCGCCGCCTCAATCGAGAAGTTCGGCGGAAAGTTGATCCGAAGAGCATCGCGTGTTGATGACGGATACTTGAAATCCACGGCAACGTCACGCTTCTCATGCGGGAAGGTGGCCTTGTTGTTGACCTGGAACAGGTCGGCCGGCACAACCAGCCGCTTGCCCGTCCACGACCCGACAGTCCCCTGAACCGTATAGGTAACCTTGAGTGGATTCTCGTAGTCCGCAATGTTCGAGACACTCACGTCCTTCACCTCGAGCGTATGCGGAATCTTCTCTTCGATCGACGTTCGGAGCTCATGCTTCAGGCTCTCGTCGTCGCCGCTCAGCGCAGTATGACGCCAGCCCAGCGCCGTCACTCCCATATAGGTCATGTCGATCGTGCCGTTCACTTCGCCCGTCGCATCCATCTTCAGGTTGGCAACGCGCGTGATGACATTGTTCTTGTAGCCGTCGCCCTGAATCTCCACGAAGGCGGTCTCATTGCCTTTCTGCCGAAGGCCGGTAACAAAGCTATGCTGCCACGCCAGATGGCCATAGCCGCAGTAGCGTTCGCCCGGATCAAAGAACTCGTCCTTGCCGTCGACGTTGACAACAGCGATCACGTCATCGAACTGGTCCAGGCTAAGCCACTGGCTCATCAAGACGTGCTGGGAGCGATCCGGGACGAGCACTGCATCCGCATCCATGCCGGCTGCCCGCGCCATGCCGATGAAAAGTTCAGTCAGCTGCGTGGAATTACCCCGCGCGTGCTTGAACACATCGTCGGCATCCTTGACCTTGCCCAGCCCGTTAGCCTTGTCCTCACGGGCTTCATGTTGGCGGGTGTAGTCAGTGTTTTCGAGCTTCTGCACAGCGGCATAGATAGCGCGCAGCTTCTGGTCCTGCGTCGTCGCGCCCGCAATGATCTGCTGCGTGGCGGACTTCAGATCGGAGTTCGGGTTCGCGAACGAGTTAACCGCCTTGGACCAGTATTTTCCCTCGTTCTTCCAGTACTCTTCGCCGGTGCGAGCCGCAATGTAGTTGAAGTAAACGCGGTAGCTGTAGTTGCCAACCGGTGGCATGTATTCCTCATCCGGTTCCGGAGGAACGTCCTTGATCGTCAGCTCATACGACCTGAAAGGGAGGCCGCTGCTTACGCTGCCGCCAGGCAGGTCGTGCTTCACGATCTCCGCCCCTTTGGGAAGAATCGGGAACCAGCTGATCGTATGGATCAGGTCGCCGTGTGCATCTCCCATGTCTTCAGCGGTCGGATACCAGAGGAAGTGCGCGGACTTGACGTAGAGATCGCCCTGGATCAGCCAGATCGGCGGCTCATAACCGCGGTCGTTGATAAAAGTGCTGTAGCGGTACTCGATGATGCTGCCCACTGTGACATCCGGCAGCGTAAACACCTTCGCCTGGTACTTGAAGCCTTTGCCTTTCTCCATCACCTTCAGGTAAGGCTTGCCGGTGAAGGGAACGACCGTGCCGTCAGGGTGAATGGTGCGGCCCTGAATGGCTTCGAGAGACTTCTGATTGCCGACCGTGTTGTCGTTTTCGCCCTCCGTGGTCGTCACATAGGGCAGCTCCACGTTCGCATATTTCTTGCCGTCTTCGCTGAGGATCTTGATCCGCGCATAGTGCTGGGCCGAGTGCTTGTCGTCCGTTGTGATCTCCTCTTTGTTCAGGATGACCGCGGAGACGCCCGGATAGCCCGGCAGCGACGTCATCGACAGCTCTTCCTGCGTGGGCTGGATGAACTTCTGCGCGAGAGCGGCGGGCGCGAACGCGGTGACGAGAAGAAATGCGGAGACGATGCGGCGCGGCTTACCGGTGATGCGCTGCGGGGCGGTGGTGTTCATGGTGCTCCTTAGGGCAGTGAGGCCGTGGTGCTGGTCGTGCGCTTCAGGACTACGCGACTGTCCTCGTCAGCGGCGATGGTTGCGACGAAGCGCTGCAACTCGGGGTACTTGTCCGGCGGCAGTGAAACCTGGCGGACGGTATAAGTGCGGGTGTAGTGGAGCGTGCGGCCATTCAGAACCGTCGAGCTCTGATACGTGGCGAAGCCCGCGTCTTCCTTGACCGGATCGGGCAGCTCGTCGACCGTATAGCCCTCTGGCAGCTGGATGTCGAAGCTGTCCGTGGCCTGCATCGTCGCGCCAAGATCGATCGCAACGTCCCGCTTCTTGTGATCGACAGGCAGCGTGTAACTGCCGAAGACGCGCGGCCGCACCATCAGCAGCGGGCCAACAGAGCTCGCGAAGTGCTCGGCCGAGAGGTCGAAGCTTGTCGTAAGGTCCTTGTCCAGCGCGGCAAGGTTCTGAATCTTCAGGTCAGTCAGCGAGGCGGCCATCAAGTCTTCGCCGATCAGGCGATCGAAGGCCTTTTGCCGCTTATCGACATCAATCTCCGCGAGATATCCCCGAGGGTCGGCGGCAATATCGCCGAGCCAGCTCTCGGCGGCGCTACCCTTCAGGGAGCCATCAGCAGTGAGCGTGAGCGTGGCGGAGCGGTGGACGGTGTTCAGGTCCGGGCTGAGGACGGGAATCTGAAAGACCTGGCTGTCCGAGCCCTCGATTAGAAGCGCATAACTTCCTTGGAGATTATCCTCGACCTGGCCGAAGGGAGTCTGTTCCCACGTGGGGTCGAAAATGAGATAGCGCTTGCCGTTTCCCGCGGTGATGACACTGTGCATTTTGGGCGAGTTGTAGCCCTTCGGGATCTCGATCGCGCCGATCACGTGATTGCCGGCGGAAATCGATGGGTCGTCGGGATCAACCACGCCGCGGTTTGTATCCACCATTACCAGCGCGCTGTGAATGCCGACGGTGGATAGCATGGCAGAGAGAAGAGTGGATTTGTCCTTGCAGTCGCCGTAGCCGCCGTGAAAAATCGCGCCCGCTGGATGCGGCTGGAAACCGCCGACACCAATCTCAACCGCTACGTAGCGGATATTGCGCTGAACGAAGCTGCCGATGGCCTCGGCCTTGTCATAGAAGTCGGTTTTGCCCGCGCTGAGCTCGGCAGCCTTGGCGGCGATTTCGGGCGTTGCGGTGAGCCGATCGCGTGAGATCGCGGTGTACCACTCGCCGACGCCCCTCCACGTCCCGTCTTCAGGGAAAGCAAGCCCAGGCCCGGAGTAGTGTACCGTCATGCGTCCCGCCAGCGATTCAGTGGAAGGCGACAACGGGATGCGCTCGAGATCGATCGCAGGCACGTTATTCATCTCCCAGCGGTACTTCTGATTCTCAAGGTCGATGGGTTCTATCTTCGGGTGGTGCGCCCATGTGGTCGTGAAGGTGTAGCCGGCAGGAAGGATGAGATTGAAGCTCTCGCTGAGCCGGGGAAGACCGCCCTGAAAGGACCAGTCGGCTTCAGCCAGATAGGGACGCTCGCGCCTTTCATATTCCCAGGCGATGACGCCGCCGGGATCGCGGCCGGGAGGATCGGCGACCTTGGCGCGGCTGTCGTCGTAGAGCTCGAACCCCTCTCCAATCGCTACGTCGTGCAGCTCGTTGTCCTTAACGGCATATTCGTGGCCGGCTGGATCGATGCTCCACGCATGAAACGAGAGCACCTTGGATTCCTTGTCGTACTCAACGGCCGGATAGGTGGACTCGAGCTTGCGTGCTTGCGGGCGAAGGATCTTGACGACCTTGCGGATATGCTCGACAGCTTGCCCCTTTGCGTCGACGGTATATGTCTCCTCATCGAGCAGGATGACGGCGCGAGTGCTTTCAGGAAGCTTCGGAAGCGGCTGCTGGGCCGCAGCCTTCACCCAGTCGGGAACGGAGTTCGAGGCCCAGGCAGACCAGCACGAGAGCGCGACAAAGACTGCCGCAGTGGTCGTGAGACGACCAACACGCGCAAGCCGATCGGCGCATAGAGAATGGCGGGCCCGGTCCATGTCGAGCAGACTCCTGATTTACGCGGCCAGGACATTGCATCAGTCCCCGCCGCGATGGTGAAAAGAGATCGTGGCTGATTTATACGTTCCGCGGTCATGCAATTCAAGAAAAACCTTGCATGAAGTCACACCGAAGTTGCACCGAAACGGGCCGGTGAAATTCATCCAAACGTCAAGCCGTGGCTGTCGAGGAACTCCGCCAGCGTGCGCGCCTTCGCCGCAGGGTCAGCGAGCGCAACATAGCCGTCCGGCCGAATGAGATAGGCGGCGTTCTCGCGCAAACCCTGCTCGGCAAATTGCGCCTGCCACGCAAAGGTGTGCAGCGCCAGCCCGCGCTGCGTGCACAGCCTTCGAATGTCAGGACAAAGAGCGTTCCCGTAGTAGTGCACCTGCCAGTCCAGCGAAGTCAGCGGAGCGAAGTTGTCCGCCTCATCAGACAGCTTCACCCAGGGCAGCCGGTCACCCGCATGCAGTTTCCCCGTGCGTCCCTCGCTCAAGTCGCTCGAGCGATAGTTAATCGCGATCTGCGACACCGTGCGGAACATGAACCGCCGGCTGCGGTTCGCAGAGAACAGCGCCGGAATCAGGTACGGAACAATATGCAGCCGCACCAGCCGCGCCAGATCGCCATTGGACGTCACAGCCGTGAAAGCCTGGTCCGTGGTCGCCACCAGCCGCTGCGCGAACGCAATCCTCTCCGGCTCGAACGTGTCGAGAATCGTTGCCGGCGCGCGCCCCCGCAGCGCCGCAGCCAGCTTCCAGCCCAGGTTCACGGCGTCGCCAATCCCCGTATTCATCCCCTGCCCACCCACCGGTGAGTGAATGTGCGCGGCATCTCCGAGCAGAAATACGCGCCCCTCGCGGAAATGCTCTGCCACCCGGTGATGCACCCGATACGTCGAGAACCAGTTCACCCGCTGCACGTCCGCGTGAATCCAGTTCAGCACCCGCTTCGACACATCGTTCCAGCTCAGCTGCGGCTGCGCATCGGCCTCCTTCTCATTCACCATCTCATCGCGAATCGTCCCCACAAACCGCATCCTTCCATGGCTGTCCAGCGGGAAGATCGCCAGGAAATCCGTGTGATCCAGCGCCACATGCAGCTCGCCATTCCCCACCGCACCGCCGGCCACCACATCCGCGACATAAAACAGATGCGTGTACTCACCGCCCGGAAACCCAATCCGCAGCCCCTGCCGCACCACCGACCGCGCCCCATCGCACCCCGCCAGGAAGCCGGCGCGGCACGTCTGCTCCGTCCCGTCGCGCAGACGCAATCGCGCCACCACCTGATCCGCGTCCTGCACAAAGCTCAGCAGCTCCGTCGACCGCTCGACATTCACGCCAGCCTCCGCCAGATGCCGAATCAGCAGCGGCTCGTGCTCATCCTGCGGAAAGATCAGCGCGTACGGAAACGCACTCAAATCCCGCCCGAAATCCCCAAACGGCGCATGCGCAACCTGCTTGCCCGAAACCCACAGATTGATCGCCGGCACCTGGTGCCCATGCTCCACCAGCTCCTGCGCAAACCCGAGCTGCGCATAAAACTCCAGCGTCCTCGCCTGCACCGCCAGCGCCCGCGAATGCGCCACCGGCTCGCGATTCTTGTCCACGATACGCACGCGAACGCCCCGCCGCGCCAGCCACAGCGCCAGCACCAGGCCCGTGGGTCCGGCCCCGGCAATCAGGACCTCCGCGTCAGGCGTCGTCATCGCTCGCCACTCCGCAAATCAGCTTTGAATCGGGTTCGCTCTGAGCATAACTCCGTTCCGCTTCGCAGGCGTCGTGCGCGGCTGATAAACTCGCTTCTCTTGCCACGAGCGATGAAAGGATTGTCCAAATGGCGGTGAAGGAACGGCTGGGCGTCGTGGGCGCCGGCACCATGGGCAACGGCATCGCCCACGTCATGGCGCGCGCCGGTTGCGAGGTAGTCCTCTGCGACGCGAACCAGGCAGCGCTCGACCGCGGCCTCGCCACCATTCGCACCAATCTCGACCGCGAAGCTGCCCGCGGCAAAGTCGACCCCGCCGAAGTCGAGGCCATCCAGCAGCGCGTCAAGCCCGCGCACGATCTCGCCGCTCTCAAGGACTGCACGCTCGTCGTCGAAGCCGCCACCGAGCGTCTCGAAATCAAGCAATACATCTTCGGCGAGCTCGACGATCTGCTCTCCGACGACGCCATCATCGCCTCCAACACCTCGTCCATCTCCATCACTAAGCTCGCCGCCACCACCACGCGCCCCGGCAACGTCATCGGCATGCACTTCTTCAACCCCGTGCCGGTCATGAGTCTCGTCGAGGTCATCCGCGGCCTCCAGACCACCGACGCCACATTCCAGCGCGTCCACAGTCTTTCCCTCGAGCTCGGCAAGACACCCGTCGAAGTCAACGACGCCGCCGGCTTCGTCTCCAACCGCGTCCTCATGCCCATGCTCAACGAGGCCATGTTCGCCGTCATGGAAGGCGTCGCCACGCCCGAAGCCGTCGACGAGATCTTCCGCCTCGGCATGGCCCATCCCATGGGCCCGCTCACACTCGCCGACTTCATCGGCCTCGACGTCTGCCTCGACATCATGCGCGTCCTCGAGTCCGGCCTCGGCGACCCCAAGTACCGCCCCTGCCCTCTCCTCATCCGCATGGTCGACGCCGGCTGGCTCGGCCGCAAGAGCGGCAAAGGGTTCTACGATTACGCGAAGAACTAGTTATTGGTTAGAGGCAGTCACGAGTAGTTGTTGCTTTTGCATCTGCCGTTGTCTTTCTTTCTGTCATTCCGGGCGCAGCGAGGAACCTGCTTAAACTCACAACTCCGAAACTCACAACTCGAAACTGAACCGACGTCGTCTTTGCTTCTGCCTTATTCACTATTCACTACTCACTATTCACGCCCTTAATTCCTCACTGCCTAATTTCAGGAGACCTCGTGAGCACCAAAGAACTCTACTTCGAAGATCTGCACCCGGGAATGACCTTCAACTCCAGCCGGTCGTACAAAGTGACCGCCGAGGAGATCAAAGAATTCGGCGAGCGCTACGACCCGCAGCCCTTTCACATCGACCAGTCCGCGGGCGAGAGCTCGTTCTTCAAAGGTCTCGCCGCCTCAGGCTGGCTGACCGCCGCCATCGTCATGCGTCTCCGCGTCGAGTCGCTGCACATCGCCGGCGGCATGCTCGGCGCGGGCGTCGAAGAGATGCGCTGGACCGCTCCCGTGCGCCCCGGCGATTCCTTGCGCACCGAGGCCGAGATTCTCACCGTCCGCCACTCGCAATCCCGCCCTCAGTACGGTGTCGTCCGCTCCCGCACCACGGTCTACAACCAGCGCAACGAACTGGTGATGCGCTCCATCGTCACCTTCCTCGCACCGCTGCGCAATCCGGCGAAAACAGAGGGTAGAGGATAGAGGTTAGAGGGTAGAGAGTAGAAAACAGACGCACAACCGCCGTGGCGACCTTCGCGCACTTCTTTGCGAGCGCGTACGCGCTCTGCGTGAAACGCCTTTGCCCTTGTCTACCCTCTACCCTCTACCCCCTGCCTCCCGTCCCCTCCCTGATTCCCACCCGTTTCTGCACAGCCTCCGCCGCTGTATCCTCATACCGATGCGCATGACAGTTCTAGCCTCGGGATCTCGTGGGAACGCCACGGTGGTCGCCGCGGGCAGGACTGCGGTCCTCGTCGACGCCGGGCTGAGTTGCCGCGAACTGCTCAAGCGCATGGCCGCCACCGGCGAAGACCCCGCCGACCTCAAGGCCATCCTGATCACCCACGAACACCTCGACCATGTCGCCGGTCTCTCCGTACTCGCGCGCAAGCTCAGGATCCCCGTCTTCTTCACCGAGGCCACGCACCGCGCCTGGGTCCGCATGCTGACCCCCCAGAAGCGCATGAGCTACAAGGCTTGGCTCGAAAAGATCCAGCGCGAGCGCGAGGCTATGGAGGCCGGGACAGAGACCCCCTGCGAAGAGCCGGAAACCGAAGCGTCCACGCCGGAAGAGGTTCGTCCCAAAATTAACCCCACCGAACTCCCCGCACTCGAATTCTTCGAAGCCGGGCGCAGCTTCCGCATCGGCGAGCTCGAGGTCTGCCCCTTTACCATTCCCCACGATGCCGCCGACCCCTGCGGATTCGTCTTCTATGCTCCCGGCGAGTCGATCCGCATGGCCGTTGCGACCGACCTCGGCTATGTCCCGCCGAATGTAAAACTTGCGCTCAAGAATGTGGATGTCCTTCTGCTCGAGTCCAACCACGACCTCGAGATGCTCAAGGACGGACCCTACCCGTGGAGCGTGAAGCAGCGCGTTCTCAGCCGGGTTGGCCACCTCTCCAACGCCGCAACCGCCGAGTTCCTGATGAGGGACTATGACGGCGGCGCGCATACTATCGTGCTGGGACATCTCAGTGAACAGAACAACTTACCCGAATTGGCCCGGCTGGCGGCGGAGCAGGCTATTGGCGACCGAATGACCCTTTTGGGTAATCGGGTCTTATTGGCCCAACAGGATGTTGCATTGGAGCCAATTCGGTTGTAAAACATGGACTTAAATAAGAGATGGGTCCACCCACACGGCAACGCAAAGACTCTAGCTTGCAGCTTCCCGGTCACCAGCCAGTGAAGTAAAATCAAGATTGCGTAAAAGAAATGCCGACTCTTTCCCGACATCCCCTCCAAGACGCGCATACCCCCTGCACAGACCAGGTCATCGGCCACATCCTTTCGGGATGGCGCTATGACATCTCCGGCACGCCTGCAGGACTGCGCGGCGACTACGAGGCCCACCTTCACGGCTGCGCGCACTGCCGCGGGAAGCAGCGGATTCACCGTATGGTCGATCTGCTGCTGCTGGCCGTAACCACCATGGCTTGCGTGGCCTTCTTCCTCGCAGCGGTGGTTGTCCACCGGCTGGAGAACATTCGACACCTGGCCAGCAGCGTGCATCTGCACCTGGGAACGGACCGCGCTCTGCTCCTGGCTCATGTTCCGCAGAGCATCACCATCAGTCTGGAAGCCGTGGCAGTCTCCGGTGTGATCTTCTCGCTTCTGCTGTGGGCCCTGGTGCTCATGACCACGCCCGTCCCCGGCATGGTCTCCGCAATGCTCCGTGAGCATGTGTCGCCCGAACTCCGCGACCGCCTCTGGAAACAAGCGTAAAGAAACAGACAATAGAGAACAGGATAGTAGAGCACCACTACCGTGGCGTTCCTTCGCGTCGTCTGGGTGCAGGGCGAACTCGTTCGCTGGGGTGACTTGGCGCCCTTTGCGTCAAAGCCTTCGTTCGTTTCTACCCTCTTATTCTCTTCCTCCGCTATGATGTGATTGATTCCGCTCCTTGAGAGTCTTTTTGTCCTCGAATCCTCAAAACCCTGATGTCGTGTACGCGCAGGGACATGCGCATGAGCCGGCCTCCGCCGTCGCCGCGCGAGCCGGTGAAGTGACGCGGGGTGGCGGCCCGCAGGTGCGCAAGCGCCCGTGGCCCTCGCTGATTGCGGCTTACCCTGCCACGTCGATCCTGATGGCGATTAACCTCCTGGTCTTCGCGGCGATGTTTCGCTGGAGCCCGATCATCCCTCTCTGGAAGGCGCATCAGTTCGGCTCAATTCTGACCGCTCAGTTTGACGGCAACGTCTTGTACTACTTCGGCGGATGCGATGACTGGGTGGCCATCGGCGGCGGCCAGTGGTGGCGGCTGGTCACGGCCTGCTTTGTCCACGCCAGCATCCTGCACATCGCTACCAACCTGTGGTGCCTCTGGAACCTCGGCTTGTTCGGCGAGCCGCTGCTTGGCCGGTGGGGCCTCGCCTGGGTTTACCTTCTCACCGGCGTCACCGGGAATCTGCTGTCCGCTGCGGCGAGCATCATCACGCGCACCGACGCGATCGCCGTGGGCGCATCCGGCGCGATCTTCGGCATTGCCGGCATCCTGATTGTTCTGCTCTCGAACCGCAAGCTCAACCTCCCCTGGGAAGAGCTGAAGAACCTCCGGCGGCAGGTCATCCTGTTTGCGGTGATTAACCTGGCGCTGGGCATTGCGCCGCAGTTCTCGCCCTCCCTGACTGCGGCCGAGTGGGCCAAGCTGCACGTGAACCCCGGCAACATTCCGCACATCGACAACTCAGCCCACCTCGGTGGCCTGCTGAGCGGGCTGGCGCTGGGAGTTCCGCTGCTGCCGAAGATGACCACCGGTAAAGCCAGCTATCGTGCCCGGCAGCGGGCTACGTTCGCGGCTGCGGCGCTGATCCTGTCGCTGGTCGGATATGCCCTGTCCAGGTACGCGAGAGGCTGAAAAGGCCAAAAATTGAGCCCTCAAAAGTGCGCAAATACGCACTTTTTATACGTGTAAATGCCTCAAAATTGAATCATCGTCCCGCGACTATTCCACGAAGAATCAAAGACTTACTCAAAGCTCGTGGACACCGTAGCGGCGAATTTGCGGACCATGGCCAGCAGGAGCCGGCGGTCGCTTTCGGTGAGATTTGCAGCATAGCGCTGCACCTGCGTGAGGAAACGAATCTCGTCCTCGCTCAACGAAAACCCCGGGACGTCGCGAACTGGATCTTCAGAAAAGAAATGACTTAGAGATATGTCCAGGGCGGCTGCGATCTTTTGCAACGTCTCCAGCGAGGGCACCGTATGACCGTTTTCCACACGCGAAAGGTAGCAGCGAAGCAGGCCCGTGCGCTTCTCAATATCACCTTGGGACAGCCCTTTTTGCAGACGGAACCCGCGAATGGTCACCCCAATATTAATCGGCTCAGGAACCGTAAAAGCCGCAGTTTCAGAGAGCGGCAGAGCTGTGTGCATGTTTGCCATTAGCCGTAAAGTAACCACCGAAGGTAGTGGTGGCAAGGGGAATCTTCTATATCTTTCTTTGACTGTACCAATTCGGATTCGTTAGGTTTGTGAGTCGTTGATATCAGGGAACCTAGCTAACCCATGTACATTCCGCCGTTGACGTCGAGCGTGTGACCGGTGATATAGGCCGCGGCGTCGGAGGCGAGGAAGGTGACGGCGGAGGCGATGTCGTCCACCGTACCGTAGCGGCCGAGCGGGACCTGCGCGAGGATTCCCGAGCGCTGGTCGTCGGTGAGGGCGTCGGTCATGGCGGTGGAGATGAAGCCGGGGGCGACGGCGTTGACGGTGATGTTGCGGGAGGCGAACTCGCGGGCGAGGGACTTGGTAAGGCCGATGAGGCCGGCTTTGGACGCGGCGTAGTTGACCTGGCCGGCGGCGCCGGTCTCGCCGACGACGGACGTGATGTTGATCACGCGGCCCCAGCGGGCTTTCATCATGCTGCTGATGACAGCCTGGGTGAGGAGGAAGCTACCGGTGAGGTTGGCGCGGAGGATGTCATCGAAGTCTGCGAGCTTCATGCGAAGGGCGAGGCCGTCGCGGGTGATGCCGGCGTTGTTGACGAGGATGTGGCAGGCGCCGAGGTCGGCAAGGACGGCTTTGGCGCAGGACTTGATGGAGTCCTCGGAGGTGACGTCGAGGGCGAAGGCTTTGGCGGTGCCTCCGGTGGAGGTGATTTCAGAGGCCAGCGATTCCAGTTTGTCTGTGCTCCGCGCCGCGACAGCTACCGTGGCGCCATGTTTCGCGAGATCGAGGGCGATGGCGCGACCGATGCCCTGGGAGGCTCCGGTGACGAGCGCGACTTTGCCGGTGAGGTCAGTGGCCATGAGTTCTCCTGCAGTGATGTCCTTCGGTATTAGAGCATTGTCGCAATCATTCGAAGGTATGCAATGAGCTTACCGCCGGAGATGTGCGATGGCCCTATTCCGGCAGGACCTCGAAGAAGAGCGATCGCCACACTGCGAGGAAGGTGAGGGAAACTCGCAGTTGCTAAGCTGAGGCACCGAGTATTTGAGTTAGTGGCGAAAAGCGCGCTTCCGGGTAACTATCCTCTGGCCTATTGCAGGCACAGTCGACGAGTGATTTGGTCTGTCTTTGCCAAGTGAGATCTGGAATCGCTGGTGATAAAGGAAACACAAGCCGCCTCAGGGGGGACTAGTGAATACCAGGCACCGCGATAACAACGCCAACGAAGTCCCCCGCTCACACAGACGCACGCAATGCGTGCACATCGCGCATTGGTGGCTTTCCGAAGAAACGCTTATACTCCCGATTGAACTGGCTTGGGCTCTCGTATCCAACCTCAAAGGCCGCGCTCGCCGCATCGAGTTCGTCTGTGAGCATTTTCTGCCGTGCCGCATGGAGCCGAAGCTGTTTCTGAAACTGAAGAGGGCTCATTGCGGTGAGAGTTCGGAAGTGATGATGCATGGTCGATCTGCTCATCCCCGCCAATGTGGCTAGCTCATCCACGTTAAGCGGCCTCTTAAAGTTTTCACGCAACCAGGTAACGGCCTTTGCGGTTCTGTAGTCGTGGTCCGCGAGCGTTGCAACCGAACGCAGTCGATCTCCCTGCGAGCTTTGCAGAATCCGGTAGATAATCTCCCGTTGGAGCAGTTTGCCCAGGAATGGAACGTCCTGGGGAGTGGCGAGAATCTCGACCATACGTATACATGGCGTGAGCAGTTCTACCGTTGTATTGCCAAGACTCATGCCGCGCGTTCCAACAGACGGAGGAGGGATGCGTACCTCTTCAGAATGGAGAACGTCGCGAACCATCCCCATATCAAGTTTGAGAAATAAGGCCAGGTACGGCTTCTCCGCACTTGCGGCGCACACGCGGCTGACGACTGGAAGTTCGATCGATGTGACGAGGAAGGTTGATCCGCCGAATTCATAGCTCTGCTTGCCCAGATCTACGCGCTTCCTGCCTTGCGCAATGACAAGGAGGCTCGGCTCATAGGTGCAGGGATTCGGCGCAGTCGGAGCAGTATTTTGGTAGAGCGTGAGCCCGAGAAGCGGCGTTGACAACTGGGGGGATCGACCGAGTGCTTTGGTAATCGCCCCACTCAGCTCCTTTAGTCGTTGTGCGATGGGGGAACTCTCGTTCTGCTCCAATTTCTCAGGCATTACTCTCTTCTCCCTGGCACATCTAAACATAAGACAGCAGACAAGAGCTTGGCCATATATAGAAGCGTCTCCGGCCGAATAGGCAATGATTTCAGTCGATCAGGCTACCGCTGTGGCAGCCCCTCCGCTTAGCGTTGAATTGGAAAGGGATTTTGACATGAAGACACGCAAACTGGGAGCGCTGGAAGTATCAGAGCTTGGGTTCGGCTGCATGAATCTGGCCACAAACTACGGCCCTGCAGCCCCCATTGACGAGGCGATCAAGGTCATCCGTGAGGCTCACGCCAACGGCATTACGTTCTTCGATACGGCTGAAGTGTACGGCCCGTACACAAGCGAAACAATTGTTGGCGGAGCGGTTGAATCGTTCCGCCACGAGGTGAAGATCGCCACGAAGTTCGGCTTTGACCTTACCGAGAAGGGCGGTCTAAACAGTCGCCCTGAGCACATCAAGTGGATGGTGAACGGATGCCTCAAGCGTCTGCGGACGGACTACATCGACCTGTTCTACCAGCATCGGGTGGATCCGAGCGTGCCGATCGAGGACGTCGCTGGTGCGGTGAGGGAGCTTATCGAGGACGGCAAGGTGTTGCACTTTGGGCTTTCGGAAGCGAGCCCGAACACCATCCGCAAGGCACACGCGGTTCAGCCCGTTGCTGCACTTCAGACAGAGTATTCGCTTATGAACCGCGACCCAGAAGAGAACGGCTTGCTCGCCACCTGTGAGGAGTTGGGAATCGGCTTCGTGCCGTGGGGACCAATAGGCATGGGCTACCTGACGCAGAGACTTGATGCGAAGACCAGTTTTGATCCGAAATCGGATCTGCGTTCTGGATTCGATCGTTTCCAGCCACAAAGCATTGCCGCGAACAAGCCATTCGTCGATCGCATTACCGAGCTGGCGAAAAAGAAAGGCGCAACGACGGCGCAGCTATCGCTCGCATGGTTGCTGGCCAAAAAGCCGTTCATCGTCCCAATCCCCGGCACGAGCAAGGTCACGCACCTTCAGGAGAACATCAAAGCAACCAACCTTGAACTGACCGCGGAAGACCTGAAAGAGATTGACCTTGCTGTGTCCGAGTTCAAGGTTCATGGCGGCCGTATGAACGAAGAACAGATGAAGGTGGTCGAGTCCTAGAGAAGCCGTCACAAGCGCCCTTATCGTCAGCTACCAATTTTCACTTGGCGCAAAATCGCCAAGTCGCTCATCAAGGCGGCGTTTAGTACAGACAAGTCGGCTTCTCATCAGCAATACGCCCTTCCGAGTTGAGCTGTGGGTAGACTTGCTCCATGACCTTTCGGAGCCGCGCTGGGCCAGCCGAAGCCCACCCCTGCCGAGGCGCAGCATACGTGCGACAAGGGGATTCCGATTGGTGAAAGCCCTTTCGAATGTTTCATGCGGTTCGGAGCGCGCGCATTATTGAATAGTCAAGGTAAAAAGTAAGCAGAGGAAAGCATGAAAGAGTTTAGAAGACTGCAGCGGCTGCCGGCGTATGTGTTCAACATAACGACGGAGTTGAAGGCAGCGGCACGCAAGCGCGGCGAAGACATTATCGACTTCGGGATGGGGAATCCTGATGGCGCGACACCGAAGCATATTGTGGACAAGCTGATTGAGGCTTCGCTGAAGACGAGAACGCACCGCTATTCGCTGTCGAAGGGCGTTCCGCGGCTGCGGCGGGCGATTTGTAATTGGTACAGGAACAGGTATGGGGTGGATCTGGATCCGGAGACTGAGGCGATTGTGACGATCGGGTCGAAGGAAGGGATTGCGCACTTGTGCCTGGCGCTGCTGGACGATGAGGACACGGTGGCGGTGCCGAATCCGAGCTATCCGATTCATATCTTTGGGCCGGTGATTGCTGGATCGAAGGTACAGAGCATTACGGTGGACGGGATGGACCAGGCTTCGTTGCTGGAGAAGCTGGATCATGATCTGCGCAGGATGGAACCAAGGCCGAAGATTCTGATCCTGAATTTTCCGGCGAATCCCACGACGCAGTGTGTGGACCTGCCGTTCTTCGAGAAGGTGGTGGAGCTTTGCAAGGAGCTGGGAATCTACCTTGTGCACGACCTGGCTTATGCGGATTTGACCTTTGATGGGTATAAGGCTCCGAGCGTGATGCAGGTTCCCGGCGCGAAGGATATTGCGGTGGAGTTCTTTACGCTGTCGAAGAGCTACAACATGCCGGGTTGGCGTGTGGGATTCATGGTGGGGAATAAGGAGTTGGTGGCGGCGCTGGCGCGGATCAAGAGCTACTTCGACTATGGGACGTTTACACCGATCCAGGTGGCTTCGATTGCAGCGCTGGAGGGGCCGCAGGATTGTGTGCGTGAGATTGTGGAGAACTACAGGCACCGGCGCGACGTGCTGGTGCCGGGGTTGAACAAGCTTGGGTGGCCGGTCGAGATGCCGAAGGCCACGATGTTTGCGTGGGCGCGGATTCCGGAGCAATACCGGAAGCTGGGTTCGATTGAGTTTTCGAAGAAGCTGCTGCTGGAGGCTAAGGTGGCGGTGAGCCCTGGGGTTGGGTTTGGAGAACACGGCGATGGCCATGTGCGGTTTTCGCTGATTGAGAACGAGGAGAGGACACGGCAGGCGCTGCGCGGGATCAAGCAGATGTTCAAGGCTGGTTGAAGGCTATCTGTGGGACTCGTTGAGGAAGTCGGCTTCTCGTCGGAGATCGATAGGTCAGGGGGGTCTGGCGGGGCGGCTGTCTGAGAAACTGACCAGATTCCAACACGGGCTGGGCGCGGTATTCTTGTGCGGACATGTCTTCCCCTGCCGCCGCCCCTGACCTGCCCCAGACCTCGACAACTGAACCGAAGCCGGGTGCTGAAAGCACGACCGAAGTGTATGCGATCCATGGAGCGGAGCCGGAGGTGCTGGCGTATGCGATGGCGAGGTACTCGCGGTCGGCGCTGACCATGCGGGAGTCGCTGGTGGAGATCAGCTCGCAGAAGGCTGAGCAGTTTCTGAACACGTTTTATTTCCAGTATGGGCACAGGTCGATCGCGGACCTGGCGCATATTCCGTTTGCGGTGGAGAAGCTGTCGCTGCTGGCAGCGATCACGCTGGTGGATGAGACCAGGTGGGACGGGCAGGAGCGGTCTACTCGATATCAAAATTTTCGGCAGAGCGGGTGGTGCACTCCGGAACTGAGCAAGGGAGCGCGCAAGCAGTACACGGCGGCGGTTGAAGCGCTGTTCAAGGCGTACGAAGAGATTGGGATGGGGATGTTTGCGGCGCTGGCGCAGGCGATTCCGCAGCCAAGCGAGATGAAGAGCGAGACGTATGCGCGGACGCTGAAGGCGCGGGCGTTTGATGCGGCGCGGTACCTGCTGCCGCTGGCGACGAACACGTCGCTGGGACAGATTGTGAATGCGCGCACGCTGGAGACGCAGGTGTCGCGGCTGCTGTCGAGTGAGTTTGCGGAGATTCGCGAGTTGGGCGGGAAGCTGCGTGCGGCGGCGAGCGATCCGGCGTGGAACGTGCTGCGCGACCGACTGGAGGAGATGGCCGGAGAAGGTGTTGTTGATCCGGCAGCGACGCAGGAGATTCTGCAGGTGTTGATGCCTCCGGTGAAGGCCGCGCCGACGCTGGTGAAGTATGCGGAGGCGAGTGAGTACGCGATTGAGAGTCGCAAGGAGCTGGCGCAGGCTGCGCGGGAGTTGATGGGCGATGCTCCGGTGTATCCGGCGCCGGTGGTCGATCTGCTGGATGATGACGAGGACATTGAGGTCGAGATTGCGACGTCGTTGCTGTATCCGCACTGTCATTACTCGTACAGGCAGTTGCGCGGGGCGGTGGCGGCGCTGAGTGAGGCTCGGCGGAATGAGATTCTGAAGCTGGGCACGGCGCACCGCGGGCGGCATGATGAACTGCTTCGCGCGTTCAGCGCGGGGCATGGGTTCAGGTTCGACATTTTGATGGATGTGGGCGGGTTCCGCGATATGCATCGGCACCGGCGGTGCGTGCAGTTGATGCAGGCGTTCAGCGATGTGCATGGGTATGACGAGCCGGTGTGTCCGGGGCAGCCAACGCTGGAAGAGGCCGGGCTGGCGGACAAATACAAGAGCGCGATGGATGCGGCGCGGGTGGCGTATCGCGAATTGTGCGATTCCGATGAACCTGAGGCAAAGCAGAGCGCGCAGTATCTGCTGCCGCTGGGCACGCGATGCAGGGCGCTGTTCAAGATGGATTTTGCAGAGGCGCTGTATATCTCGGAGCTGAGGTCAGGGGTGGCGGGGCACTTCAGCTATCGGCGCGTGGCGTGGGAGATGTATCGCGCGATCGCGGTGAAACATCCGGCGCTGGCAGAGATGTTCCGGGTGCAGGATGTGAATGTGCCGGTGGATCTGTTGAAGCGGTAATGCTTGGCAGAAGCTTTGACGCTAAGGGCGCAAAGGTGCGGGAAGGTTCGCCACGGCGGTTGGGGTGGGGCCACGGCAGTTGGGGTGGGATGAGGGTGATGTGGGGCCTGAAGAGCTGAATGGGTTGGCGAAGCGAGTGCTGGATGCGGCGTTTCGCGTGCACTCGGCGCTTGCGCCTGGGCTGCTGGAGAGCGCATATTGCGCGTGTCTTGTCTTTGAATTGGCGCAGTCTGGATTAGAGATCAAGACGGAAGTGCCGGTTCCGGTGGTGTATCAGGGTGTGAAGCTGGCGGATGTTGGGTACAGGATTGACATTCTTGTGGCAGGTGAGCTGGTGGTTGAGGTGAAGTCGATCGAGACGGTCGCTCCGGTACACCTGTCGCAGCTGATCTCGTATTTGAAGTTGTCGGATCGGAGACTCGGTTTGCTGATCAACTTCAATGTCGAGCGGCTGCGGGATGGGATTTTTCGGCGAGTGAATGGATTTTGAGGTCGGCTCGGCTGAGAAGCTTTGACGCTAAGGACGCAAAGGTGCGCGGAGGTTCGCCACGGCCGCCTATGGTGAAAGGCAGGATGAAGCGATGAGTCGCCAGCGTTACTTGCTCTTTGCGGCTTTGCGTTTGGCGAGGCGTGCGCGGCGTTTGAGTTCGTCGTCGGAGAACATGGTGCGGCGGCATTGCGGGGCGCCGCAGTAGCAGTCGGCGTTGTCGTCGTCGGAGTCGTGGAGGTTGTACTCGTAGACGAGCTCTTCGCCGGCGGCGATGTTGCGGATGGCCTTGATGTAGACGCGGCCTTTGTCCTCTTCGGTCTCGCAGTTGGGCGTGCAGGAGTGGTTGACGAACATGGCGGCGGAGAAGCCGTCGATGACGTCGTCGGTGCCCTCGATGGAGAAGAGGTAGGTGACGGGCTTGTCGGCGTAGC
The DNA here is from genome assembly GCA_035944135.1 of Acidobacteriaceae bacterium. Taxonomy (NCBI): domain Bacteria; kingdom Pseudomonadati; phylum Acidobacteriota; class Terriglobia; order Terriglobales; family Acidobacteriaceae; species Acidobacteriaceae bacterium. The sequence goes on from DASZBM010000008.1 coordinate 23,822, forward strand.
GGTCGTCGGCGACGGTCTTGGGGATGCGAGGGCCGTCGTACTCGAGGATGCGGCGGCCGCGGGGGATGGGGTCGAGGGTGGTGACGCCGGCGGCGTGGATGGCGGAAGAGCGGATGAGAAGGCGGGGTGTGGCGGGGGCTGCAGGCCGAGGCATGGGGTGGAGTATAGCAAGGTAGAGAGTAGAGGTTAGAGAGTAGAGGGTAGAGACTGCGGAGTTGTCGCGGGGCGAGGTCGCGTGCCAGCGGGGAGGGATTGTCGTCTAATAGAGGTATGAGGCGATTGTGGCTGGCGGTGTGCGTGGCGGGGCTGGGAGTGGGCGTGGCGTGCGCGCAGACGCCCGCAAGCCAGGCGAACACCCCGCAGTGGCAGCAGACGCCGGAGGGACGGCCTGCGTCGCCGCAGCCAAATGTGACCTGCTCGGGAGGGGCGACGAAGGGCCCTGACGGAAAGTGGACGACGGCGAGCGACTGTGGGCCGGCGCAGGACAAGCCGGTGCCGTCGAATGCGGCGCAACAATTTCCGTATCCGGGCGAGACGGAGACTCCGAAGCCGGCGACGCAGACGCCGAGTGCTCCGGACGCGCAGCAGACGCCTAAGAGTCCGGCGCAGCAGTTTCCGTTTCCGGGAGATGACGCGCAGGGATCGTCTTCATCTTCGTCGTCACCGGGTGCAGGCGATGTGAAGCCGGCGCCGCCGGGTGGGTTGCAGGATGCCGGGAGCTCGGGTGCGAGCAGTAGTTCGAGTTCGAGCTCGTCGGGGTACTCGAGCTCAGGTGCGGATCAGCCGTCGGGTTCGCCGGACGAGGATGATGAGGGAGTGCCGACGAAGACGCGGGCGAGCCGTAAGAGACCGTCGGAGCCAGTGGTGACGAGCTCGCAACGATTTGCTGAGGATATGCAGGTGGCCGGGTTCTACCAGAACGACGGCAACTTCATGGGCGCGTATATGCGGGCCAAGGATGCGGTGTCGCTGGATGCGAATGATCCGGATGCGCACCTGGCGCTGGCAGAGGCCGCGCGAAAGCTGGGCAAGCTGGATGAGGCGGAGCAGAACTACAAGAAGTGCCTGCAGCTTGATCCGGTGCCGAAGACGAAGAGAGCGGCGCAGGCGGCGCTGAAGGAGATGACCGGCGGGGGGTAGTTGTAAGTTCTAAGTTGTAAGTTCTTAGCGCGACTGAGGATCGACAATTCTCAGGGGTAGGGGCGGCGCAGGAACGCGGGTGGGTGCTCGGGCATGGGACGTTGAGGTTTTGTAGCCGCTTTCGAGGGAGACTTGCGCGACGTTGGGGTGGCGGGAGACGCGGTCTCCGGCGGGGCCTCTGCGAGATCGTCTTCGACGTTGAGATAGCGGCGGATGTAGCGGAGCGGTTCTTCCGCGAGCGACATCTCGCGGAGGTGATAGCGCCAGGCATCCTTGCGGGCGCTGCGGCGGATGAAGGGCTTGCGGTGGACCATCTGTACGGAGCCGTCCGGCATACGGCGAGCGAAGGTGCGGGACGGGACCTGGAAGGTGATCTCGGCGCCGGGCTTCCAGAAGGCGATGGCGAACTCGTGGGAGAAGAGCAGGGCGTAGTACTGGCGGTGCTGCTCCAGCGCAGCGATGGCGTCCTCGTGGGAGGTCCAGGGGAGGGCGAGGCGAGTGGTGTACCAGCGGCGGAATTCGAATCCGTTGGCCCGGGCCCTACCAATGACGATCGTGAGCAACTCTGAACGCGTCATGGAACGCGAACAAGAGTAACAGGAAAAAGTGACTAATGGGTAATCGTCCGGGTGACCTAGTATGTAGTCTCCCGGCGGATGCGATCCCGAACTGTGTCGTCGACTGGCGATGGCGGACCGTCCGATGGGCCTCTGGGTGAACGGCGGCGCCAGAGGTGGATGAGGAAGACGACGATTGCGATGCCCAGAAGGAGAGCCGCGAAGGGAACGATCCAGGCGACGATGTCGAAGCCGCCGCGAAGAGGAGCGGCGAGTACTGTGGGCCCGTACTTTGCGACAAACCAGTTCAGCACGCCGGGGTCGGGAAGGCCAGTAGCAATTTCGGTACGGAGTTCGGTGATCTCGCGGTCGGAGTCTGGGCAGCCGACGTGATTGCACTCGAGCAGGACCTGGCCGCAGCCGCAGACGCACATGAGCTTGTGGCCGAGGGCGTCAAAGCGCGAGGAGGGTCCGCCGGCGCCGAGCATGGGGACGGCGAGGACGCAGAGCAGCGCGACGTGGAGGAGGCGCTTACGCATGGACGACTTCGCGGCGCTCTGCGTCAGCTTTGGACGATAAAGCCGCTGTGGAAGACGGGGCGCGGGGTTTCAGTGGCGGGACGAGAGCGATGGCGGTGCCGAAGATGACGATGGCGACGCCGATCCAGATCCAGTTGACGAGCGGGTTGAGGAAGACCTTGATGATCGGCTTGTCCGTCTCGGGGTTGCGGCCTTCGAAGACGACGTAGATGTCGCGGGCGAGGGTGGAGTGGATGGCGACGCGTGTTTCGTACTCCTGGCTGGCGTTGTAGAAGCGGCGCTCGGGGGTGAGCTGCGTAATCTTCTTGCCGTTGTGGAGGACGTCGAGGAGAGCGAAGTCGGTGTCGTAGTTGGGGTTCGAGTCTTGCGAGTAGGACTGGCAGACGAACTTGTACGAGCCGATCTGGAGGGAGTCGCCGAAGGACATCTCGAGCTCGCGCGATTGGTTGAAGGCCGAGCCGGCGACGCCGATGAACAGGACAACGATGCCGAAGTGGATGATGTATCCACCGTAGCGGCGAGTGTTGCGACGCGTGAGGAGAATCGCGGAGGACAGGAGATTTTTGCTGGTCTGGTTGCGGATGACGTTGGCGCCGCGAAGGAACTCGGTGACGATGGCGGTGATGACGCCGGCGGCGAGTGAGAAGCAGACGAGCGAGTAGATGGCGCCGGTGGATCCGTCGGCTTCGTTCCAGGGGCGCAGGCCGGTGATCATGAGAACGATCGCGCTGACGATGATGGCGAGGCAGGGAAGGAGCACGTTCCGGCGGATGGAGCGCAACGAGGTGGCGCGCCAGGCGAGGAGGGGGCCGACTCCGGTAAGGAAGATGAGGAAGAGGCCGATGGGAACGGCGACGCGGTTGTAGAACGGCGGCCCCATGGTGACCTTGGAACCTTGCACGTACTCGCTGAGGATGGGGAAGAGTGTGCCCCAGAGGATGGTGAAGCAGGCGGTGAGAAGGACGAGATTGTTGAAGAGGAAACTGGATTCGCGCGAGACGAGAGACTCGAGCTTGTTTTCGGCCTTGAGGTGATCGCGCTGGCGCAGGAAGGTGAAGAGGCAGACGATGAAGACGATCAGAAGGAAGGCGTAGAACCAGTTGCCGATGTTGCTTTCGGCGAACGCGTGGACGGAGCTGACGACGCCGGAGCGTGTGAGCAACGTGCCGAGGATTGAGAGCATGAACGTGGCGAAGATGAGCCAGACGTTCCAGATCTTCATCATGCCGCGCTTCTCCTGCATCATGACGGAGTGAAGGAAGGCGGTGCCCGCGAGCCAAGGCATGAGCGAGGCGTTTTCGACGGGGTCCCAGCCCCAGTAGCCGCCCCAGCCGAGCACGGCGTAGGCCCAGTGCATACCGAGGCAGATGCCGCAGGTGAGGAAGAGCCAGGTGACCATCGTCCAGCGGCGGGTGATGTGAATCCATTTTTCGCCGGGGTAGCGCATCATGAGCGCGCCGAGCGCGAAGGCGAAGGGCACGGAGAAACCAACGTATCCGAGATAGAGCATCGGGGGATGGATGACCATCTCGGGATATTGGAGGAGTGGGTTCAGGCCGAAGCCGTCGGCGCGCAGCGGACCGGGTGCGATGGCGAAGGGCGGCGCGGCGAAGACGAGCAGGAGAAGGAAAAAGACCTGGATGGCGCTGAGGATCGTTGAGGCGTAGGCGTGCAGGGTGACGTCGGCTTTGTCGCGGATGCGCATGACGAAGCCGTAGGCAGAGAGCAGCCAGGCCCAGAGGAGGAGAGAGCCTTCCTGGCCGGACCAGAGCGCGGAGAACTTGTAGACCGGGTTGAGGTCGCGGTTGGTGTGGTGGAGGATGTAGTCGACGGAGAAGTCGTTGGTGAAGGCGGCCCAGATGAGCGCGAAGGCGGCGCAGGAGATGACGATGAAGCTGGCGATGCCGGCGCGGCGCGAGGTCTCGCGGAGGGCTTCGGGGGAGAGGGCCAGCGGGCGGCCCGTTGCCAATGCGCGCAAGGAGATAGCTCCGCTGAACAGCGTATAGACGCAGAACATGAGAGCGAACAGGAGTGAGAGGCTGCCGAAGGACGGCATGGGGTGCAGCATCGGGAACGGGTGTCCTCGGTGTCTATTTTCTCAGATTTCCGGGGGTGATTACCGGACGGTGGCGATTGTGGCTCGGTGAGATCAGTGGTGGTGATTGGGGCAAGTGATTTCGAAGCCAAGCGGTTTGCGGAGAAAGGCGTACGCGATGAGCAGACCGGAGAGCCCTAAATAGGCGTAGACAGAGCCGACGAAGGCGAGCCGTGTGATGGGGACGGAAGCTGCGGATTCGCGGATTTCTGTGATGAAGGCGGCCAGGCCGATCGCAAGTCCCAGAAGGGCCACGATGGTCCAGTGAGGGATTCGTGCGAAACGAAGGGATGTGCGGGCAATGCGTGGTGTTGAACAGTGTTGGCTCGGAAAGAGGGCAAGGGCGAAGGATGCAACGGGTACGGCCAGGAGCACGTCGGCGAGGTCGCAGGTGATCAGGTGAGGCAGTAGGTTGTGGATCAGGGACTCGGGGTAGAACCAGAGGCAGAGAAGAGCTGCGAAGAAAATCATGCAAGCGGTTGCCCAATTTCGGAAGCCCGGGCGTTGCGATCGATGGCAGACGATGATCAGCACGCCAATAGACGCTGCAAGCATGGAGGCGAGAGTCGCGAGTAGGTCAGGTTCTCCTGGGGTGCCCGACCATTGCGAGAGATGCCGCAGCATTGCAATCGTGTCTGCCGAGACAGTCATGAGAACGCAGAGCGAAACGGCGGCTTGTGTGCGAGAGACATAGATGCTGGCGCCGCTTCGGCCCATGAAGCGGGGCAGGAGAACCCGAGCTAGTGACGTTGCAGCCAGAAGGTTGGCAGCGATGAAGGCTAAAGAGCCAATGGCATCGTAGGGGTCTTCGGCAAAGGGGATGATGTCGCGGAGCAGGGGATTGTGTTTGAGAAAGAAGAACGCCCACGAGAAGAAGAAGGCCAGCGCGCAGACGAGAATCGCGTTTCGCAGCGAAGGGCTCTTCATGAGCGCAGTGTAGACCTGAACGCGGAGCTCGTTCAGTTTTGAGTTTCGCGGTGGGAAATTGTGGGGCTCGTGCTTACGCGGAGGCGCTTTGGGCGGTCCCGGAAGAGATCAGGCGGTGGACGCTGGCGAGGAGGTTGTCGGGAAGCAGGGGCTTGAGGCGGAACTCGACGCCAAGGTTCTCGTATTCCTCTTCGGCGTCAGCCATGCCGCTGATGACCAGCACGGGGAGGTTGGGCTGGAACTCGCGAAGGTGAGCGACGAACTCGGAGCCAGTCATGCCGGGCATGATGTGGTCGGTGAGTACGAGATCGATGGGCTCAGGGAAGTCGTTGCTGCGGAGCTGTTCGAGCGCGCGCTGAGGACTGAGGACCGCAATGACGAAATACCCCGCGCGCTTGAGGATGGTCTGCCGGGTGGCCGCTTGCACAGCGTTGTCGTCAATGAGCAGGATGGTCGCGGACATTCGTACCTTGTCGTGATGGAGATAACGTGCTGACCAAATACAGCGAAGCCAGCCTGCTTCAGGGGTCTTCTGTTCGATGCAGTTCACTCGGTTGGGGGCTGCCTGCCAAGTTGTTGGCCGCGGGAACTATATCGATTCAGGTCGTCGAGCGAGTATCGCATTAAGTGCAGGTTGGTGCCTGGTTGTTTGGCTTCAGAGCTCTTCCACATGGTTATCAATGAGTTACTTGAGATAATGCCCCCATGAAGCGCCGTGTAATCCGCCAGTATGAGTTCATCCGGAAGATCGGCTCGGGTGGAAGCGGCGTGGTCTTCCTGGCCAACGACACGCTGCTGCAGCGGCCGGTGGTCCTGAAGCTGCTGAAGCGCGGGGTGCAGACGGCGGAGCAGGTGCGGGCGACGCAGTTGCGGGAGGCGCGGCTGGCGTCGGCGATCGACCATCCCAACGTCTGCGCGATCTACGAAGTGGGCGAGGAGGATGAAGAAGCCTACATTGTGATGCAGTACATCCCGGGCAAGAGCCTGGACAAGGTCATTGCCGAGGGACCTGCGAATGTGCAGCTTGTGCTTTCAAGCGGGATGCAGATTGCGGATGGTCTGCAGGCGGCGCATGGTCTGGGGATTTTTCATCGGGATTTAAAGCCGGCCAATGTGATGCTGACCGATGGCGGGCTGATCAAGATTCTGGACTTCGGGCTGGCGCGGCAGTTGAAGCGCGAGAAGCTCGAAGAGCCGAACGGGAATTTTGATCCGTCGCTGCCGGGGCATCCGCCGCAGATTCCGGCGGGGGCAACTTACACCGCGCGCGGAGGAACGATCGCGTACATGGCGCCGGAGCAGTTCGTGACGGGGCAGTCGAGCGTGCAGAGCGATATCTTTGCGCTGGGGCTGATTCTGTACGAGATGGTGAGCGGGCGTCATCCGTTCCACCGGCCGGATGCGCAGGAGCTGCAGAGTATTCGGGCGATTCAGTTTGCGGCGCCGCCATCGTTGCGAGAGATTGTGCCGGATATTCCGGGCGAGTTGGAGAGTGTGATTCTCCGCTGCCTGGAGAAACAGCCGTCGGAGCGGTATGGCTCGGCCGCGGAGGTGCGTGAGGGGCTGAAGACGATTGTGAAGTCGCTGCAACTGGATTCGATGGTGATGGCGGGCGAGGGCGCGATCAACATGCCGGCGCAGCAGCGGCTGGACCTCGAAACGCCGGAAGAAGAGAAGCGGACCACGGGAATTTTGTCGATGCTGGCGGAACGGTTTCGCGAGAGTACGACGAGCCAGGAGAAGAAGGGTACGGACATTGTGGTGCTGCCGTTCGTGAACCTTGGCACGACGGAGGCCACGCACTTTTATGGGCAGGCGCTGGCGGATGCGGTGGCGACGCGACTGGCAAAGGTGCCATCGCTGGTGGTGCGGCCGTCGAGCACGCTGATGAATATTCCGACACGGCAGCTGGATCCGTTGAGTGTGGGGCGGAGGCTGCTGGTGGACTTCGTGCTGACGGGAAGCTTTCTGCGGTCGGAGCGGGGATTTGATCTGAACTGGCAGCTTTTGGACGTGCAAAGGCAGAGCGTGCGAACGGGCGGGGCCATAAGCGTGGGGACGTTTGACTTGATCGCGGTGCAGACGGAGATCTGCGATCAAGTGTTCGCGGAGTTGCAGGGCAGAGGCGAGCTCACGAGCGGGAACGCGCAATCTGGTGGTGAAAACTCGCTGGGCGGAGCGGTGTCAGAGGAGTATTTGCAGGCCCGGGCTCTGTTGTCGTCGTTCATGTCGAGAACGGGAAATCGGGATGAACTGGATCGCGCGCGAGAGATGTTTGAGCGCGTTGTGGCACGTGATCCCGGGTATGCGCCTGGGTGGTCGGGGCTCGGCGTAACGCATCTGCAGTATGCGCGGCATGGCATGGGCGGACAGATGCACGTGCTGGAGGCGCGCAGGGCGTTCGATCGCGCGCTGGAGCGTGATCCGGATTCGGTGGAGGCGAATCTCTATCGCGTGTATATGCTCCTGTCGCGCGGCGAGAAAGAGAGCGCACGGCATGGCATTGAGCACCTGCTGCAGGAGGCAGCTAACGACTGGAACGTGCACCTGGTGGCCGGCATAACGCTACGCATCGATGGCCTGTACGAGGAAGCGCTTGATCAGTTCAACACGTCGTTGCGGTTGAACCCATCGAATGCAGCGGTTATCTATAACCATCGTGCGCGTGTGTACCAGTACCAAAATCAGTTGGAGCTGGCGAGCGACGAGATCGACAAGGGACTGACGCTGGAGCCGAAGCAGCCGCTGCTGAGGATTTCGAAGGGCTATCAGTACATGCGCGAGGGCCAGTTGTCGCGCGCGGTTAATACGCTCGAAGAGGTGATTCGAGACGATGCTTCGCTGCGGATTGTGTTTCCGACGATTGCGATGTGCTACGTGCAGTTAGGCGACCGCTCGAGAGCGGCGACGTTTATTACTGAAGATGTGCTGTCGGCTGCGGGTGCGGACAGTGAGATGGCGTACAGGCTCGCGACGTACTTCGCAGTGGAAGAAGACGCGCCGGAGGCGCTGCACTGGCTAAGGCGAGCGATCTACCTGGGCAATGAGAACTATCCGTGGTTCAGCAAGAATCCGGCGTGGCGTCCGCTGACGGAGAACGGCGACTTTCAGCGGATTCTCGAGGATTTGAAGAAGAGCTATCGGCGGAATCAGAAGAACTGGAAGCGGCTGCTGGGGTGATCGCGGGACGTTTTCGGCTTGAGAAGCGAAAAGCTCTCACGCAAAGGGCTTCGCCCTCGCCAAGGAAGAACGCGGAGGGCGCCACGGCATCGTTCAGCGTGCCACGGCATCCTTCAGCGTATAGAGCTGTAATGTTTGCACGGAATGCAAGAAGGCCCTCGACGGATCGAGGGCCTTTCTGCTGGGCGGGTTTGAGTTAAGGCCCTTAGTGTGACAGCTCTGCAGTTTGAGCTGTGGGGGAAACATTGAGCGGCTGGTCAAGCGACAAGATGAGGCGTGTGCCGGAGGGGAGTTCCTGCTGGACGTCGCGCTTGAGCCACCAGATGGTTCCGAGGCTTGCGCCGACACCTGCACCAACCGCCGCGCCGACTCCTCCGCCCAGAGCGGCTCCGGCAACGGCAGCGCCACCGGTAGCGGCGGCCACGGCTGTGAGTGCGGCTTTAGGATGACTGTCGCCGATGATGGTGCCCTCGGAATTGACGTGTGAGCTGGAGAACTGGCCGAGTCCCGTGACCTCAGCGTAGAGCGGGTGCGTGGAGCCGTCGGGCAGGGTGACGGATTCAGGACGAAGGCGGATGGAGGCACGCCCGCTGATGCGACGGCCGCCGTGGATCTCGGAGATGCGGCCGCGGATCTGCGAGCCGATGGGAAGAAGGACTTGGCCGTGCTGCCTAACTGGCTGAGTGAGTGCGGCGAGGAAGGTGTCGCCGACGCGGCTTTCGGTGGTGGAGAGCGGTGTCTGGAGTTCGACGTAGAGCGGGGTACCCTCGTTCACCTGGCCTGGAACGTCCGGCGCAGACAGAACGATGTTGGCGTCTGGATCGTTGGCCGCAGCAAGCGGGCGGCGACCCTGGGTCGTTTCCTGGGGGACGGCGGACATGCATGCTACGGCCGGCGAAGCGGCTGCCGGTTCAGGAGTGTCTGTCGCGGTGACAGGGGCGGTCATCGGTACAGCGGGCGAAGGCTTGACGTAATGCGGCGTCGTAGAGGGATCGGGCGAAGTCGTGATGGCGTCGTCGAGCTTTTCCGGATGCGAGGTGCCGCTCATCTGGGCGTGTGCCGCGGGAAGAAGAATCGTGGCCGCGGCCAGGCTGGCGATGGTGAGTTTGAGTTTCATGAAAACCTCTCGAACCCGAGCGCGCGTAGCGCCGGTGCTTAGAGGATAGGCCCGGTGAAAAGAGGATTGGGATGTGAGAGAGTCGCAGGCATCTGCTGGATTAACCCGGCTAACCGGCCGAAAGTTTCGGCGAGGAGCGGATGATGCTCTGGTAGAAGCGCTCGTACTGCGGGATGATGCGGGAGGCGCAGAACTTATCCTGCGCGGTGCGACGAGCTTCGCTGGCCATCTCCTCCAGACGGTCGGGATCCGAGAGGAGTTCGATGGCGGACTCGGACATGCCGGCGATGTCGCCGACCTCAAACAGCAAACCGTTTTCCTCGTGCTCGATAAGCTCTGGGACACCGCCGACTCGGGTCGCGATGGTCGGAACACAGCAGGCCATCGCCTCGAGGGCGGCGAGGCCGAAGCTTTCCATCTCGCTCGGCATGAGCATGAGGTCGGCGAGTGGAAGAAGCTCGTGAACATTCTCCTGTTTGCCGACGAACTCGACGCGATCGCTAATGCCCATGCGCTTGGCGAGGTACTCGGCGGCGGAACGCTCCGGCCCGTCTCCGATGAGCATCAGGCGTGCGGGAAGTTCTTTGGAGATGCGTGCGAAGACAGAGATGACGTCGAGCACGCGCTTGACCGGACGGAAGTTCGAGAGATGAACGAGGAGGCGCTCGTTTGGCTGAGCAAAGCGCGGGCGTTCGCGAGCGACGAGCTCGGGGTCGCGGCGGTAGAGATCGCAGTTAACGAAGTTGCGTATGACTTCGATGGGGCGCTGTACCGAGAAGGCTTCGCGGGTGCGCTCGCGGAGGTACTCGGAGATAGCGGTGACGCCGTCGGACTGGTCGATTCCGAAACGAGTGATGGGAAGGTAGGAGCGGTCGAGGCCGACGAGAGTGATGTCAGTGCCGTGGAGCGTGGTGATGAACGGCAGATGCAGACCCTGAGCGGCAAGCATCTGGCGCGCGAGCAGCGCGGAGACGGAGTGCGGGATCGCGTAGTGAACGTGCAGGAGATCGAGAGAGTAGATCTCTGCGACCTCTGCCATGCGCGTGGCGAGCGCGAGATCGTAGGGCGGGTACTCGAAGAGCGGGTAGTTGGAGACGGGAACTTCGTGATAGCGGATGTTCTCTTCGCGGCCGTTGAGGCGGAAGGGCTGCGAGTAGGTGATGAAGTGCACCTCGTGACCGCGAGCGGCAAGCTCGATGCCGAGCTCAGTGGCGACAACGCCGGAGCCGCCGTAGGTGGGATAGCAGGTGATGCCGATCTTCATGGGAGATCCGAGATACGAAATGATGCGCGAGACGAATTATCCGCCGAGCTCTCCGTAATGGATGAGTTGGAGGCCGGAAGGGTGCAAGGTGTTTGATGAAGATTTTGCAAAGGCGGCGAAGAGCGCGTTGAGCTCCGTTTCGCGCTCGGTGCGCAGGCGTGTGCTGATGGCGTCGAGATCGTGGTCGTTGTAGCCGGGATGGCAGACGAGCTCCCACGTGCCGTCGGGGGTTCTTTCGAGCAGTTGGTTGAGCGTTGTGCTGTTGAGGTGGCCCGTAGCGGAGATGCCGATGGTGCCGCGGGTGGTGAGAATTTGGAGGCTGGCGATCGGGAGCGAGGCCTCGAAGCGGCGGCGGCCGGGTTGAAAGGCGCGAACGAAGAGACTGCGCCGCGTGCTTCCGCCGATGGAGGCGGCCCAGCGTGGCTCGAATGGATTGCGGATGGAACGGACGCCGGACTGCTCGAGGGCGCGGATGATGGGCTGGCTGACGCGCGAGAGGAGGTGGGTGTGTTTGTGCGTGTCGGCGTGTGTGAGTTTAAGGCCCGCGCGCTGGAGCTTCTGGATCTGTGCAAGTGCCTCGCGCTGGATGTCGGCTTGTGTAATGGCACCGCGGAGAACGCCGAGTGCGAAGTCTGCGAGCGACGTGCGGAAGGTGCGGCGATCGGGACCGAGGAGGGTGGGGATGGTTGCCGGGTCGGAGACCGGGATGCCGTCTACGAGAACGATGTGGCAACCGATGCCGAGTGAGGGACGGGCAAGTGCGAGGTTGACTGCGTCGTCGAAGGCTGCCCCGCTGGCCATGAGAGTTGCGGAGGTGACGGCACCCGCATCGTGCAGCTCGGCGATGGCGCGGTTGACGCCGCGCGTAAGACCGAAGTCATCCGCATTGATGATGAGGCGAACAAGCATTGATGGTGAGACGCGGGATGGCAGGCGTGAGGACGCGCGCTCTGCGCGAGTGTACCGCACGGGTTGACGATGCATGCGCGGGCAGACCATGATGCTTCGGGCAGCTTGCGGGGTGCGGGCGGGCCGCCGAGTGATTAGCGAAGAAGGGAAGACGAATGGCGGAGCTGACGTATCAGTCTGGGTTTGGGAATGAGTTTGCGACGGAGGCGCGCGCGGGCGCGTTGCCGGTGGGGCAGAATTCGCCGCAGCGAAATGCGTTTGGGCTGTATACGGAGCAGGTGAGCGGGTCGTCGTTTACGGCGCCGCGGGGGAAGAACCGGCGCACGTGGATGTACCGGATTCGGCCATCGGTGGTGCATGAGCCGTATCAGCTATTCGAAAAGCAGACACTGTGGCGCAGCGGGCCGTTCGATGAGGTGCCGACCCCACCGAACCAGATGCGGTGGAATCCCCCGGAGTTTCCATCAGAGCCGACAGATTTCGTTGAGGGGGTGACAACGATTGGAGGAAGTGGCGATCCGGCGATGCAGGATGGTGCGGGGGTGCACATTTATACGGCGACCGCATCGATGAAGGACCGCTACTTCTACAACGCAGACGCAGAGATGCTGATTTTGCCGCAGCAGGGCGCGGTGCGATTTGCGACGGAGTGCGGGATCATCGACGTCAAGCCCGGCGAACTGGTGGTGATTCCGCGCGGGATTAAGTTTCGCGTGGAGCTGTTGGAGGGCAACGCGCGCGGATACATCTGCGAGAACTATGGGCAGCCTTTTCGTCTGCCGGATCTCGGACCGATTGGAGCGAATGGGCTGGCGAATCCGCGTGACTTTCTAACGCCGGTTGCGGCGTTCGAGGACCGCGAAGGCGATGTCGAGGTGGTGTCGAAGTTTCTCGGCAGGCTGTGGCATGCGACGTACAATCATTCGCCCATCAATGTTGTGGCGTGGCATGGAAACTATGCGCCGTACAAGTACGACATGGCGCGGTTCAACTGCATTAACACGGTGAGCTTCGACCATCCGGACCCGTCCATCTTCTGCGTGCTGACAGCGCCTTCTCATCTTGAAGGCGTCGCGAATGTGGACTTCGTGATCTTTCCGCCGCGCTGGTTGGTGGCAGAGCACACCTTCAGGCCGCCTTGGTTTCATCGCAACATGATGAACGAGTTCATGGGTTTGATCTTTGGTGTGTATGACGCCAAGGCTGAAGGTTTTCTGCCCGGTGGAGCGAGTCTGCACAACTGCATGTCGGGCCATGGACCGGATGCGGAGACGTTCGAGAAAGCAAGCGCGGCGGAGTTGAAGCCGCAGCATGTGGAGGACACGCTGGCGTTCATGTTCGAGACGAGGCTTCCGGTCAGGCCGAGCAGGTGGGCGCTCGAATCGAAGATCCTGCAGCATGAGTATTACGAGTGCTGGCAAGGGTTAAAGCGGCTGTATCCGGGAGATGCGAAGTAGCATGATGGCCGTGCAGGCGCTGCTGGCAGGAGCAATTGATTACGCGGGTTTGTTTCCACCGGCGGCGCTCGATCTTGAGACGACCGTGCGGAACTACGCGGATTATCGGAGCGGCCGCGATGAGTGGGCGCTTGGCCGATTGGTGTTGCCGGCAGGCAAGGTCGCGGAGTTTGGGGATCGATGGCCGGAGTATGTGGAGTGGCCGATCAGTCTGTTGCTCGGCAGCGACTATGACGCTGAGATGCGGTTGGCGATCGATGTGGGGCTGAGGCTGGATGCTGTGGAATGCAGGCCCGAGAGGCTCGAGAACATCGCCGAGATTCGGCGGCGCATGCCGAGCGAAGGCGAGTTGTTTGTCGAAGCGCCGAGCGGGTGTGCGCCGGAGGATTTGATTGCGGCTGCAGCGACTGCGGGCGCGTGCGCCAAAATTCGTACAGGAGGAGTTGTGCCGCAAGCCGTACCGCCATCGAATGTAGTGGCTGCTTTTCTGACGACGTGTGTCCGGCAGCGCGTGCGTATGAAGGCGACGGCTGGTTTGCATCACGCGATTAGAGGAGAACAAAAGCTGACCTATGAACCGCAATCCGCGACCGCATACATGCATGGATTTGTGAATTTGTTTGTGGCAGCCGCGGCGGCGTATCAGGGCGCGGACGAAGGCGTGGTCAGCGAGATTCTCGGAGACGAAGCTTGCGGGCACTTCGATGCTAGTGAGAACGAGCTGCGCTGGAGAGAACGCAGCTTCTCGATGGGGGACATTCGAAAGATGCGCGATGAATTTCTAGCAGGCTTTGGTTCTTGCTCGTTCGAGGAGCCGATCGAGGAACTGCGTGCGATGGGGTGGATTCGATGACCGCTTGTCCCAAGAGCTGGGTTGAATCGGCGAACGATCCAGGCTGCGGATTCCCGCTGGAGAATCTGCCGTTCTGCGCGTTTGAGGTGGAGAGTGGTGAGCAGCATCTCGGTGTGGGGATCGGCGACGCGCTTCTGGATTTGGCAGAGCTGGCGAAGATCGAAGAGATGGACGTCGCCTGGGCGCAGCCGACACTGAATATGTGGATGTCACGTGGCAAGGAGAGGCATGGCGAGCTTCGGCGCGCGCTGACTGACATGCTTGCTCACGACGCGGACTCGAGTGTTGTCGATCGCTTGAGGCCGTTGCTGCGGCCGATGAAGGGAGCGCGTTTTCGTCTGCCCGTTGAGATTGGCGACTACACGGATTTCTACGCGTCGATTCATCACGCGACGAATGTGGGAAAGCTGTTTCGGCCTGACCAGCCTTTGATGCCGAACTACAAGTGGGTGCCCATTGGCTATCACGGGCGCGCGTCATCGATTGTGGTGAGTGGCACGCCGGTGAAGCGCCCGAATGGGCAGACGAAGCCGCCGTCTGCTGAGGTGCCGACGTTTGGGCCCTCGAAGCAAATGGACTTTGAGCTTGAGCTTGGAGCGTACATCGGCGAAGGCAATGCGCTGGGTAGCTCGATTGATATTGATGATGCCGAGCAGCGTATCTTCGGCGTGTCGTTAGTGAACGACTGGTCGGCGCGTGACATTCAAGCATGGGAGTATCAGCCCTTGGGACCGTTTCTGGGTAAGAGCTTCGCGACGACGGTGTCTCCGTGGGTGGTGACGATGGATGCGCTGGAGCCTTACCGGGTTCCGCTTGCAATGCGCGCTGAGGGCGATCCAATGCCGTTGGATTATCTCGTTGTCCGAGATGCGGCGAAGCAGGGAATCGATGTTCGGCTGGAGGTATATCTGACGACCGAGCAGATGCGGAATCAATCGCTCGGACCGATTCGGTTGACCCAGGTAAGTGCGACGGAGCTGTACTGGAGCTTTGCGCAGATGGTGGCGCACCACACCAGCAACGGGTGCAACCTGCGTGCCGGCGATCTGCTGGCCAGCGGCACGATTTCCGGCCCGCAAACGGGTTCGCAGGGATCTCTGCTGGAGATTACGCGACGGGGCGCCGAGCCCCTGAAGCTAGCTTCGGGTGAGGAGCGCAGCTTCCTGCAGGATGGGGATGAGATTACGATTCGCGGGTTTTGTGAACGCGAAGGTTTGCGGCGAATCAGCCTGGGTGAGTGCCAGGGAACCATCGTTCCTGCTACTCTGTCGAGCCGGGCGACTGTTGTTGCGCGATGAAGTTGTCTGTTGAGTAGTGAACGCCGTTGAATTTAGAAGGAGGGCCCTCATGGCCGCGATTGCTCCGAGTCCCGAATCCGTAGCGCGTGATTTTCTCCCGCTCAAGGGGACGGATCATATTGAGTTTTATGTTGGAAACGCACGGCAGTCAGCGTATTACTATCGCGCTGCGTTCGGCATGTCGCTGGTGGCGTATGCGGGACCCGAGACGGGGCGCCGCGATCGCGCGTCGTACGTGCTGCAGCAAGGTAAGGTGCGTTTTGTGCTGACAACGGCGCTGCGTTCGGATTCTGAGATCGCTGCGCACGTGCATAAGCATGGCGACGGTGTGAAGGCGATCGCGCTGTGGGTCGATGATGCCCGCAGTGCATGGGAGGAGACGACGAAGCGTGGCGCGCGATCGGTGCAGGAACCGACGGTTAGCGAAGATGCGGACGGAAGCTTAGTGACCTCCAGCATCGCGGCTTATGGCGATACTGTGCACACGTTTGTGGAGCGCAAGGATTATCGCGGAGTTTTCTTCCCCGGCTACCGGGCGGTGGCGCAGGACACGATCGCGAATCCAGTGGGATTGCTGCACGTCGATCACATCGTTGGGAATGTCGGTTGGGGTGCGATGAATGAGTGGGTGGACTTCTACGCGAAGGTGATGGGCTTTTCGCTGTATCAGCACTTCGACGATAAGGACATTTCCACTGAATATTCCGCGCTTATGTCGAAGGTGATGGCCAACGGCAACGGCTACGTGAAGTTCCCTATCAATGAGCCGGCGGAGGGCCGGAGGAAGTCGCAGATTGAAGAGTATCTCGATTTCTATGGGGGCCCGGGCGTGCAGCACATCGCGCTGGCGACCAACGACATTCTCAGCACAGTTACGAAGATGCAAGAGCAGGGCGTGAGCTTCCTCACAGTCCCACATACGTACTATGCGGAGTTGCAGGGTCGCGTGGGGAAGATCGACGAACCAGTCGACGAGTTGGAGAAGCTTGGCATTCTGGTTGATCGCGATGACGAGGGGTACATGCTCCAGATCTTCACGCGCCCTGTCGAGGACCGGCCGACCCTGTTCTACGAAATCATCCAGCGGAAGGGCAGCCGCAGCTTCGGCAAGGGCAATTTCAAGGCACTGTTTGAAGCGATCGAGCGGGAGCAGGCGCTACGGGGGAATCTGTGAAGAGCGGTGGTCTGGCTGAGTTTGGAGCTCGCGCCCTCTATCGCCTACACTGAAGATCGAGCGGCGAAGGGCGGATAGCTCAGTTGGTTAGAGCGCCTGCCTTACAAGCAGGATGTCGGGGGTTCGAGTCCCTCTCTGCCCACCACTTCGATGCTCTCGCACAGAACCGGCCACAAGCGGCCCGAGTGATTGGGTTGCCGCAAGGACGATTCTGTGTTCTGCTGATTGCGGCGATGGAATCCGCCCTAACCGCGCTCCGAAACGGAGTGCTGATGACTCCTGACAGGGAACTCTGTCGTGGAGTGACTCGCCTGAGTTCCCAAGAACAATTAGGACGCAAGAGGAGCAGATGCTCCCGACGGCCTTTTTGCGCATGGGGCTGGAAGGATAGGAGAGGCGAAGCGTGCAGAAATACTTTTGGGTTGCACTTGGCGGAGCGCTGGGATCGATCACGCGGTTCTGGGTGGGGTCGGCTGTAGCGAGCAGGATGGGAACACGATTCCCGTACGGGACGTTCATTATCAACATAACCGCCTGCCTTATCATTGGCTTTTCGTTGGAGTACCTTGGCAGGCATATTGAACTGACGCCGGCGTGGAGGTATTTGATCCCCGTCGGTTTTGTTGGAGCGTACAGTACCTTCTCGACGTTTGAGTGGGAGATCCTCTCGAACCTGCAGCTCGGAGCCTTTCTGATTGCTGGACTGTACCTGTGCCTGAGTGTGATGCTGGGGCTGATAGCCGCATGGTGCGGGCTGACGCTGGCGAAAATGATTCCTTAGCGCCGCACAGCCAGGCGCCTAGCCGAACTTTCACATCTCGACAAGGAGGGATATGTTGTCTGCCGGAAAAGCTATCAAGGTCTCCATCTATCTCAGCGACGGATCGACGCGGCATGGTGTGTCCGTTTATTCGGCGATTCTGGATTACCTGTTCTTCCATGGAGTTTCGGGAGCGACCGTTTTGAAGGGGGTTGCCGGTTTTGGGGCAGACCATCATATGCATTCGAGCAGCTTTGTCGAGATATCGGACCGACTGCCGCTGAAGGTCGAGTTTATCGAGACGCCTGAGAAGGTCGAGCAATTGATGGAAAAGCTCAAGGAGCTCGCGGGGACGGGACTGATCGAGATGCAGGAGACCATGGTGGTGAAGCCCGCGCAGGTCTCGCGCAAGCGCGATCAGCAAACATGATGGAGCGACAAAATGCACCCGGCAGGAAATCTGGTCTCCAGCGGGACGCGCCTCTCGAAATTCTGATAAACTCAAACCTGTTGCTGCGATTGTGTTGAGCTGCGCTTGAGCGCGAAAGCTGAATCAATCGCAACAATTATCCGAGTTGGTAATCCAGCTTGGGGACGTAGCTCAGTTGGTTAGAGCGCTGCCCTGTCACGGCAGAGGTCGCGGGTTCGAGCCCCGTCGTCCCCGCCATAAACCAGAATAGAATCTTAGGTTTACGGCGTTGTCCATTCCTTTGTGACCCGAAGTTGGATGCTGATGGGTTCGATTGCACCCTCCCGAAAACAGAACTGAAAATTGGTCCGCGGTTTTTTCGCTTGCTCAGTTGTCTCTAGCGAACACGTTCGATCACAAGCCTAGTCGGTCCGACGAGTGATGAGACGTGGGCGGACAATGTCGCTTGGTAGTATCCGTTGCTGTGTCGGCCCGCGGACAAGCAGCTCCGAGAATTGCAGGCGCGCCGCTCGTATCCTCGGATTTGTTCTGCCGTCCTGAGGAACTGCTGGTTGCCAGCGGCCCGTCGGCGACTCGGCGTAGCTTCGAGGGAGCTATCCATTCAAAAAAACGGCCGTCCGAAGACGGCCGGAGGAGTGACCTCGTTAGAACCCGTAGATATCGTGGCAACCCAGCTATTCCTCTAATTCGCCCCTACGGGATCTTTATTGGTTATGTCCGTCTGCATGATTTTGTTGCCGAGCCGCCTCCTGCATAAGAGCTTGCGCGCGGTCCATCGAATGCAGACGGCGCTCGCGCTCTTGAGCGAGGTTTCCGGGCACCTGGTCGCTGCCGCCGAGATGGCGGCTCGTATCGTTGAGACGCCTACCAAACCCAGCAGCTGTTTCTGCTACTGAGTTCTCGGCCTGGGGCAGAGCCGCCTTGAAGTGTGCAATCTCTTCTATGGCCTGTTCGGGGTGGTAGCTCAGACGGTCGCCGGTTTGCATGACATCTATCAGAGGATCGGGTGCGGAGCTGATCGGAAAGGTCTGCTGCAGGGAATCGTAGACACCGCGCAGACGAGTCATGGCGCCAGCGAAACCATCTAACTCAGTTCGACGAGCAACAAGACCGACAGCCCGCCGCACCTCAACTGTCACCTGCGACGCAACACTGTTGCTTCGAACAGGAATGACGGTGGTAAGGGTGTTGCCTTCGAAAGACCAGCCAGTCTTGCCGGGCGCGCTATGCTTTACTGGTATGCCGTTCACAATGACTGACGCTGGCGGCCAGTCATCAGGCAGGCATAACTCGTAGGCGCGGCTTTTCAACATGCCCGGATAACCACCTTGGATGGGTCCGATTTGGACGCGCAGCACGTCGCCGGTTTGCGTGGCCTTGATAGGAGTGCGACTAAATACACCGTACTGATAGTCGACTGACGCGCCAGAGTCTTCATAGACGGAGTAGCTGGATGATGTCCCAGGAAGCAGCGGCCATACGTTGACAATGAGCGGATCGACGGGCTTTTGGCCGGTGTACTGCATTGGCGGCTGCATGGGTACGATTGCACCCTGGCGGACATAAATGGGGATCTGGTCGATGGAAAACGAACGCTCGACGAATGTCGGCCCTGTGAAATGCGTTCCAGTGGGCCATTCAATCCAATTACCCTTCGGGAGCCAAACCTTCTCTGTCGCGAGACCAGATACAGGATCAGCCGGCATCGTCACTGGGGCGGCGAGCATCTGGTCGCCAAACAAGTATTCGTTCTTGGTCGTGTAAGCTGGGTCGTCCTCAGGCCAGTCGTAGTAGAGGGGATGGAAGAAGGCTACGCCTGTGTCGTAGGTGCGTCGGGCCTCGGTATACAGGTATGGTTGCAGCGCGTGACGAAGTTGGAACGTGGAACGAAGAACCGCGGAGTAGGGCTCGGGATAGGCCCAGATGCGGCGCTCGGCATCGGGGTTCTTGGTGGTATGGGTGCGCAGGACGGGGCTGAAGGCGCCGAACTGGACCCACCGCGTGTAAAGCTCAGGATCCACAGCACCCGGCATGTGGCCGCCGATATCGTGACTCCAGTATGCGTAGCCAACGTTGCTAGCGGTTGCAGTGAACCAAGGCTGGAATGCAAGCGAATCCCACACTGAGACTGTATCGCCGGAAAAGCCGATCTGGTAACGGTGGTTGCCGAGCCCGCCCCAGCGATGAAAGAGCAGCGGACGCTTACCTTCGCGCTGCTGATCGGTAAAGTGCAGGTAATTCAACCACCAGGTGGGCATCACGCCGGGCAGCTTTGTGTACTGTTGCTGCTGCCAGTCGAGCCACCAGAAATCCACGCCCTGTTTTTCCAGCGGATGCAGCACGAGATCGAAGTATTTCGTCGCCCACTGCTTATCTGTCGGGTCGAAGGGAACATATTTTTTCGTGGCTGAATCGATACCCATGGCTTGCGCCATTACGGGATAGGCCTGTTCCCATGGTTGAATGCCCGACGCCGGATGTAAATTCATGGTGATCTTCAAGCCATCGTCGTGCAGGTTCTTCAAGAACGCGTCGGGATCAGGGAAGAGCAGCTTGTTCCATGTGTACCCGGTCCAGCCGAGTCTCTGACCCGATTGATCGGTTTTACCCATCTCCTGGAGCTCTTCATTGTTGATGTGCCAGTCCATGTCGATCACTAGAACGTCCAGCGGAGTATCGTTCTCACGGAATCCGTGCACCAGGTCGTTGAACTCCTGATCGCTATAAGCCCAGTAGCGTGACCACCACACGCCGAACGCAAACCGCGGAGGTAGCGGGATCCGACCTGCTACACGGACAAAGTCGCCGAGAGCCTTACGGTAATCGTGGCCATAGCCGAAAAAGTACCAGTCCACATAGGATCCGGATCTTTCGTTCTCAGGCCGCTCCATGACCCATGGCCACGGGCTCTTCTCGCCCTTGAGGAAGCGGAAGTCGGAGGAGTCGAAGAGTGGGCGGGTCGAATCATCCACGAGCGCCCAACCCGCGCGCGAAATCAGGCCCTCCTCGATGGGTTCCTTGGTGTGGCTTCCGCGTGCACCGTCGAGCGTTCGCGTAGTGCCGAGCAGATTCTGGGGATCGGAGAGTCCTGGATGCCAGATGACCGGCTTGCCATCGACCGTAACCGAAATGGAGAGATTGTCTGCCGTGAAGTGCCCATCGCCTGACGCCGTATAGCGGAGCGTCAGTGTGCTGGTCGTGATAATCAGTTTTGTGCGGCTGCTATCGACGCTCTCTTCGAACTTCGGCACCGGCATGCGGCGATTGATAAAAGCGAATGACGCGTGATCTTCGAATTTGCCGTTGGCGGACCATTCCATACGAACGAGTTCCGGCGTCAGCACTGTAAAACGAGCGTTGCCCATCACAACTTCGGCTTTGGGGTCAGCCGCCGGATTGTCGGCGGCCGGGATGCTGCGCACGCCAGCCTGACTCGCGGGTTGAGCTGGCGCGAGTTGGGCGGCTAGGTCAGGGGTGGGACCGGAAATCAGGAGAACGATAAGAGGGCCGAGACCCAAGATCGAAAGGCGCATAGGCTTCCTCTTCTTGCCTCCGGAGGATCGTAGGTAAACAGTGCTTTCCAAAATCACTGGCATTCAACCATGGCTCCGATTAGGGTTACTGAAACCGAATGCGCAACCGCGCGGGGACGTACTGGTCCGTTCCGCTCGGAGCCGTTGCCGGCGTAAAGTGAATCTCCGTGCGGGTGGTGGAGAGCGCGTTCGCTGAACCGCCCTCCACATCGACGATGCGCCAAGGCGTTTCTAGGTTCAACGACGATTCGGTTCCTACTCGAATGTCTGCCTCGATTACGAGCTCCATCCCGTGCAATGCAACCTGGCGGATGCGAAGCTGGCGGCTGACGTCTCCGGGCAGCGGTTCGGCACGTGGAACCTCAATCCACGCGCCGCCAGAGTATTGAAACCGGCATCGTGTGACGCCATGCGGCAGCACGAATTCTATTCGGGCCTCCTGCTCCTCATCCCATGATTTGATCGCGGTGGCTGCTCGCTTCCCGTTTACATCCACGACTAAGTGGGAGGCGCCCAGCGGAATTTCTGGCGCGAATTCAAGGTGAACCGGATTTCCGTCATTGGTGAGGGTCGCCTCAATGCTCTGGCTCTGCCATTGAATCGTCGCGGAGACCGACGCACCAGCTGCACGCAGGTGCGCAATGCTTACCGCGCCTCCCCCCGGAAACCGATGCGGTGCCAGAGTGAGCCGGTTTGCAGGGGCGTCGATGACAACGCCCAGCAATCCGGAAATCGCTGAATCCAGCAACCCCGCTGACGACCACGTCTGCTGGGGGACAGACTCAACCTGCGGCTGAAAAACGTCAC
The DNA here is from genome assembly GCA_035944135.1 of Acidobacteriaceae bacterium. Lineage (NCBI taxonomy): Bacteria > Pseudomonadati > Acidobacteriota > Terriglobia > Terriglobales > Acidobacteriaceae > Acidobacteriaceae bacterium. The sequence continues at coordinate 45,862 of DASZBM010000008.1, forward strand.
CGGCCAGTACTTCCTCCATGTAGCCCGGAGAATCCATCGACGACCAAGGGACGAGTCCGCTCCAAATCTGCCAAGCGGCCAGCGGACGATGTGCATCCCAGAACGCGACCGCGGTCTGTGCCGTGTGCAGGGCGGAGACGCTTCCCTTCGAGTAGGAATTCGGGTCGTAGTTAGGCGAACCCGCAGCCAGGCTGCGCGTGCCCCAGTCGCTTTGAAAAGCAGGTCCCGCCAACCTATCGAGCATCGCGCTCTCCTGTTCTGGAGAAAAAAGATGCTCCTTCAAGGCTGCGGAAGGCCCGCTGCGCTTTACCGTCATTGCGCGGCCGGAGACGTCGTAGCCGCTGATCCAGAAATGCTGCGTAGCATCCCAGTATCGCGAGGGAAAGGAAGCGCGTGCGCGCTGGCTCAGCCGAGCGGCCAGATCCGCCTCGTCCGTGTGCCCGGTCGCGTGGGCCAGTTGAGCGTAGCTCTCCGCCGCAGCCACCCAGCTGGCCGACATTCCCTGATCGTCCAGCATTCGGTCCTGCTCATTGGGCCCCGTCTTCCCTGCGGGAATAAGGGGCAGTCCCGTTTGAGGAGACAGCAGGGATTTGCAGTATTGGAACGCATTGTGAATGGCGGACCAGTGACTGTTCAGGAATTCGACATCGCCAGTTGCCGCGTAGTAACGAGCCAATGTAGAGAGAAACTGGAGTGACACGTCGGGGTGGATGTAGAGATAGGGGTTGTTTGCCCAGTCCAGAAATCCGGCACTCTGCGGAATCTCATGCCAGATCATTCCGTTCGCGGCGCTTTGGTAACGAAGAATAAATTCCAGCTCCTCCTTCGCTCTGCTGTTGTGACCCGCGGCCAGCATCGCATCCGCAGCGATCATTCCGTCTCCGGCAAAAAACCAGTCATATTGCGGTCTTCTTATCGGACGCGACGGCCCAAATCCGGCCACTGCGCCACAGCCGATCTTCGGATCACACGCCCAGGCCTGGTCGAGATCTGTATCTGCCCAGGCGAGAGCGCGATTGATGTCCTTGTCCGGCGTGGTGATCGAAACCGAATCCGATTTCCACTTCTGGAGATCCTCCTCCGCGTCCTGAGCGAACTTTGCCGCGTGTTCCTCAAGTTGGTGGACAGCCACCTGCGGATCATTCTCCGGCGATACAAGCGCCACATAAACTGTGGCACTGGATTTACCGTCGGAGTGCGGTTTGGGGCGAAGAGTGAAGGTCTGGGTCAGGGTTTCGCGCCGCACGTTGTTGACGATCGGCTGGTGCTCCTCGATCTCCGCCGAGGCAAGCACAGCTTTGTACCCGTAGGTAGATTCGGAAATCAGGTAGCCCTTGAGCGCATCGCTCCATTGCACACCCTGCCCACCCGCCGATGCGGGCCACATCAGATCTAGCTCCGGCCGCCATCGGACGACGATGTTCACTGGTCTAACGCCGGTAACTTCGTAACGCACAATCGCATCCGGCTCATCGAGCGGCACAAAATCGGTCTCGCTCACTTTGAACCCTGGTCCCGTCCAGAGACGAACGACCTTGTCTGGGCCAACCTCGATGCTGGTGAGCAGATTTGAGCCCTTCAGGATGGTTGGGCTTCCAATCTGCTGAAAATCGACAGTGTAACGATCGAGAATCTGAAACGGATAGCCCCAGAATTCAAGGCTTCTCCCGGCGTATCCAAAGATCGCTGCTCGACGACCGTGTGCCGCGATAAAACGGTACGGCTCCGTTGCTGCGGCGTAGAGCGGCGCCTGCGCCCGGCCCAGAACCGTAGCGCACAAGAGAGCGGGTAACAGAAGCCAGCCGCCACCCAGCCGAGCGTATTGCCGCTCGATCTTCATTTCAGAAAGACTCCTTCTTGTGCGTAGAGGGAACTGTCGCCTGGGAACTTTCCGAAAAGAGCTAAATGGCTCCGGCGGTCTGCAGTTCTTTTTTCATTCCGGCCCAACTGATCCGAGATGATTGCTCCGCGGTGCCGGCGCCACGCCAATGTGTCTCCAGGCTCACAGCGTCGCGGTAGCCGATGCTCTTAAGAGCACGGAACTGCGCAGCCCAGTCGATGTATCCCACATCCACCGGCGCCCATACAATTTTCCCGTCGGCATTCTTCTGCGCGTTCTTGCAATGACAGTGGTGAATGCGGTCTTTCGGCAGCAGATTCCAGCCGCCTGGAAATGCGTCCAGCTCCCCGCGCATGACCGCATTCGCGGGATCCCAGTTAAGTGCAAGGTGCGGCGTCTTTACGGAGTTCAGCAACCTTGCGGCCTCGCGGCCGGTTGCGGTGTTGCACTCAAATTCGTTTTCCAGTACCAGCAAGACACCCTGTTTGCCGCACGCCTCTGCAGCTTCACGCAGCTTGGCGTCAATTGCCGCGCGATATGGAGTCACGTCGTCGATTCGCCAGAAGTCGAAGCAGCGCACTTTATTGGTCCCGAACTGTTTTGCCAGCGCGATGCACCGCTCAAGAAGTTCTTCCTGCTGCTTGAACGTGGTGTCGGCTGCTCGAAATGTATCGCCCTTGGCGCCGTACTTGGATTTCGGTGCGTCCGGCCAGTCGGTCTTGAACAGCGGGCTCGCTATATCGGTCACCTGCAGGTTGTACTTCGCTAAGATCTTCTTCGCATCCGCTACTTGGTCGTCGCTGAGCTCGCATACGTTCTTACCCCACATCGAGCGCAGCTCAATCCAGTTCATGCCGAAATCGTTGGCTGCTACCGAACACGCATGATCGAAATCCTGCGAAATCTCGTCGTTGATCACGGAAATCCTGAACGGCGATTGGAGACGAGTTGCCCAGCTGCGGAGCGGATAGAGCGCGCTCGCGACGGACGCGCTGATAAGAAAGTGGCGGCGATTCATTGAATATCTTCCTTTGTGTCGTTCCTGCCCGTGTCTAAGTTGCTGTTGTGAAGGAAAGTAGATTGGAAATGTGAGGGTCTTGTTAATTTATCGAGGGAAACACTGTTCATAGCCAGCACTGGTTTTTCCATCGCCCCCTCTTTGTTCTGCTTAGTGCACATCGACCGACCGATCATCCTCATATCCCATGATGTGGAAGTATGCTTCCCAGCTATTCCAAACCAACGGAGGAGGCAATGGCGCCAGGGGATTGTTGAGGTGATCTGCATAGGCCTCCACAAGTGTCCGAGTACGGTATACGTTGGTCAACCAGTCTCCTCGATACCAATTTTTCCATTTGCCGTATTCAGCGGCGGACATGGATTGCTGGATCGAATCGAGAGAAATAAGCGCGTTAGCGACTTCGCTGCGTGCCTTCTCGGGGTGGTCGCCGGCATCTTGGACGGCGCGCGCCACGTCCAGAAGCATGCGGTTACTCTGGCGATTGATTGCAATCATAGTGAGCACCTGGGCCTGGTAGTAATTTCGCCGGTCGAGGTCGACGAGCTTCTCCGCCGCGACAGCCTCATTCCAGACAGCGTCCCAGCGCGGCTGCGCTGCAAGACAATCTTCAATATCTGCGTCGAGCATTGCCCGGAACGCCTGATCGCCGTGGAAGTTGACCAATCCCGGCCTGGACCATCGGGGCGACTGCCCACCCAGGGACGCCACCTGATGACCACTGAGCGATTCAAGAATCAAATAGCGGGCATCGGTATGGTAATGCTGGTCGCCCAAGAACCTTGGGGCAGTACTCTCTGCTCCGACCGATATGGGCCTACGCAGCGCTGGCGCCGCAAAGTAGTCCTTGTATAGGTGCTCCAAGGCGGCGACTGACTTGGAGCCAAACTCCTCTTGAGCCCAGCTGCGGTAATAGGCCCCATCGCCGTCGGTCGTTTCTTTAGACACTCCGCCCCAGCCAATGTCCATCGCTGCACGGGCTGTCATGGCCACAGGCCGAATGTCGCTGGTGTTCACGAGAAGGAATGCAGTCGCGCCCTTCTGAATGTATCGCCCAAGTTCCGACTGAAGCGTCTTTACTGACACCAATTCGGAAAGCTGGTTGGCGTGGGAGTTCATCATGGCTACGTGAATATAGGCTCCCTGACCAGAAGCCACCCTGCCCCCGTCCTGCATATCGCCGTAGCCAGTGTCGGCCCATACCAAGGTGACCTCTGGCGGAATATGCAGATAACCCTCCCGCATCAGACGATCGCCTTCCTGCCACAGATTAGTAATGAAGTGCGCATCGGGAAACCGAGCGCGCACGATCCTGATCTGCTCAACCATAGCCTGGCTGATCCTCTGCCCGAGCAGAGGATCGTTGTCGCGGACACTTGGATCGAGCTCGGCATAGCTTTGGTCCGAAAGTCCACGCAGGCCCACGGTCCACAATATCTCGTCATCAGGCTGGTAGGACGCTACAGCATTCTTCCAGGCGCGCTCCAATATTTCAGGATGGGTCGAGAAATTGTAGGGAATATTGTCAGGCCAGCGGGCAGAATTTACTCCGAGCGGCGTAGCGTGGTGCTGGTTGACGATGAGTCCGCGCTCGGTGGCTGCATGGACCTGCGCGTCGTCCGGAAAAATCCACGAGCCGGGCACCACCATGTTTCCTTTTAGCCGCAGAATAGTCTCGAAAACCTGATCCCACGCCTTCAAGGAAATTCCCGTCTGTTCGCCCTTTGCTGATGGTGCCCATCCGGTCAGTAGATCTTCGTCGTTGATGAAGAATCCGCGATAGCGGAAAACCGGGCTGGGATAGGCATGCGTGAAGTCTACTGGCAGCTTTATGGAGGTATGTTTCTGGGGCTCTTTGTCCGTCCATAAATACATGGGATCGACGCCGAGATATTTTTGCGAGAACTCGTAGATTGCGTAAATCGTTCCACGCACATCTGCGCCAGTGAGACAAACCACGCGTATTGATTGTCCGTTCAACTGCACGTTAACGATAGAGAATGCGAAGGCTTCCGTTTCGCTGCTTGCAACGCAGTTGATTCCTGCAGGAAGACTTGAACGCTCTGCAATCAACAGGACGGTCGGGCCTGCGGCCTCTAGGCGATCTGTCAGCCGGGGCGCGCGGCCAAAAACTTTGGCGAAGTCGGTGCGCAAATCTTCTGTCGCGTGACGCACTGAGGCTGCCTCATGAGCACTTTCTAGAATAGCGATCGAACCGTCGAGGGTCACCGGTGTGGACTGACCACTGGCAGCAGCAGCGGCCACTAGGGGCAAGCATGTCATGACGATGATGATCGATTTTCTGAAGCTATGCATAAGGAGGGACTTTGACATCGCTGCTCTCTGTACAGGGCGAAGCTCACTCTGTTTGCACGTTTGTGCTCACGCCTTGAGTATCGAGAACGTTTCGAGCGTGTGCGAAGAGATAGGGACGGGGCGCCGAACCTGCAAGGCGCCCCGTTTGGTTTATGTTCCGGAGCTCAGAAGATGATCTTTACCGAGCCTTGGAACACCCTCGCGGTTAGTGCCGGAATATTCGCGATACTCGCGCCGCCGGCCGTGGAGGTGATGGTGCCGAATGTGCTCCCCGACGGATTGCTCGAGCTTGGGTTGGCGAAGTTCGGGTGGTTGAGGACATTGAATGCTTCCAGTCGAGTATCCAACTTCCACCGATCTCCGGCTACTGGCCAGATACGTGAGAGCTGAGCGTCGAATTCGAAGAACATCGGTCCGTTGACGGCATTCCTGCTCAGGTTTCCATACGTTCCGGGAGCAACCGGATCGGGGCATGGCAGGGATGTTGGGCTGTTCGCACAGAAAGCAGCGGGGTTGAGGTATCCGCGGGTAGCCTGCGTCGTAGCTGTAGTTCCACCCTGGATCTTCACGTGGTTGATTGGGTTTACGCCGGGCACGCGGTTCGGACGATCGTTCCCAATGTCCGTCAGGGAAATATCCGAGCCACTCGTTACGTTGATCGGCGCGCCGCTCATGATATGGAACAGCGGTGCGAGTTCCCAGTTATTAGCGAGGTAGCCAGCCACGCCCTGGAGCGGAAATCTGCTCGTGGCGACCAATGTCGTATTGAAGATGTTGCGATAGTCGGAGCCGCAACGCCCATAGTCCAAGGCCTGGTTGTATGGATTCGTAGCGTCATTGCCGCCGGTATCCCCGGTCGCATCGTGAGTGTTGAGGCACTTCGACCAGGTGTAGTTCGACAGCATGCTGAAGGTGGATGATAGGCGGTGCTGCAGTGTAGCTACCATGCCGTTATAGTTCGCCCAGGCAACATCGCCGATGGTGGCAGAACTTGCGCCTCCTGCATACATATCGCCCTGAATCGGGCTAGCTTCGGTCAGAGCGAAGCGCGCTCGCTGATTGGCGGTCGTCGAGCAGGGAGAGCCAACCTTTGGATTGGTAGTCCCGGCGGCGACGGCCGCAGGGCCGGTGGTCACGACTGGCCCGCAACCCGTCGCATTGGGACCCCAGGTTCCCGGTGTGTAGATCGCCGGACTGAGGCCAAGACCAGCCTGCATGTGGCTGGTTTTGGTTCCGATGTAGTCGATTTGAGCCTGCCAGCCGCGTGGGAACTGGTGCTGAACGCTGAACGTCCACTGAATAGTGTCAGAAATATGGAATTGCTTGGGAAGTACGAGGTACTGGGCCTGCGCTGGGAAGACCGCCTGGGCAGCCGTCGGCAGAGCTGGCTGCGGATAGGGGCTGGTGTTACTGCCGCCAACCATGTTGCATCCATAGCCGGTGCCACCTGCCAACCACGGCTCGCTGAAGCAAATGGGCCCGATGGGGCTGGCAACAGCGTCTGTGGCAAAGGGAGGATTCTGGTGAACACGGTTTGTCGTGTAGTAATTGGCCAGATCATATGCCATTTCCACACCAGCGCGAATAACCGTATTGCCGCGGCCAAACGGATCCAACGAGACTCCGAGGTTCGGATCGAACAGCCACGGAGAGTTCTGGGTGAACTGTCTGGTCACCCCGGGGTCCCCGTAAAAGAAGGTACCTGCCGGCGCGTTTGGATAGACCGAACTGGTTTTGCCGGCCAGGAAAGCGCTGTAATCGAATGTTGTGCCGCGATTGAAGTAGTCCGAGGGCATGAACTCCGGTGACCAGCGGATGCCGCCTACAACCGTCACGCGCGGGCTGGCATGATAAGTGTCTTCGATATAAAGACTCGGAACCGAGCCCCGGAGAGCAAGCTGCTGCTGCTTGCTTTGATCGAACGCGCTCAGAGCGCCCCACAGGAAGTCGAGGTTTGAGTCGCCGTAAACAGTCTTGCCGTTCAGTTGCCCCGTGGGGCCGCTGCCACTATATTCGCCGTTGAACGTATACTTCCCGTTCGCGTCATATCCGACCACGGCGTTGAAGTGAACGCGTACAAATTCGCCGCCAATCGCGACCTGGTGCTTTCCTTTCACCCAGGTCAGGTCGTCAGATACGCCTTCATTGTCGACATTGAAGAATCCGTTGGTGCATGTTCCGCAATACGTGCTCCAGTTGGCGTTTTTACCTGAGGTCGACGCCGTGAGCACTAGACCGGTCGACATTTGGTCGTATTGGGTGATGCCAAGGGTATTGCTGTTAATGCCGGGGGCAGGAGCACGATTGTCCACCCTTTTAGATCCCGAGACATGGAAGCTATTGACCAGATTCGGAGAGATGGTCCAGGTTTCACCCACCACTGCCGTCTGTACCCGCTGGTACTGGCCGGGCGCCTGGAATGTGACCAGGATGTTATTGGGGAAGAAGAACGCGGGGAACTGGTAGCCATCGATCATGTAACGGCCGTAAAGGCTGTGTTTCCCACTGATGTAGTAGTCTGCGCGCGTCACAAACTGGTTGTCGAAGACGGCGCCCGGCAGCGAGAATTTCACGACGCCGCAGTTGGGGTCGAAGTAGGCCACTCCCGGGGAACTTGCCGTCGGCAGGTACTTCATCAGGTTTAGCGCCTGCTTATTGAATGCCGGCGGCGAGGCGTACTTATTGCCCGGAATCGGATTGCCCGTCAGCGGATCGTAAAGTTGCTGAGGGCTATTTCCGCAGCTGCTCACCGATCCAGGGGGCGGATCCGTTACGGAAAAGTCGCCCTGCAAGTTGGCCGCGGTCGGGATGTACATGGTGTTGACCGACGTGGAATATTTCGAAACCGTCCGCTGGTAGCCGGCGAAGCCGAAGAGCTTCTTGTGACCCGGGATTACGGGGCCGCCGAAGGTTCCGCCGAACTGATTCTGGTGCAGAGTATCCTTGCTCGCGGAAAAGAAGTTAGTGGCATCGAGAAAGTTGTTGCGGATGAATTCGAATGCGTCGCCGTGATACTGGTTGGTGCCCGACTTTGTGATGACGTTGACCAGGCCGCCGGAATGTCCACCTCCGCGTGCGCCGAGGTCGATTGCTTCCACACTGAACTCCTGCACAGCGTCGGGGAAGGGGAACGGCAGATTGCTGTTCGACATATAGTCGTTGTTATTGCCGCCGTCCAGCTTCCACTCCGTGGTATTGCCCATGCCGCCTGCGACGGAGACGGAGATCGTCTGGTAAGAGTACTTGCTGCCTGTAAAGTCGCCTGCCGGTGCCGGACTTGATCCCCCGGAAAGCGTAATCAGAGCCGTCATCTGTCGGCCATTCAGCGGCATCTCATTCACGGCCGCCTTGTCAATGGTCTGCTTGAAAGAGGTGTCCTCGGTTTGCAGTGCCAGGGCGTCAGCGTGGACTTCAACCGTTTCGTCGGTTTTGCCGATCGTCAGTTTGGGGTTGATCGCAATACTGCTGCCGACCTCAAGAACGATGTTCCTCTGTTCGAACGTCTCGAATCCGGTCGCTGTCACTTTCAGGTTGTAGGTCGCGATCTGCATGTTGGGAAAAAGGAACTCGCCCACACTGTTCGATTGCGTCACGTGCGTAACGCCCGATGCGGAGTCGGCGAGAACTACCTTAGCGCTGGGCACAACAGCTCCTGTCGCGTCCGTTACCGTGCCCTGAATGTTTCCTGATCCTGCCACTTGCGCGTGAATCATGCACGCTGACAGGATGAGCAGCACAAGGGCACCCAAGTGCCCGGTGATGCCTGATCGCCAGCTGCGAAAACTAATTCTGTTCATAGTCAAGCCTCCAAAATTTGTAAAAGCGCATTCCATTCGTTGGTTCATTGGTCTGATTTCAAGGTGCCGAAAAGTGGCCGAACGCTCCATACTGTCGCTGTCGCGCGGCAAGAAATAAGCGACGCTTCATTCAAGCGGGACTTTTCGGGGCGAACAGAACCATAACTCGCCGCAATGGTCGCAGAAACGTGGTATCACCGTGCAGAACGGGGCGAGACGGGTCTGCTTCGGGCAAGCCTCTGTTTTTCAGTAACATGACGGAAGTTGAGACAACGTGGCCCAGGGTCCATTCCACCGTGGAATGGACCCTGCGGGGCCTCGTTGACGGCATCAGTATGTTTCGCGGATCATGGATGTCGAGCTTGCGTCGGTCATTGGGCCAACTGCGGGGGCGATGATCAAGGGCAGTATTCAAAATACAATCGACGCGGACGCCCGGCTTGCCCCAGAAGGTGACGAGTGGGCTCTTGTCCAGCGCATCGTTGCGTCCCCGGCCTTTGTGCGGTCACCTTTCCTGACCAACTTTCTTCTCTACGTCTGCGATCGGAAGCTTCGCGGACGCGAGGAGGAGATCACCGAGTACCAAATCGGTATTCAGGCGCTCGGCCGCCCACAATCGTTCCACACCGGCGAAGATAACATCGTTCGAAATTACGCTCGCCATCTCCGGCGGAAGCTGTCTGAGTATTTTGAGAATGAGGGCATCGACGAGGAAATCACGGTTGAAATCCCTAAGGGGCACTATCGACCCGTCTTCCAACACCGAGTCAGGCTCAATGTTCTAGGTCCTCCAGAAATCGACCGCATTCCCCCACTCGATCCTGAGCCGGCCCGTGCCTCTTTGGACCCTGAGCCTGTCCAGCCAGTTGACCTTCACAAAAAGCGCCGCACCTTGTGGCTCGTACTTGGTTTGGCATTCGCCACTCTCCTTGCGGTCGGGACTTGGTTGGGCATGCGCTGGCACCGCCCGCAAAGTGACGCGACGTTAGACCGCTTGTGGGGTCCGTTCTGGACCGGAGATCCGCCTCTCGTCATCTTTAGCAATGCTGTTTTCCTCGGAAATTCCAAGGATGGACTGCGTGCGTCTTCCTCGGTGAGCGATCCCCGTCAAGCAGGGGAATCCCCGACGAATGAGACATATACGGGTATCGGTGAGGTAAACAGTGTCTATGAACTGACCCGGCTTTTTGATGGCCATCGGGCGACTTTCACATTGAAACGCAGCCTTTTGGTCACTTGGGATGAAGCCAGACGACGGAACCTGATCTTTATTGGAGCCGCCTCCGAAAATCCGGCATTGCGTGAGATTGACGCAAACTCGGATTTCACTCACGTGGCCGGCGATGGTTACTCAGGAATCGCTAATCGGCATCCGGGACCGGGAGAGAGCGCTCTCTATTCTCGCGCTGAGCAACCGCTTACTCAGGACTATGCCATTTTGGCCTTCATGCCCGGCCTCGAATCCGGACGTAAGATGCTGATATTCAGCGGACTCACAACTTTCGGAACCCAGGCGGCCGTAGAATTTTCCTGCACCCCGAGTGGTGCAGCGCAGCTTTTGAAAGCAGCTGCCGGCCCTGGGGATACGATCCGACCTTTCGAAGCGGTGATTGGGACGAGGATAGCGGGTGGCGTCCCGGTGCAAAGCAAGCTTGTGGCGATTCATGTGCACTAGCTCAGCACAACGTCACGCAATCCGCTTCACAGTAAATTCCGCTGAAGGTGAAGAGGAAGTTGTACAGCACATACTGTTTGCCAGGTTCACCAAGGTAAGACGCGCGCTCCAATGGCGTTTATCGCTGCCGAATAGTTCGTCCTCTCCGGTCGAAAAGGTCGAAGCGCAGGGGTGAATTCGGGATTACCCCACCTGGACCATAATCTTTCGGAAGGCCGCAGGCGCTTCCGACCATCGTTCGAGAATGCCAGGCACGTCTTCCATGCAAATCATCGTCGAGACCGCCGCATCTACGGGAAAACGTCCGGCCTCAAGCATCGCAATTACTTCGCGGAAGTCCTGCGGCAGCGCGTTTCGCGATCCCATCACGTCCAGCTCCTTCTGCACGAAGAGACGTGTATCGTACGCGACCGGCTGTTTCGCATATCCGATGTAGACCACTCTGCCGGTGAAGGCTACCTCTTCGACTGCGCCTACAAACGTCTCCGGCAGGCCGATAGCCTCGATCACAACTGAAGGGCTATGTCCGTCGGTTATTTCCTCCAAACGAGCATGAACATCTTCATTCAATGAGTGAATGACGTCCGTCGCACCGGCAGCACGCGCTGTGTTGAGCTTCTCGTCGTCGACATCAATCGCAATCGTGCGCGCTCCACGAAAGGCAGCTCCGGCGATCGCGCCAAGTCCGACGCCTCCGCAGCCAAACACCGCGACAACATCCTTTGAGCTCACACGTCCTCGAGCGACAGCATGAACGCCGACAGTCAGGGGTTCGACGATGCACAGCTCCTTCAACGAAAGAGGAGACGCATAAACTTTCTCCTCCGGAACTGAGATCCATTCGGTCAACGCTCCGTCACGTTGAACGCCAAAGGTCTGATTGTTCTTGCAGGCGTTGACACGATCACTCAGGCACGCGGCACATGCACCGCAACTCGTGTAAGGCGACACCGTGACCCGCGTTCCCGCGGGCACCTTCGCAGATCCCTCCACCACTGTCGCGGCAATCTCGTGCCCGATCACTCTGGGAAATGTGACGAGAGGATTCCGCCCGCGGAAGCTGTTCAGATCTGTCCCGCAGAGGCCTACCATCTCGACCTTCAGCAACAGTTCCCCGGCTTTCTGTTTGGGCTCGCGGACGTCAATTACCTCCGCATGTCCAGGCCCCTGCAGCGATACAGCTCTCATGCTTGTTCCTTCTTTTGCGTGCGTGCAAGATAAGTAGAAGGGAATTGTTTCGGATCGGAAGGTCCGCCCTATACGAACATACGGTGCCGACCGCTTAAAGATCCAGCCGATGGGGTGCGCAGCATGATCTCAGGCAATAGAAGATTCTTCCATCCCGGAGAGCTGGCTTGAACAGGCGTGAATTTCTTGCTGCATTGGCCAGCTTCACGGCAGGCGGGTGTCTGCCGTCTTCCGCACAATCAGCCGCGCAGCCGGCGGTATCGCTGACGATTGGGGATGTCCAGCCGAACTCTGCGATCCCGGATGAATTTTTCGGACTGTCCTACGAAAGCGCTCAACTAGCCAACCCCGACTTTTTTTCTGCCAAGAATCATCAACTCATCGATCTCTTTCGCGAACTCGCGTCGCGCGGCAATCTCAGGATCGGCGGCGGGTCCAGCGAGTACACAACCTACGCCGATGAGTCGCCACCGGGGCCACCGCCGTTTGAGGTCTTCGGTCCAGACACCTCGAAGATCGTCAAGCACGGAACGATCACCTCATCCGTCGCGCTGCGCAATCTGCGCGAGTTCCTCAATGCGACCAACTGGTCCTGCCTTTACGGTTTGAACCTTGGGCAGGGAACTATCGAGAATGCGGTTCGCGAGGCTACGGCCGCGCAGAAGATCCTTGGCCCGCGGCTGCTGGCTTTTCAGATCGGCAACGAGCCAGACAGCTTTCGCCGCCGATTCCGTCCCGAGACCTACGGTCCGGACGACTTCCTCTCCGAATGGAATCGCTTCCACTCCGCCATCCTGGCTGTGGTTCCGCAGGCGAAATTTGCGGGGCCTGATATCTCCAACAAGCTCCCATATCTCACCGCGTTCGCGAAGGAAGCGCCGAAACACCCCAGCGTGATTTTGTTGACGAGCCACTACTATGCAATGGGTCCCTCAAGTTCACCTGAAGCCACCATCCAGAATCTGCTCCAGCCTGATCCGAAAACTGCAACGCTGAAAGCAAGCGATCTGCACATCATTGCGGAAGCGCAGCAGCTCGCCCATCTGCCCTATCGCATGTCGGAAGGGAACTCATGCTGGGATGGAGGCAAGCCCGGCGTCTCCGATACGTTCGCCTCCGCGCTATGGTGTGCCGACTACATGCTCGATTGTGCCGCGCGCGGTTGGACCGGCGTCAATCTCCACGGCGGCGGAAACGGCTACTACACACCCATTGCAGGAGCGCCCTCGACGGGCTTCACGCGCAGGCCAGTGTTCTTCGGCATGAGATTCGCGCAGCAATTTATCGGCGCGCAACTCGTCACGTCGACACTCGAGAATGCGAATCCCCTGGTGGATGCCTTTGTCTTCGAACGCGCTGGCAAGCTGGAGCTGGCGATCATCAACAAATCCGACGCGGCGTGCACGTGCAGGCTGCCGGCAGGCCTACTCTGCAAGCCATCGGCTCTGCTAAGCGCTGCTGCCATCGACTCCAAACAAAATGTGAAGCTCGCATCCGTGAGCGGCCAGTACAGTGCGGCCGCTACCGCGGCACCCTACACCGCTATCGCATTCGAACTCCACAATTCCACACGGAACAGAAAGCCATGAGACATCAACGCCCCAGGATCACGCGACGGAGCTTTCTCTCCGGGACCGCAGCTGCAACAGCCCTCATTACAGAGGGCAGCATCGCCCGAAATCTCCACGCGCTTCAGGTTCAACCGGACGACATTCCCAGTCCTTACACTCTGCACTTTGCGCAACCGGCATCGAAGTGGCCGGACGCACTCCCGGTAGGCAATGGCAGGCTCGGCGCGATGGTCTTCGGCGTGCCCAGCGTCGATCGCCTGCAGTTGAACGAGGAGTCGATCTGGGACGGCGAGCCCAACCGCGACCGCAACAACCCCAAGGCAGCCGCGGCGATCCCGCGCATCCGCGATATGCTATTCGCCGGCAACATCGCCGACGCTCAGGCCCTGGCTGTCAGCGACGTCCTCTCCATCCCACGCCGAATGCCTTGCTACCAGACGCTCGGCGATCTCCACCTGGATTTCTCACCGATGGGCCTGACGCCCGAGGTCAACGTCGAGGGCTACGGCCTCCAACTCGACCTCGACACCGCGATCGCGAAGACTACTTTTCGCCACAATGGCGTCACCTGCACACGAGAGATCTTTTCCTCCGCACCGGATCAGGTGATCGTGGTGCGCCTGGCCGCAGACAAACCCGGCACTCTGCATGTGCGGCTCTCACTCGATCGGCCCGGCAGCTTCGAGACAAAACGATCTGCAAACGACCGGCTTGTCATGAAAGGACAGGCTCTTCCCGTAAACGACAACCCGGGTCTGCCCGTGAAAGAACATCAGACAGGCGTGCGCTTTCACGCAGAGCTGCTGGCTCTTCCTGAAGGCGGAAAAATTCTGCCCGCCAAAAACAACGACGACAATGAGCTCGAAATCGCCTCCGCGGACACCATCACTCTCTTCATCGATTGCGCCACCAGCTACCGCTTCCCCGCGCACGCCGGCGTGAGCAGCGGAGTCGATGCTGACGTCCTCACCGGCGATCCCGATGCGATGGGTGCAGCCGTAAATCGCAATCTGGTCCAGGCATCGCGCCGCTCGTATGCGGACCTCCGTCATCGTCACACTGAAGATCATCAGCGCTACTTCCGCCGCGCGAACATAAGCTTCGGTTCTGATCCGAACGCATCGATTCCAACCGACAAACGCCTGGCTGCCATCAAGGCCGGCGGCGAAGACATCCATCTGCTGCCCATCTACTTCCAGTTCGGCCGCTACATGCTTATCTCGAGCTCTCGCCCTGGTACGCTCGCGGCAAATCTGCAAGGCATTTGGAACGATTCCGTCGATCCACCTTGGGGCTCCAAGTACACCGTCAACATCAACGCTGAGATGAACTACTGGTTCGCCGAGAGCGCCAATCTCGCCGAGCTCCACTTGCCGCTTTTCGATCTGCTTCACGCAACCCTCGGCCCCGGCGAGCTCACGGCGAAGGAGATCTATCGCGCAAATGGCTCAGTCGTCCACCACAACACTGACATCTGGGGAGACGCGTGTCCGATCGACGCACTCGGCGGCGGTGTCTGGCCCATGGGTGCTAATTGGCTCTCGCTGCATCTCTGGCGCTACTACAGCTACACGGGCGACATCCGTTTCCTCGCAGAGCACACTTATCCGACTCTGCGCGAGAACGCCATCTTCCTGCTGGACTATCTCGTGCGCGATCCGCACACCGGCTACCTCGTCACTGGCCCATCCTGCTCGCCAGAGAACGCCTACCAACTCCCCAATGGCAAATCCTACAACCTCTGCATGGGGCCCACGATGGATATCTCTATCGTTCGCGCGGTCTTCTGGCGACTGCTCGAGAGCGCGGACAACTTGAAGACCCTCGCGCCCGAGAGCAACAAAACATTACTGGCTCAAGACGAAGATCTCCTCGCACGAGTCCGCAACGCATGGTCGCAACTCCCACCCTTTCAGATCGGCCACGACGGCCGTCTGCAGGAGTGGCAGGTCGATTACAAGGACCACGAGCCTGGTCACCGCCACATCTCACACCTCTTCGGCCTCTTCCCTGAGGACCAGATCACGGTGCAGGGAACACCCGAGCTCGCCCATGCCGCCCGTCTCGTGCTCGACAAGCGCCTTGCAGCCGGCGGAGGATCCACCGGCTGGTCACGCGCCTGGATCATCAACTGCATGGCGCGCCTCGGCGACGGCGACGCCTGCTACGAAAACATCCTCGCGCTCCTGCGCGACAGCACACGCGGCAATCTGTTCGACGTCTGCGGTGTGAAGGAAAACTCGCCGTTTCAGATCGACGGCAATCTCGGCGCACCAAACGCGTTCATCGAAATGCTCCTGCAGTCACACGCCGAAACACCATTGACTCCGCCACAAACCTCCACTCAGTCCCCGCACATCATCCGTCTCTTGCCGGCACTCCCTAAGGCATGGCCAAATGGCAGCTTCCGCGGGCTGCGCGCGCGCGGCGGAGTGGAGATCGATCTCGAGTGGTCGGACGGACGCGCCATGGAAGCGACCCTGCGGTCAACGATTGGAGGCACACTGCACATCGCAACACCGCAAGGCCAGAAGGCCTCGGCGGTCCTTCGCAACGGCAAACACATCCAGGCGCAATCCACCTCCGACGGTCTGCTCACGCTCAAAGCCGACCCGGGCACGACTCACATTCTGCGCTTCCACTAGCGCCCGCTACAAAAAAGAGAGAGCGCCTCGGCGCTCCCTCCGTTGCCGCAACTCTTCCTCGTCTAGAACAGGATGTGAATACCACCCTGGAGATTACGTCCCGAGTTCAACTGGCTAGTGATCGTTCCGAACGCCTTCGAGGTGGGGCTCACATTCGCCGACGAGAACTGTGCGTGATTGAGCGCGTTGAACGCGTCAACTCGTGGTTGGATCACGAATCGCTCACCCAGGGTGAAGTCCTTCAGGATAGAGAAGTCCCAGTTGTTATTTCCGTCCGAACGCAGCAGATACTCCGGAAAGGTGCGATAGTTGAACGCGTTTGGAGCGTTCGTGCTGGCCGCAGGATCAGTATTGATCGTGTCGAATCCAGCGGTGTTGAAGGATGCATCGCCGCTCGCGTCGTGTGGGTGGTTATGGAAGTTGCTGAAGTTGCCGGTGTAGGAGACATTCGTGCTCCACTGGATGGGAGTACCTGAGAGTGCCTGGTAGATAGCCGTTAAGCGCCATCCGCCGACGATTTCGTCAGCCACACGAGACTCATTAAGGAACCGCTGCCCGCGTCCAAACGGGAGCGCAAAGATGCCCGTCGCCGCGAGGTGCTGCGGGAAATCCGAAGTCGTTTCGCCGTACCACAACGGCCCACCCGGATTAAGCTGTGACTGCGCACCGAGCAGCCTGGAATATTCGTAGTTGATGTTGAACTCGAAGCCGTGAGACATCCTCTTCTCCAGCCGCGCGTTCAGTGAATTGAACTGGGAGTTCTCACCTGGCACCAACTGCTCATACACCGCTGTGTACTCCGGATAACCCTGCAGCAGTTGTGCAACCGTCGTCGTCTTCGAGGTATTCAGACCGACCGTCGTGGTGCCCGCTGGATAGAGTCCATAGAAAGGATTTGTCACGCTGGCTTTGAAAAAGTTTGTAACGGTCGTGTCAGCGTATTGCGAATGGCTGAGGAACGGCAGAAGAGCTGTCGAACTGATCTGGTTCTGATAGGACAGGTGCACACCGTGAGCGCTGAAGCCGCCAATCTCGACCATCCATGATTTGCCAAACTGCTTTTCGACATCGAGCGACGTCTTCTCCACGTACGCAACCTTGGGATTCGGATCGATGTACACGACCTGGCCACCCAGGTTCGTATTCACTCCGAGAGCATTGCCTACCGGCTGAATGATCGGATTCACGCTCGGATTGAACGGATCGGCGAGTGTCGACGTCGGCACACCCGTTGACAGGTTCGAATTGATGTACGTCGAGGTTGCTGTATAGCCATAAGCTTGGCCGGCGTTGTAATCGTTGAACGGATTCAAGTACACCGCGAACCCGCCCCGTATCGCGAGCGTCCCGTTGGACCACGGAGGCGAGTACGCGAACCCAATTCGCGGGCTCGCGTAGAGCGGCGCAGTGTTGTAGCTGTTGCGCTGTGACGGTGATGCGTAAACGATGCCGCCCGTCGGCAAAAACGCCGAAGCCGGTAGGCTTGCGTTGGGCGCTGCGGCATATGCCTTTTCCGCAGCGGCGGTCAATCCATTAATGGCGCTGGGATTCCATGTCGCCACCATTCGGTTGTTGCTCTCCACAATCGGCGTCTCATGCTCCAGGCGTATGCCTGCGCTGATAGTCAGGTTCGACATCACCTTCCAATCGTCTTGTGCAAACCCGGCGAAGTACCAGTTGTTGTATTGAAAGCGGGTCGCGATCGTCTCGCTTCCACTCGTAGGCAGACCGAGATCGAACAGCGCGAATCCGCCGCCGAAGCTGGGCGCACCCGCGGAACTGCCGAGTGCGATGCCCGAACCGGATCCAGCCGAGAAGGCGAACTGCCCATTCGCTGACCCCGGGCCTAGCGTGGAGTCCTTGTTGGCACGGATGTCCTCACCGAACTTCAGCGAGTGGCGGCCAATGATCTTGTTGAAGCTGCTGTAAAGCTGGACCGTATCAAAGTACGCCTGGTTGCCAGGATTGGCGCTCAGACTGGGGATCGTTGCCCCATTATCCGAGAAGGTCAGGTATGGAATCGCTGGAGCCGTAGAGTTGGCCCCGAGGTAACTGGCGAACCCAAGCGACGTAGGGTTGATTCCAAGGCTATTCGGCGTTGAACTGTTTTCCGAGCGGCTGAGGCCAAGACGCACGTCGAGACTCGTCGATGGGTTGAAATTATGAACATCTTCGGCAAAGCCGCCCCACAGCACAACGATCGAGGATGTTCCCGTAAGCGGGTCAGCGAAGATATTCGACTGCGCGTTCGTGTACTTGCTCTCATGCGCTTCGAAAGAAAGCCGGTTCGTAGTGGAGAGGTTATAGTCCAGACGTCCGGACTGTGAGTAGTAGCGATTGGATGTGGGATCGTCGGCGAAGAAGTTGTTTTCGCCGTCTGATTTCGTCGACGCGCCGCTGTAGTTCGGCAGCGGAATCAGCTTTAGATACGCTTGCGCCACCGGGCTCACCGATAGGCCAGCGTTCGAGAGCACATTGCCCGGAATCGGCGAACGAAGCGTCTGCCCGGGGCATTGCGGATCCGCCACACCAGAGTACGGGTTGAATAACTGGTAGCTGTTGATCGTCGACGTGACGCCCTTGCAGCGCGTCACCGTAATGTTGGTGCCGAGGTTAAGCAGTGCGGAGAAGTCGCCAGTACGTTCCGCAGCCGTCGGCACTGTTGTGATCGTGGTTGCAGGAGCATTCCCGCGATAACCCTCGAAGGCATAGAAGAAGAAAAGCTTATTGCGGCCGTTATAAATCTTCGGGAACCACACTGGTCCACCGATCGTCGCACCGAACTGATTGAAGTGGGTTGATGAGGCTTCCACGCCCACCGGCTGAAAGTAGGGCTTCGCCTGCAGCGGTCGTGAACCCGCATAGTACTCCGATACCGTCCCGTGATACTGGTTTGTGCCGGACTTCGTCGTGATGTTGACGGTGCCTCCCGAGGAATCACCCATTGCCGCGTTCGCGGTGAATAGATCGACGTGCACGGCGTCCACCGAATCAAGCTGCGGGCTGTACCCTGCCGTCCTGCTGGAATCCTGCATATTCGGAACACCGTTCAGCAGAAGCTCGTTTGAGGAAGAAGCTCCACCACCGACAGAGAAATCATCCGCAGTCGAATTTCCAAAGGGTGTCGTCTGCGACTCCGCGTGTTTGCCCTTCGCGACCACCCCATACTCGAGGTGCGCGAAGCCGAGCGGCGACCGCCCGTTCGAGGGCAGCTCTTCCACCTGCTCCGCCGTCAGAGTGTCTCCGGTGCTCGCATCCGCCGTATCCACCATCGGATTCTCGCCTTGCACCGTTATCGTCTCGCTCGTTCCACCCACAGGTAGCGTGATGTTTTCCGTCACCGTCTGTTCCGTCTGCAGCACCAGACCCGTGTGCGTGTAGGTCTTGAATCCCTCATGCGACGCCTCTACGCGGTAGTTCCCCGGCTGAAGGAAGGGAACGGTGTAATCTCCGGCCGAGTTTGACTTCGCGTTGGTCACCACACCGGTATCCGTGTCCATCACGCGCACCGTCGCATCAGGAATCCGCGCTCCCGATGGATCCGATACGTGACCTGTCAGTGTGGAACGTGTTTCCTGGCCAAATGCAACACAACTGAAACAGAGAAGGGCAATAAGGGCGCTACGTTTCATTCGTGGAACTCCTGGGAAATTTCGCGGGGGTTCTGCGACCGTCCACAAAACTAGCGAAGCCTACGAATGGATGTCAAGCATTTTGAAAATTATCTTCCACTAATTGCCACAACCTATGAAAAACCTACAGCCTGCGCCCAACCTCCGCCGCAGCCTCCAGCACCGCCGCCCGCGTTTCCTTCTCCCGCCCCACGTCCATTCGCGTCGTCGGTGTCGAGATGCTGATCGCCGCCTTCACCGGTTTGCCCGCTGCCTGGATCGCAGCCCCATAGCAGATTCCGCCCCGAATCGACTCCTCGCGGTCGCACGCGACTCCACTCTCACGAATCACGTTGTACTCGGCAAACAGCTTTTGCCGGTCCGTAATCGTGTGCGGCGTCCGTGCCGTCAAGCCATAGACCTCCAGCATCCGATCCGCTAAGCGCCTATCCTGAAAAGCAGTTATCGCCTTTCCCAATGCCGAGCAGTGAGGAGGCAGCACGCGCCCAATCTTGTTCGTCATCCGGATCTCGTGGAACGTCTCCATGCAATCCAGCACGTGGATCCGGTCGTCGAACAGGAACGCCAGGCTCGCCGTCTCGTTGAACGTATTCACCAGCCGCTCCATCTCCGGCCGAGCCACCTCACGCACGTGATCCGCCGCCCGCACCAGCCAGCCGAAGATCAGCCGTGGCGACAACTGATAGGTCCCATCGCGGTCCTGCTGCAGATATTCATGCCGTTCCAGCGTCCGCAACACGCGAAATAGCGTCGACTCCGGCAGCCGCATCTTCGCGCTGATCTCCTTCAGCGACAACGGCGTCTGCCCATCGAAACAATCCAGAACATCGAGCGCTCGCCCGATCGAACGGAGGTAGTACACCTCATCGCCCGGTGCTCCATCGCCGTTCTGGAGTGCCCACTTCGGGATCCGTCGCCGCACGCTCTTCTTTGTTGCCGGATTCGTCGCCATTCTTAACCTGTCTTTGTGCCGGAATTGCACCGCAAACGCATCTTCCGGGCCCGAGCGCTATTGTAAGATATCGCGTATATTTCAGTTTTGGTACATAATTTTCAATAACCCGACGCAGCACTACAAGGACTACCGAAAGGACCCGCATGCATCGCAGAGATGTGCTGAAACTCGGCGGCGCCACTGCCGTCGCCGCAGCCCTCAACACGCAAGTCCTCTCTGCACAGTCGCATGTCCCTCCCGCGGGATCCGCTGAAACTGAGCAATGGGGCCTCTTTGAGATCGCTCTGAAAGGCCCATCCAGCGGGAATCCCTTCCGCGACGTCACCCTCTCCGCCCAGTTCACCCACGAGCACCGCACCGTCGAGGTAAAGGGTTTCTACGACGGCGACGGCACCTTCCGCATCCGTTTCATGCCCGACACCCCCGGCGTCTGGACCTACAAAACCATCAGCTCCGCAGCCGACCTCAACGGCCACACCGGCCGCCTTACGTGCACGCCGCCCAAGGCTGGCAACCATGGCCCCGTCACCACAGCGCATCAGTTCCATTTCGAGCACGCGGACGGCACGCCGTACTTCCCCTTCGGCACCACAACTTACGCCTTCTTCTTCACCTCGGATGAGAACGCTGCGAACTCGCTCGCCGGCATGACCGGCAACTTCAACAAGACCCGCGCCTGCGTCCTCCCCAAACCGCTCGGTCAGGGTGAACAGATGTTGCCGTTCCCCACCACCGGCACGCCCGACGCCACCGGAAAAGCCAACGACTACACACGCTTCAACCCGGAGTACTTCCAACGCCTCGAAAAACGCCTCCTTCAACTCCAGGCCGCCAATATCGAAGCCGACTGCATCCTCTTCCACCCCTACGACGCTTGGGGCTACAAGATCATGCCCAACGAAGCCGACGACTTCTACCTCCGCTACGTCATCGCGCGCCTCTCCGCCTTCCGCAACGTCTGGTGGTCCATCGCCAACGAGTACGACCTCGTCCGCGCCAAGACCATGTCCGACTGGGACCGCTTCTTCCGCATCGTTCAGGCCGAAGACCCCTACAGCCACCTACGGTCCATCCACCACTCACGGGTCATCTATGATCACTCCAAACCCTGGTGCACGCACGCCAGTCTGCAGAGCTACGACTTCGAAAAATCCGCCGACCGCCGCCTCGCCTGGAACAAGCCCATCATCTATGACGAGATCCAGTACGAAGGCGACGTCGAGCGCCGCTGGGGCAATCTCTCCGCAGAAGAAATGACGCGCCGCTTTTGGCTCGCCATCATCTACGGCAGCTACGCCTCACATGGCGAAGTCTTCATCAGCGACGACTCCGGCCCGCACGCGCACGAAGCGAGCTGGTCCGATGCCGGCCGTCTTCGCGGCGACTCCGCTCCACGCATCAAGTTTCTGCACGATCTCATCGCCCGCTCGACCAACGTCGGCCTCAACGAGTACGAAGGCTCCTACTACCTTTCCGCAGACACACCCAACCAGCTCTACCTCTGGTACTTCGACTACCACCGCCCCGCGCGCTACGACTTCCCGCTGCCCAACACCGTCAACTTCGAAGCCGCACTCATCGACCCGTTCGAGATGACCGAGACGAAACTGCCCGGCACGTTCTCCGGCAAATCGCGCGTCGAGCTCCCCAACAAGCCCTACCATGCCATCGTCTTCCGCAAAGTCTCCGACGTCGTCGGCAAGCCCACCGGCAAAGCTCCCACTGCTGAAATTCCTGACTAACTCCGAAAACAACTGCGAACTGAAGACTGCGAACTGAAAACTGAATCCGGCGACTTCGACTACATCCACTCAAAGCCAGATCTACAGCCTTAAATCCGATGCGCACCCTACTCTCGCTAATCATCCTCGCCGCACCGCTCACCGCATTCGCCACACCGCGCGTTGAGACGTCATCTCACGCCACGCCGCGCGAGCAATACGCTGCGCAACAGCTGCGCGAAGCCGTTGCCAAACTCGTCCACGACGAGCGTATCCTCCTCGCCGTCGAACACGATCCGCTCTTCGCGCCCTACAGCAGAGAGATCCCCGACGTGTGGCCCGGCGCCAAGGAGGCCTTCGTCCTCAAGCGCATCGGCAACACCGTCGTCATCTCTGGCTCCGATCCCTCCGGCGTTCTCTACGGCGCCGAAGAGCTCATCGACCGCATCCACGCCGGCGGCACTCTTCCAAAGCAACTCGACTTCGAAGATCACCCGCAACTCCACATTCGCGGCGCCGTCATCGGTCTGCAGAAACCCGAGATAACCTACGAAGGCGCCGAGTACGACTATCCCTACACGCCCAAAGACTTCCCCTGGTTCTACGACAAGGCGCAGTGGACCAAATATCTTGACCAGCTCGCTGAGCAACGCACCAACGCACTCTTCCTCTGGAACGGCCATCCATTCACATCCCTGCTGAAGCTGCCCAAGTACCCCGAAGCCCAAGAGCTTCCCACCGCGCAGCTCGACGAGAACATCGCAATGTTTCGCTGGATCACCGCCGAAGCCGACAAGCGCGGGATCTGGATTCTGCAGGGCTTCTATGACATCCATCTTTCGCACGCCTTCGCGCGCGCGCATCACGTTCCTTACCACCTCTCCGCACCCACGCCACTCGCGAGCGAGTACACGCGCTACTGCATCTCAGAATTCATCCGGAACTATCCGAACGTCGGCATCTTCATGACGCTCGGCGAAGCGATGGGACCTCACTACGGCCCCGAGTGGCTGTCGAAGACGATCATTCCCGGTGTGCTCGACGGCCTTGCCGAAGAAGAGAAAGCAGTCGGTCATCCCGTACCGCAGCCGCCCATCGTCGTCCGCGCTCACGCAACCGATATCGACGCGGCCATGGCCGAGGGCCGCCCGCTCTACTCCAACATCGACACCATGTGGAAGTGGAACGGCGAATCACTCACCTGGACCAACATTCGCGGCAGCGTGAAGCAGAAGTTCGAATCGATGATCAAAGAATCGAACGACACCATCGTCAACATCCATCTGCTCTCCAATCTCGAGCCCTTCCGCTGGGGGGACCCAACCTTCGTTCGCCAGACCGAGAGCAACTTCATCCGCCTCGGCATCCGCGGTGTACACGTCTACCCATTGCGCTACTGGGACTGGCCCTACAGCGCCGACAAAACCGAACCGCTCCTCATCCAGACCGACCGCGACTGGATCTGGTTCGCAACCTGGGCGCGCTATGCGTGGAACCCCGAGCGTGATCCGGCGCTCGAACAGACCTACTGGAGCGAGCAGTTCGCACGCCGCTTTGCAGTTCCCGGCGGTGTGAACGCGCAAGGCCACAGCCCAGATGTGGTCGGTCTCGAAAGCATCCAGACCATCGCCGCCGAAAAGAGCAAACCCACCGCCGACCTGATGCAGACCGGAGCGCATCTCCTCGCCGCCTACGAGCTCTCCGGCCAGTGCGCTCCCGAAGTCGTTCGCCGCCTCGGCATCACCGAAGGCAATCGCGAAGTTCTCTCGCTCGGCATGACGATGCCGCAACTCATCGACGACGCCCGCTTCAATCCAGCACAAACACTCTGGACCGCCGACGCACCCGATGGCGAACGCCTCGACGAGTGGGTCGCGAACGAAGTCCACGGCGTGAAGCATCACGGCGAAAACCCCCTCAGCGTCGCCGCCGAGGCCGCGCAAAAGTCCACCCAAGCCGTCATCGAAGCCGAAGCTGCGGCTCCCGGAATCGCCGCCGATGCAAAGCCTGAGTACGGCCGCATCGTGAACGACATGCGCGCAATCCAGTACCTCATGGCGTTCTACAACGCGAAGGTGCAGGCTGCCGCGCTGGTCATGCGCTACGGCTACGATCACAACATCTCCGACCTCACCCAAGCGCGCACCTTGCTCGCCGAAAGCGTCGAAAACTTCGCAGAACTTACTCAAATCACCGATAAAACCTACCGAAACGCCGCCGGAATGCAAACCTCACAACGGCAGATTCCCGTTCGCGGCGGCCCACAAACCAATCACTGGCGCGATCTGCTCCCCGTCTACCAAAAGGAACTAGCAACCTTCGACAACCGTCTTTCCGCCCTTCGCTCCGGCTCGCAAATCTCTGAAGCAAAACCACATCAACTCCCCGAAGTCGGATTCACTCTGCAGCCCGGCGGGGGCGAAGCGTTCACAGTCGCCAAAGGCGCAAGCCTCTACAGCGATCAGGACGCGCCCATCACTTCAGTGGCGCCGGAACTCGATGGCCTGAAAGGAATTCGAGTCTCCACGCACCAGGAGACCCCGATTCACTTCACGCTCGACAAACCCGCGCAGATTCTCGTCGGCTTCTTCAAATCCAACTCGCGCAAGCAGGTGAATGTGTCACCGGACACGGAGCAGTGGAACATTCTTCTGCCGAACGCGGTTTCAGAGGCCAGGGGCTTGCCGATCAGTGTGTGGGCGAAGCCGCTGCCGGCGGGCGAGAATGATTTGGATCTTGGGAAGGGAGCGTATGTGGTGCTCGGATTTATTCCGGAGGACACACACGTGACTCCGCATGTGAGATTCGATCCGGATAGCAAGCAGCCTCCGAATCTGGACTGGCTTTTTGAGGATTAAGGAGCTACCCCACCCCCCTCCTTTTTGCGCAAAATCTTCCAAGGAAAAGACTTAGGTCCGGACCTTAGTGTGCGTCGACCGAATGATTGGAAATTGAGAGGGGTCAGCTACGCGACGTTTTGTCAATCAGTCGAGTTTAAGGATTGGGGTCGTGGCGGGCGAGGAGACGCTGGGCTTCGGCTTCGGTGACGCGGAAGAAGCTGCCGTGCTTGGCGCCGGTGGGGAAGTGCATCTTGTCGTCGACGCTGGTCCAGTGGACCCAGTCGATAGTTTCGACGCCTTCATAGCGTGGATTGGGCGGGCGGTAGTGGTCGTAGTAGACGATGAACTTGTCGCCAACCTGGATGACGCTGGGGCCTTCGGACCATGGCTCGTTGATGGGCGCGGAGACTGGACCCCAGGGGCCATTCACTGTCGGAGCAGAAGCCCAGCGCTCGTTGTAACGCAGCGGGTCGGTGGTCTGGTCTTTGAAGACCATGACGACGTCGCTCTTGTGGTTGAGGGTGCGGTGGAACAGTGTGGCGTCGATAACGGGGAAGCCGCGGTCGAAGAACTTTTTAGGCGTAGAGAAGGTTTGCCAGTCGGCCGTGTGGGCTGACCAGATGCGAAGGCCTTCGGACCCCACCCATGACGACGATGAGGCTGTCGTCATGAATGGGGCACCCGGAGTTGTGTTCGCCTTGAAGTTGCTAGACCAGATGATGAGCCAGTCTTTGGTCTGCTCATCCCAGTAAGTCTCGGGCGCCCAGGTGTTCTGCACGCTGGAAAAGGCTGACATGATTTCTACGCGGCGCTGGGGCGACCAGTGGAGGAGGTCGTCGGAGTCGGAGATGCCGATGGCGTTGCCGTGCCAGGCCCAGGTGAAGACCATGCGGAAGTGTGCGCCATCTGGAGTGCGGGTGATGTAGACGTCGCGCATCAGCTCGGCGGGTTGGTCGGGCTTGAGCCAGGGTTGGCCGTCGTTGAGCGGGGTGAAGGTGTAGCCGTCGCGGCTGAGGGCGAAGTAGATGCCCTGGTTGGCGGGCTCCTGGAAGTAAGCGAAGACGATGGGCGAGGTGGGGGTGGGTGTTTGGGCGTGGGTAAGGGGAGCGAAAGCGAGCAGCGCAATGCCCATAATTCGTCGAAGCGTTTTCATTCGTAGCTTCACTTCACCTTCGTGCCTTGGATAGCGGCGTAGCTCGGTTGAAAAGGTTCGATCTGCTGCGGTTGTGCGACCACTTTCGGGGTCCTTCGACTGCGCGCCTACGGCGCTTCGCTCAGGATGACAGAGTTGATGTAATTCGCTCATGAGCTAAAGGCCATCGGGTTCGGGGGCGTTGGTGGTGGGTTGTTTGTCGGGAGTGGTGTCTGGAACATCGGAGTTGAGGAGGGTCTTGTTGCGCCAGCGGCTGGTTGCAGTGAGGTGGCCGGTGGCGTCGTAGTTTTGCCAGGTCCAGGTGCCATCGGCGTTGTAGCTCTTGAGCCAGATGAGCGTGCCATCGTCGCGCTGGTAGCGCTCCTCGCCGATCTTGGAGCCGTTATGGAAGTGGACGGTCCACATGGGGCGGCCGTCGGGGTAGAAGAAGTGTTCTTCGCCATCGAGGACGATGCGACCGTCGGGGAGAGTTCCGGTGGTCCAGGTGGATTTCGTTTTACCGTTCGCGTAGCGCTCGATGTGATGTTGAACATCCTTCAAGCCCACCCATGACGACTTCGTCGTCATGAATGGGGCACCCTTTGTGTTGGTAGTTCCATCATCCGTTTTGTCGGTCGTTCGAGGCGAGTTGCTCGGAGTCAAGTCACCGACGGTTTTGTCGAGGAGCCAGGCTTCGTTGAGCTCGATCTCGTAGTTGACGGTGTTCTTGGTGGTGGCGATGTGGATGATGCCGTCGGGGCCTTGGGTTGCGGTCGTGTAACCGACGGTGAGGATGTTTGAGGGCAGGCGCTTGATGGTCCAGTTCTTGCCGTCGTCTGCGGAGAGCGCGACGTAGGCGCCGTCCTTGTGAATGTGTTTCTGGTTCTTCGGATTGAAGTCGGCGACGAAGAAGAGCTTGCCATCGAGCAGGCGTATGACGGAGGGACGTTCTCCGCTGGCGAGTGGGTCGAAAGGCAACTTGGATTTCGTCCAGGTTTTGCCATCGTCGTGTGAGGTGGCGAGCGGCATGCGGCCATCGATGTTGGAGTTCTTGCCGCCGAAGCCGAGCAGGTCGCCATTGTGTGCAAAGACGATAGTGGTGTGACGCCCGGCGGTGCGGCCTCCGGTGTCGAACCATGTGCGGCCGTCGTCGGGCGACTTCCAAACGGCACTGATGGAGCCGTTGCCGTCGGAGTCCTTGCCGGTGGAATCGGTGGCGATGTAGATCGTCCCGTTGGGCCCGCGCACGACGGAGTTGATGGGCTGCGAGACGTAACGGCCGATGGGTTGCGGGAACTGCGGGAAGTGGGCCGCGGACCATGTCACGCCGTTGTCGTTCGAGGTGGCGAAGGCGAAAGGCGGAGCGCCGATGAGGCGGGCGAATCCCCAGAAGAACCAGACGCGGCCGCCGGGCTGCGCACGGAATTTGGGGTCGTTCCAGATGACAGGACCGGCGAGGCCGGCGTCGGCGAAGATCGGGAACGGCTCGGGCATGTCCCAGTCGTTGGTGCCGGCGCGGCGGCGCATGACCATGACAGTCTGATCGGGGTCGTCTTCAAGGTCGGGCGTGTTGTAGAAGGCGGCGAGCAGGTCGCCGTTGGGGAGAACCTGGATCGCGGAGTTGTGATAGTTGATGCCGAGTCCACGTGCGAGGCCGAGACGCCAGCCGACGGCGGGCATGCTCTTGCCGCCGAGGTTCGGGAAGAGCTCGTGCGTGCGGTAGAGCGGCTTCTGCGCGTCGAGGTGATCGATGGACCTTGAGAGCGCAGGTGCACCGGTGATGGAGATCTGGTGAACGGCGGTTTCAAAGAAGTGGTGCTGCGGCGGGGTGAAATTAGGTGTGGGCATCGGCGCCTGCACAACGCGAAAGCCAACGTTGCCGGTGAGGGACGCGTAGGACGGCGGCAGGCTTGCGCGATTGGCGGGGCGCGAGAAGTACGGCGCGGTTGCGGGGACGTTGAGGTCGGGTGAGGTCTTGGTCGCGGTGTGACGCCAGTCGAGGCCGCCGCCGCGGATGACTCTCGTCATGGACGATGAAGCGCCGGTCGGGTTCGTGGCTTCGCTAGGTTGGTAGGGGCCGTAGTTGTCGAGCGTCCACTCGGGGCGGCCAGCCTCCTGATTTTCGACGCCGAAGGCATTCGGCTGATCGAGCGGCAGCGGCGTGTCAGACGCGCCGAAGATCTTCGTTCCGCCGGCGCGGGCGACGTACTCCCATTCGGCTTCGGTGGGCAAGCGCCAGGGCTTTCCGGTCTTTTGGGTGAGCCAGCGGCAGTACGCCATCGCCTGCTCCCAGCTGACGCCGGCGGCATACGCGGGTGTCGCCGTGTGCGCTTTGTAGCCGGGGTCGAATTTTGCGAACTCGGCAGGCGAGACCTGCGTGATGCCGATCTTGAATGAATGTGTGAGGCGGACGGTGTGGGCGGGGACTTCGTCGAAGTCGCCATGCGCGGGACGCGTGGACATGACGCCGAAACCCTTGGTGATGTCAGGCGGGAGCGCGGCAGCGTCGGCGCCCATGCGGAAGGTGCCGGGTTGGATCTCGACTGTGGCGGGGATGCCGTTCGGCCCGATCGGTGGTGCGTTGCCGGGCATGCGCGCGAGGACTCCGTCTTTTTGGGCGGCGAGGGCGGTGGCGAGAAGGGCTGCGGTGAGGATAAGCGTGCTGCGGAGCCCACTCATGACGACGGTAAAGCTGTCGTCATGAATGGGGCACCCGGTTTTGCGGCGGCGTGGGGAGAGCTTCAGCATGAGTCAGTTGGGGAGGGGGGCTTCGAGGGGGCCGAGGGCGGGGCGGTGGGCGATGGTGTGGCCGTCGACGGCGAGCCAAAGGCCGCGGCCGTGGTGGTAGTGAGTGCCGGTGCGGTCGAAGGCGATGGTGAGGAGGTGGCCGTGGTACGGGAGGGCGTCGATGGCGAAGTATGTCCAGGAGGCGGGCGCGAGCGGATGGATAACGATGCGGTTGTCGGCGCGCGGGCGAAGGCCGATGAGTCCGGTGATGAGCGGGTCGGCGAATCCGGAGTGGTTGTAGTAGCTGCCGCGGCCGACTTGCTTGTTCTTGGCGAGGAGCATGGATTTGGCGATCCACTCGTCGGTGTCGGCGTCGTAGTCTTCGTCGATCCAGTCGATCGGGTGCGGAAGGGGCTTGCCGGCGACATCGACATTGATGTGCTGCGCGAGGACGTAGCGGGCGAAGAGTTTGTCGTACGCGGCCGGATCGATGGTGTGCGTTCCGAGAGTGTCGAGGTAGTCGGCCAGCGCGGTGAGGGTTTGGGTCATCGCGAAGGGCCAGGCGGGACCGTTCCAGGTGCACTGATCGGAGGATTCGAAGCGAAAGCGGGGGCTGCGGCGCTCGGCCGTGGTGGGCCCGAACTTACCGTCAAAGCCGCGAGGATCGAAGAGCTGATGCCAGGCGATCGCGTGCGAGGGTGCTGGGCTGGCGTAGGCCCACGGATCGTAGCCGATGAGCTCACGGACGCCGGAGAACTGCATGACAATGCCGGGGTCGATGAACTTCTTCTGCGCGCGGATGCCGGAGTCCTTGGCGGGTGAGACGACTTCGTAGAACTGGTCGCGTGGGTTCCAGAGTTTGGTTTCGATGAGGTCGTTGAGGTGGTCGGCTTTGGCGGT
Organism: Acidobacteriaceae bacterium; assembly: GCA_035944135.1. NCBI lineage: Bacteria > Pseudomonadati > Acidobacteriota > Terriglobia > Terriglobales > Acidobacteriaceae > Acidobacteriaceae bacterium. Next base: position 75,819 of record DASZBM010000008.1, read on the forward strand.
GAACTCGTCGGCAATTTTGTGGCTGCCGCCGAGAAGCGCGAGGGCGGCGATCGCGCGCGCGTCCGAGACCATGTAGGAGTTCAGCGTGGGTCGGTAGCCGTCGCCGGAGATGGACTTCTCCATCGCGTCGCGGGTGTCGATGGACCAGAAGAGACCGTTGGGGTCCTGCTGGGTGCGCTCCCACTCGTCGTAGACGCGCATGAAGTCGACAACCAGTGAGACGCCGAGGGTCGTGTCGCCGGTAGCGAGAGTGACGTCGCGGACGGCGGTGGTCAGTGGTTCGGAGTAGTTGCGGGGTCTCGAGGTAGGGCGGTACCAGTAGCGGGCGTAGTCCTCCGCGAAGGCGCGGGTGTGCAGCCAGCGGGCTTCGTTGAGGTGGAAGGGCGCGGCGTCGGAGAGCGTGCCGCGGTCGGTCATCTCGGGGCGATCGAGCCACTCGGTGATGAGGAAGCCGCTGGGTGTGTGCAGGATGTGTTTTTTGAAGGCGTACCAGCGGAAGTAGTACATCTCTTCGAAGGATTTGTCGGAGGCGTCGAACCAGGGGATCTCGCGTGTCATCCAGGGCCAGGCAGCTTCGGCTGGCTGGCCGGGGGTGGTGGGTTCGCCGTTGTAGATGCCTCCGGTCGCCAGCTGCTCGTCGGCTTCGAAGGTCTGGATGTAGTGGCGGTAGTCGGCGGGGCGGAGGAGCGTTTGGGCGGGGGCGATGGCTGCGCAGGCGACCAGCGGGAACAGGGCGAGCCTTATGGTTCGGGCGGCGGGCATTGTGTCAGTGGGCGCGGAAGGGTATCTCCGGCGATGGCAGCACTATAGCGGATAGATGTGGTGCCAGGCAACGTAAAATGAAAGTTAAGGTGCATATTTGGAATTCGCAGCGGAATTAGATGCTGCGGCGGCGCGCTGCAGCCAGGTGGCATAGACGAAGTCGGATTTGCGTTGATCCCAATCGGAGCGCGGCAGGACGTTGAGCTGGTCTACGGTAAGGTGCGCGACGTCGGCGGCAAGGGCGATAATGCCGGCGTCGCGGTCGGGGCGGTCGTAATTTTTGGAGAAGCCGGCGCCGACCTGTGCGGCCCAATCGCCGATGCGGACAGTGGGGAGGGTGTTCGGGTCTTTGTCGCGCCAAGCGGGGAAGTGGAGCTGGTTGTTGAGCCAAGTGGCGGCGCGTGGTGTGACCCAGGAGGGGCGATGGCTGGCGCCGGGGTCGAAGTAAGTGGTGAAGACGCCTTTGTCGGACCCGTTGAGGGTGATGACGCGATCGCGGAGGCTGGCGAAGAAGTCAGGGCCGTGGTGCGGGATGTCGACGACGGTGTCGGCGGTGCCGTTGATGATGAAGGTGTCGCCGCGGCGGGCGGCGAGCGTGAAGAGGACGGCGGGGCGGTCGCCGAGGAAGGCGAGAGAGCGATAGGGTCCGCCCTGGCACATCATGACGTGGCTGAGGTCCCAGTAGCCGTCAGGGCCGTCGAGGTCGCCGCCGCCGACGAGGAGCACGGAGTGGATGCGCGGGTCGACGGCGCCGGTGAGCGAGGAGATGAATGAGCCCATGGAGAAGCCGAGGATGGCGATGCGGCGCCGGTCGACGTCATGGCGCGAGGAGAGATAGCTGACGGCCTGCATGACGTCGGTGATCATGAGGCCGCCCATGCGCTGCGGCATGGATTCCGGGTTGACGACGAGCTGGTCGTGCTCGCCAGTGAAGTCCTTGTGGTCGTCGTTGCGCTCGCCTTCGCCGATGGGGTCGTAGGTGACGACGACAGCGCCGGCGCGAGCGTAGAGGACGCCGGTGTAGTACGAGTACCAGGATGATTTGTCTGCACCGTGGCCGTTGACGACGACGATGCCGGGCACACGTTTGGCGGTGATGTGTGTGGGGCGGTAGATGACTGCGGGAATGCGCAGATCGTAGGCCGTGGTGTAGATCACTTTGTCGATGGTGACGCCGGGTGTGATTTCAGTGGATGAGATGGTTTGCGTTTCAAGCTTCGGCAGAGGGTCGGGGATGAAGAGTGTGCGGCGGATTTCGCTGCGCCAGTTGTTGATCTGTGCCTTCGTAGCGGGATGTGGCGGGAGCGGAGGCTCTGCGGTGCCGATCATGGATGTGGGTGGAGTGAGATCGGGCTTGCCCCAGCGGTTGTCGAGGAAGTCAAGATAGTGCTGCCAGTCGAAGGCGGTGACGTCGTGTTTGCCGGTGCGCTCATGGTAGGCGACGAAGCCGTCAAGACCGATGGGGTGGTCGAGTTCCGGTTGTGGCGTGTCGGGTGCGAGTGCGGGTTTGCCGAGAAGTTTGTAGACGCGGCTGGCGCTGACGGCGGAGAGGAATTCGCCTTTGGGATCGGACCACTCATCGCCGACGGCAGAGCCGACGTAGAGCGGGCGCGGAGCGATGAGCGAAAGAAGGAGGTTTCCGTCGGCAGGGATGTCGGAATCGCGGCCGACCCATCTGGCGTAGTTGGGGCAAAACCAGTACGGGAAGGAGTGCTCGAGGTGCGCGACGGTTTCACCTAGAGCGCGGCGCTGGATGGATTGGCCGCCGTGGCCGCTCTCGTTGGAGAGAACGGCGGCGAAGCGGGGGTCCTGCGCGGCAGCCCAGTCGGCGGCTTTGCCCAGGCGGCTGTGGCCGATTACGGCGACGTGGTTGGGATCGACGTAGGCGTCGAGCTGGAGGTAGTCGAGAGCGCGGCTGAGACCCCAAGCCCAGAGGCCAATGGCTCCCCAGGCGTTGGGGGCGTTATCGATGGGTCCGAAGAGATTGCGCGCGCTGTACTGCGTGGCGTTTTTGAAATCGGGTTCGAGATCGCCGTAATAAGCAGTGGCAACGCCGTAGCCGCGTGAGAGCAGCATGCGGACCTGCCATTGTTGGGTGGCGCTGCCACGTGATTCGGGTGACGGGGCGAGGCGCTGGAACTGCGCAGAACCTTTGGGTTGAATCCAGAGGGCAGTAGGAAGAATGGCGGGGTCATCGATGACGGTTTGATTGCCGCCGAAGTTGAGGCCGAGTACAACGGGGACAGGATGATGCGCGGCAGCCGCGGCGGCGGGGACGTACAGCAGTAGGCGCATGGTGCGGAGAACCTGCGGCGAGGGCTTGATGCCGGGTGCGGGTTGGAAGGTGAGATCGATCTGCTCGCGGACGGCCAGGCCATCGAGTGCGTGTTCGTTGTGTTCGATGATGTGTGCGTGCGTGATGGCATTTTTTGCCAAGACAGGTGTGACGCCGAAGACGTTGTCTTCGAAAAGGCGGAGGATTTCGGGGCGGCTCTGGGTGAACCACTGCTGCGGTGTGGAGACGGTATGGCCGTCGGCGAGCCGCAGGGGATCGAGGAGCTCGTACGGAGGGATTTTGGATTCGTCGTAGTTGTAGCCGGCGATGTGTTGAGCGCGGATGGGAAGGGCGAAGAGGACGAGTGAAAGAGCGAGCAGGGAAAGGCAGCGTGTGTGGGCCATCGGCATCTCTGATTTTCATTTTTATGCTTTTTGGGGATGAAATGGAAAAATCGAATGATGAAATGAGTGTTTACACCGGTTTTCGCGGGATACTGTCGAGGTCAGAGGCGAGATTGATGATGCGTGCATGGTCGGCGACCGGTGTGTTGATGCTGTGCTGTGCGGCGTACGCGCAGAAGGCGGTGATGCTTCCTGAGGCGAAAGCGCCCGCGCAGGCTGTAGCGCAGCGGTTTGAGTTTGCGAGTGACGGGCCGGTGGGGCCAGGGTGGACAAGGCCGGATGCGATTGCGCGCGTGTACTTCAATGGCGAGTTGCCGGCGCTGTTTCGAAGGACGCTGCAATTCGATAGTGATGTTCCGGAGCGGACGAAGTTGTCGTGGATATTTACGGGGCCGCGCGCGGGGATGACGGTTGAGTTGACCAGTTCCAAGGTGCGGCTGGTGGAACGTTTTTATGATTCGACCGCGCTGGATGGTGGAGGGAATTATCCGGAAAAGACGGTGCGTGAGGAGGAGCAGCAATACACCGGGCATGCGGGCGCGCTGACTGTGGTGGTGGATGCGCATTTGTCGGTGCAGGTGTTGCTGAATGGAGAGCGCGTGCTGGTCGCTCCGCTGCTGTTTGATCTGACGCGGCAGCAGTTGATGTTTTCAGGGCCGCGCAATGAGCACCTGACGCTCTCCGGTGCTTTGCTGGCGGAGACACCGCAGGATGCGACGGTGACGGTGGACGCGGCGAAGGTGCATCAGGAGATGATTGGATTTGGTGGGAGCCCGAGTGTGCCGGCGTATGCGGAGCTGAGCGATGAAGGCAAGCGGATTTACTGGCAGACGCTGAAGCGGTACAACCTCCTGGTGGATCGCGAGTACCCGATGGGCACGCAGTTGAAGCAGGATCTGTCGAATATGGAGGATTTGAAGGACGCGACGCCGCACTACTACGGCGATAACTTTCCGAATGGTGAGGTGTCGGATTTTGACTACAGCAGACGCACGCGGGAGATGGGCGGGGAGGTGCTGTATGAGATGTGGGCGCTTCCGGAGTGGGCGGTCCAGGCGTACACGCCGGAGGGCAAGCCCGTGATTGATGCCTGGGGCAAATCGGTGAAACGCGCGGCGAAGCCGGATGTGTATGCGCGCATCGTCGTGGAATTTTGCAAGAGGGCAAAGGAGCGCAGTGGCGCGGCGCCGGAGATTGTGGGGATTCAGAATGAGGTGGAGCAGCCGCCGGAGATTTTTGCGGCGATGACGACGGCGGTGCGCAAGGCTCTGGATGCCGCGGGTTTTCAGTCAACGAAGATCCAGATGGCGGATGCGCCGTATTCGTGGATTGCAGTGCGGCGCATGGACGACGCGAAGAAGTTTGCGGAGGAATGGCGCGCAACGAACTTTACGGCGGCGCACCAGTATGACTACCAGGAGTTCCTGGCGAATCCGGATATGTATGATGCGCGGCTGCGCGCGATGCATGAGGCTAGTGCGGGCAAGCCGTTTCTGGCGACGGAGATTTGTTTGAACGATGGGGCGTACCAGGAGCCGTCGTACAGGATTGCGCTGCAGGTTGGGCAGCTGTATCAGAAGGATTTGACTGAGGCCGATGCAGAGATGCTGTTGTATTGCTGGTTGCTGCTGGATGTGGAGCAGCCGAGCTTTGGGGCGTCGCGCTCGCTGATGGTGCCGGATCGTGCAAAGAATTGGGTGCCAGTTGCGTCGAGCTTTCAGTTGAGGGTGTTGGGGGCGTTTAGCCGGCATGTGCTGAAGGGGATGCGTAGAGTGGACGCGCGCACGCCGAATGGCGATCTGCTGACGGCTGGCTTCACGGATGGGAAGCGCAATAGCTTGATTGTGCTGAACCGGTCGACCGAAGCGCAGCGGCTGCGCGTAGATTGGACCGGCGTGCAGTGGACGCGGATGGAGCGGACCAGTTTTTACAGTGAGAATGTTGAGGCGGCGGTGCCGGGTGAAATTGTTGTGCAGCCGGGTGAGATTGTGACGCTCGCGGACTTCAGCGCGGATGAGGCTTCGAGGTGAGGGCTCGTGTAGCAGTGCTGTGTGGTGCGTTGATGGTGGCGTGCGGGTTGAGTGCTCAGGTGGCGCACAATACGGATCAGGGTGTGCATCCGAAGAGTGAGTTTATCTTTCAACCGGGATCGGCGCCGTTTCCGGAGTGTCATGCGTCGACGATTGTGGAGTTGCACGGCGGCGAGCTAATGGCGGCGTGGTTTGGCGGAACACACGAGCGCGCGCCGGATGTGGCGATATGGACGGCGCGTTACATGAATGGCGCGTGGTCGAAGCCCGCGGAGGCCGAGCGGGAGAAGAATATTCCAACGTGGAATCCGGTGCTGTTTCACACGAAGGATGGACGGTTGTGGCTGTACTACAAGGCTGGGCCGGATACGGGGAGTTGGTCGGGCGCGCGGATGTGGAGCACGGATGAGGGCAGGACCTGGTCGAAGCCGGAGCGGTTGCCGGCGGGATTGCTGGGGCCGATTCGCGCGAAGCCGCTGGTGCTTGAGAATGGCACGATTGTGAGCGGGTCATCTGTGGAGGCGTACAAGACCTGGGCAGCGTGGATTGAACGCAGCACGGACAACGGGGAAACGTGGAGGAAGATCGGCCCGATTGTGGTGACGGAGGCGCAGGACAAAGCGGAGACGCCCGCGCCGGATCCGCCGATGGATAGCGTGGAGATTCGCGCGAAGGATCATGGGCCGAGGGAGTTTGAGGGGATCATTCAGCCGTCGGTCGTGCGGTTGAGTGGGAAGCATCTGCGGCTGTATGCGAGGTCGCGGACGCTGGCGGCGAAGGTGGTTGTGGCGGACTCGTTTGATGACGGAGTGACGTGGACCAAGACGCACTTTCTGGATTTGCCGAACAACAATTCAGGGCTGGATGCAGTGGCGCTGAAGGATGGACGCGTGGTGATGATCTTCAACGACACGCCGCGCGGGAGGTCGCCACTGAACCTGGCGGTGAGCCCAGATGGAGAGCACTTTCGTGTGTTTGCAACGCTGGAGCAGGGCGCGGGCGAGTACTCGTATCCGGCGGTAATTCAGGATGCGAATGGCGATTTGGATATGACATATACGTGGCAGCGGCGATCGATCAAGCATGTGCATCTGCCGCTGAAGGAGGTTCCGGAGCGGTGATGCGAATGAGAAACGTTGGTGTGTTAGGTGCGGTGTTGGCGGGATGCATGGTTGCGGGTGCTCAGGATCTGCCGTTAACGCAGACGTTGAGTCCGAGTCACGTGGAGCCGTTAGATGCCTCGCGTAGGGTGGCCGCGCCGGTACTCGAGAGCAGTATTCATCAGCCGCTGCCGGAGCAGTATGTGTGGACCACGACCGAGAGGCCGAAGGACGGGAAGGTCGTGTACAGGTTTCCGGCGATTACAGAGGAAACGGAGCCGCATTATTTTCGCGCACACTTCCATGTGGACAGCGTGCCGACTGAGGCGACGCTGTATGTCGCGGGCCCGCGATCGGTTTCGGTGTGGGTGAATGGACAACAGGTCGAGAAGGTGGCGAGCGATACGAGTTCGCCGCTGGGCATGCATGTCTTTGCAGCGGCGGTGGCGCAGGCTCTGCGGGCCGGCGATAACGTGATTGCGATTGAAGCGGTGCGTGGCCGCGGCGTAACGGGATTTGCGAACAGCAGATTGGTGCAGCAGCAGACGTCAGGCCGCGTTCTCGTGGCGAAGATTGTGCCGCGTTCGGAGGGAGTCGAAGCCCCGGATCTGATGCACAGCGGGCCGGAGTGGCGGAGCTCGACGGCATTCAACGAAGGATGGGAACGGGTGGGCTTTCATGATGCAGCGTGGAAGCCAGTGGAGGCGTTCGGCGGGATTGAGAGCAGCATCGAGATGTACCAGTGGAATGCGGATGCGGGGCTGTACAACTGGCCGGGGTATGACGGGATCTCGTCGTTTCTGGCGCATATGCCGCTACGTGTGATGAGTGTGATGGCGTCATATGGAGGGCTTGGCGGGTTTCAGGGGTTGAAGAATCTGGAGAGCGGCAACGGCGATGTGGTGGTGCATCTGCCAGCGGCGAAGCTGACCGATGCGGAGGCGCCGAGTGTGATTTTGGACTTTGGGCGCGAGCTAACGGGAAGGCTGGAGATCGATTCTGATTCGGATGAGCCGATGGCGGTGACGGTGCAGGTGGGCGAGTCAGAGTCGGAGGCGCTGAAGGTGCCGTATCTCGGCGTGAATCAGATGACGATTCCTCCGCATGGTTCAGGGCACTCGCCGAAGACCGCGTTCCGGTATGCGCGTGTGCGATTCGTTAGCGGAGCAAGAGATCTGCATGTGAAGTCGATTCATGCGGACCACATCTACTATCCGGTGAAGTACCTGGGCTCGTTTGAGAGCTCGGATCCATTGTTGAACCGGATTTGGGAGACCGGAGCGTACACGGCGCATTTGTGCATGCAGGATGGCGTGTGGGATGCGAGCAAGCGTGATCGCGGACGGTGGATGGGCGATACGGATGTGAGCGGGCCGGTGATCGAGGATGTGTTCGCGGACAAAATGCTGCTGGAGGACACGCTGGATCGGCTGCTGGGCGCGGACCCGCACGCGCCGGTGGATCAGCATGTGAATGGGATCCCGGGGTACTCGTCGTTCTGGTTCACGGGCGTGGCAGATTTTTATCGACACAAGGGTGATAAGGCGTTTCTCGAACGTGAGCATCAGCGCATGCTGGAGCTGCTGCATGTGGTTGATGGCGAGTTTGACCAGCGGAACATCTACGCGAATAACAGCAACGTGTGGCTGTATGTCGATTGGTCGCCGGACTTAAATGGGGACACGCCGGAGACGCGGAGGGCGACCACGTTGGAGTTTGTGCGGGCGTATCGCGAGGCGGCGTTTCTGCTGCATGAGGTTGGCGATGAGGTGAATGCGGCGAAGTATCGCGAGCGTGCCGAGACGGTGAAGGGAGCGGCGGATAAGTATTTGGCGGATCCATCGGGGACGTTTGGACCTCGTTGGGAAACGAATGCGGCTGCGGTGATCAGTGGCGCGGCGGGGCCGGATCAGTATGACGCGATCTGGAGAGATGTGCTTTCGAAGGTGGGGCAACCGGCCGGGCCGGGGCTAGGGCATGGGCCGATCATCTCGCCGTACTACGGCGACTACGTGTTGCGTGCGATGGCAGAGATGAATCATCGCGACGCGGCGCTCGCGTGGATACGGCAGTTCTGGGGAGGGATGATCAACGAGGGCGCGACGAGCTTTTGGGAGGCGTACGACGTCGACTGGTATCACGAAGACTTTCACTCATCGCTGCAGGCGGATAATCGGTCTGGGTACTTTGTGTCGCTGGCGCATGGGTGGTCGTCGGGGCCGACGGCGTGGCTGATGGAAGAGGTGCTGGGGATTCAGCCAACGGGCGCGGGATTTGCGACGGTGAATGTGCGGCCGGATCTGGTGGACCTGCAATGGGCGCGCGGAGCGATGCCGACGCCGCATGGGCTGATCAAAGTGGATGCGCACAAGAAGGGAATTGCGACGGAGATAGCCGTCGATGTGCCGGAGGGTGTGACCGCAAGGCTCTCTGTGCCGGTTTCAAATGCCGGTGTTGCGGCGGCGCATGTGAACGGGAAGACTATGCAGAGCGAGAGCGCGGAGGGTGGAACGCGTCGCGTCGTGGTGCTTGACCATGCGGGACACTACATTGTGAGTGAGTGAGGGATGGTCAGGCGCGGAAGCACTGCGCGTAGATGAACTCTGCGTCGGCTTGCGTGATCTCGCGCGGATTGTTGCGCAACAGGCGCTGGACGGTCATTGCCTCCGAGGCGAGGTGCGGAATCCTGCCGCGGTCAATGCCGTGGCGGCTGAGATCAATGTCGACGCCGCAGTCCCGCGTGAGGTGCTCGAGTTGTGTGGCGCCGGCGAGCGCGGTCCTGAGTGGAGTTGATTGTGGCGTGGCTCCGAGGGCGATAGCTGCGTCGGCGTGGCGTTCGGGACTTGCTTCGGCGTTGAAGCGGAAGACTGCTGGAAGCAGAACTGCGTTCGAAAGGCCGTGCGGGAGGTGGAACTCACCACCGAGGGGATAGGCAAGTGCGTGCACGGCGGCAGTATTGACTGGGCCGAGGCAGAGGCCGCCGTAAAGGCTCGCGCGAGCCATCGCTTCGCGGGCTTCAGCGTCTTCGGGATTGCGGACGGCGCGGCAGAGGAAGCGCGCGCAGAGCAAGATGCCTTCGAGTGCGTAGAGATCGACGAGCGGTTGCGCGAACCGGTTTGTGTAGGCCTCGATGCAGTGAGTGAGCGCGTCGAGGCCGGTGTAAGCGGTGACGGCGGGCGGAACCGAGTGCGTAAGGGTGGGGTCGACGAAGGCTGCGTCGGGGACGAGGTGCGGGCTGATAACGCCTTTCTTTAGTTGCGCGGCTTCATCGAGCAGGATGGCGTTTGGCGAAACCTCGCTGCCAGTGCCGGAGGTCGACGGGATGCAGACGAGGTGGCAGTTGCGCGAAGAGAGCAGGCCGATGCCGAAGGTGTCTTCGATGCGCTGATCGTTGCGCACGAAAGCGGCGAGGAGCTTGGCGAGATCGAGTGCGCTGCCCCCGCCGATACCGACGACGCATCCGGGGTTGGCGGCGCGGGCGTGCGAGAGTGCGGAGTTGAATGCAGTGATGGTGGGTTCGCCCGCTGGTACAGGGTTTGTGGTGACGCTGCATCCTGCGATGATCAGTCCCTCCTGCATGCGATCAACTACCGCTGCGAGCGAGGGTGAGTGAACGATTTGGATGCGTCGCGAGGGAAGAGCCGTGAGATAAGTAAGCGCTTCGGCCAGGCAGCCATCGCCGAAGGTCAGCCGATTCGGTTGCAGGAATGTGACGGAGCGCATGCTCATCGGCTATTTCGCGAGTGCGGGACGCGGCTTGGATTCGTTTTGGACGGCAGCGATGGCTTCTTGTGCAGCGTCAAGTGCGATCTGAGCGCCGGCCTTGAGGCAGACGATGTTGTTTGTGCAGAAGAGAAGGTCGACGCCAAGTCGAACCCAATGGTGGAAGTCTGCGGCACCGCATGCTGTGATGATCTTTTTGCCGTGCTTGCGGGAGACGCGGACGATGTGCTCGGCGGCTTCGAGGAGGTCAGGGTGCGAGGTCTGGCCGGGGATGCCGAGGCTGGAGGCGAGATCAGCGGGACCGATGAAGATGTCGACGTCCGGAACGGAGGCGATCTCTTCGATGCGCTCGAGCGCTTCTTTAGTTTCGATCTGCGCGAGAAGCGTCAGTTCGGTGTTGAGCTTCTGCTGTTCGGCGGGCACGCTGTCGACGATGCCGTAGCGGAGCGCGCGAGAGACGCTGAACATGCCGCGCTCGCCTATGGGAGCGAACTTCGCATAACGCACGAGCTCGTCGACCTCCTCGGGCGTGTCGACCATGGGAATATCGATGATGTCAGGGCCGCATTCGGCGGCCTTGAGGACGCTCTCGCGGCGCGCGTCGGGGATGCGGATCATGGTGAGCATGCCGGTTCCGGTGGCCATGCGGCAGAGATCGGCGGCCTCCGAGAAGCTGATCGGCGCATGCTCCATCTCGATCCAGATGACCTGAAAGCCCATGTGCGCAGCGATCTCGAGAAAGATTGGATCGTAGGAGTAGAGCGCGGCGCCGAGCAGGGGCTGTCCAGCTGCGTCTTTGATGGCTTGATGAAGGCGGTTCATCGGAACTCCTCGGTGGTTGAATGACTGAATCATTGTTTTCTCAGACTCCGGCAGCAACTGGCATTTGTGATTGACGCCGCCACCCCTGCCAGGTGAGGTCGGGCGCTATAGGTGAGCCGGGAAGTAGAAGACTTGCAGCGACGCCGACGACAAGGAGAATCACGTGGCCGATGGCGCCAATCATGTAGTCGTGCCACGTGAAGTTCCAGTGGCCGAGATTGAGGATCTTGCCGCCTTCAGTGAACGTGGCCCACGCGGTGAAGATGAGGCTGACGACGAGGCCGGCGATGGCTCCTTCGCGTGTGGCTCGCGGCATCAGGAAGGCGAGCAGGAAGAGCCCTGCGAGGCCGCCGGCGACGACAGCAGTGATGGTGTAGTAAAGCGAGAGCGCGCTGCCATGCGTGTGCGCGAGACGAAGGGCGACACCAGCGGCAGCGAGTCCGCTGAGTGCGACGACGATGCGGCCGGCGCGCAGAAGCTGTCGGTCGGTGCTGCGCGGGCGTGCAAAGCGGTAGAAGTCTTCGACAGCGATCACGGACAGGCAGTTCATGTCAGAGGCGAGCATGGACATGGCCGAGCCGAGCAGTGCGGCGACGAACAGGCCGGCGAGTCCCGAGGGAATGTGCGTGACGAGAAAGTGCGGGAAGATGGCGTCGGCCCTGGTGATGGATTTTGGGATGGTCTCGCCGGTGAGGCGGTAGAAGCTCCAGAGCAGGCTGCCGATGAGCATGAATGCGGCCCACACGGGAAGACAGAGTCCGGCGCCGAGTGCGATGCCGCGGATGGCTGCGCGGTCGGAGCGCGCGATCAGGTAACGCTGCACGACGGTTTGATCCGCGGTGTACTTCTGCAGGTAGAAGAAGAATCCATAGATGACAAGCACGATGATGGTCGGCTGGTTGAAGCGGAATGTGGTGCTGCCGAGGCTCATCTTGTGGTGGCTCCAGGCGTCAGCGAGAACTGCGTGCGGACCTTGCGGAGGAAGGAAAAGGAGATAAGCGAGAGAAACCAGGATGCCTGCCCAGAGAATGAAGCCCTGCACGACATCGCTCCAGACCACGGCTTCAACACCGCCGATGAGCGTGTAGAAGATGGTGACGACTGCAGTGAGCAGGATGATGCCGGTGATGGGCCAGCCGGTCATACTGGCGAGCGTGAGCGCGAGCAGGTAGAAGACGAAGCCCATCTTGGAAAAGTGCCCGATGGCGAAGGCGAACGATGAGTAGAGGCGGACGCCGCGGCCGAAGCGACGGCCGAAATACTCGTAGGCGCTCATGCAGACGACGCGACGAAAGAAAGGCACGATGACGGAACCGATGAGGCCGAGGACTCCGACGAAGAGGATGCCAGGGACGAGCAATGACCAGTCGCCCGCGTAGGCCGCGCCGGGGTAAGCGATGAACGTAACGCTGGTAATGATCGTCGCGAGCAGCGAGAGGCCCATCGCCCATCCAGGTACGGAGCGGCCGGCGACGAAGTATCGCTCCGTCGAGCGCTGACGACGCGCAAAGCGCAGGCCGATCGCAACGAGCGCTGCGAGGTATGCGGCGATGATGATGAGATCGAGCGGACGCATGCAGGACCTGGGCTAAGCCGTTACGGCGTGTTGAAGACGATGGCGCGCCATGGTGACGGCCATGCGAATGGCGGCCTTCATGTTGGCGGCGCCGGCGATGTTTTTTCCAGCGATATCGAACGCGGTGCCGTGGTCGACGGAGGTGCGCAGGATGGGGATACCCAGCGACATGTTCACGGTCGCTTCGAAGTCGAGGAGCTTCATTGGAATGTGACCCTGATCGTGGTACATGGCGACGATGAGATCGTGCGAGCCATTGGCGGCGCGGAAGAAGATGGTGTCGGGCGCGAGGGGGCCTTCGCAATCGATGCCGCGCGCTCGGCAGGCTTCAACGGCAGGAAGGATGAAGCGCTCATCCTCAGTGCCGAAGAGGCCGTGCTCTCCGGCGTGTGGGTTGAGGCCGCAGACGGCGATGCGCGGGCGCGGCTTGCCTAGCAGTTTCATGGCTTCGTCACCGAGCTCGATGGTGCGGATAATGCGCGCTGTGTCGAGGTTGCAGGCCTCGCGCAGGCTGATGTGCGTGGAGACGTGAACGACGCTGAGGCGCTGGCCCGCTAGAAGCATGCGTGAGTCGGGGGCATTGCAGAGTTCCGCGATGTACTCGGTGTGGCCGGAGAACTGCATGCCCGTGAGCGCCACGGCCTCTTTGTTGAGCGGTGCGGTGACCATGGCGTCGGCCTCGCCGCGCAGGCACATAAGTGTAGCGTCGTGCACGTAACGGACGGCGGCTGCGCCATACTCGGCGCGCAGCGTTCCCATTGCAATTGGTGTGCTCGGGGAGAGCATGTGGCAGTCGCGGAACTCAATGGGCAGTGTGTCCATTCGAATGCCGGTGCATTGCTCTGCTGCCGCGACGGCGGCGTAATCGCCCAGGATGACGAAGCGCGCGGAGTCTTGGATGTCAGGATCGGCGAGCGCTTTGAGCGTGACCTCGGCGCCGACTCCGGCGGGATCGCCGAGAGTGATGACGATGGTCGGGCGGAGCTCTTCGCTGGACGGTGCGCGGGTGGTCAAGCGGTTACCTCATGTGAGGCGCGATTTGCTTCCAGTAGACGACAGAGGAGGTCAGGTGCGCCAAAGCCGCCGCTCTTCAGCACGATGCGGACGCCATCGAAGGGGCCGCCCTCGGCGAGCGCGACGGGAACGCCGGGCGCGAACTCGTGCAGGAGACGCAGGGATTGGATCTCGAGTGCGCGGCAGGCGAAGTGCGCGGTGTCGCCGCCTGTCATGAAGAGGCAGCCGATCTGAGCGGGGTCATACGATGAGACGGCGCGGCGGATCTCGTTGGCGGTGGTCCGACCTAACTCGATTGGAACGAGCAGGTCGTCCTGCGTCGAGTGCGTTGCAGGCGAGGGGTGCTCGGCAATTTGTGCCACCTGTTGGAGATGGCTGACTTGCGCACGGCTGACCGGATGCGGGCTGCCGGTGAAGAAGATCGTTGGTCCTTCGCGGAGCTGCTTCGGTGGCTGCGTCGCTAGAGTGGGAAGTTCTGCGGCGAGAGCATGTGCGAGGCCACCGGAACCGATCCAAACGATTTGTTTGCCGAGAGATCGCGCCGCGCGCACGATCTGCGTCAGGTGAGTTGACGTCGAAGCATCGCAGAGTACAGCGCGAGTTCCGATGGACACGCAATCGGTCAGGGAGTCGGCGAGCGATTCGAAGGATTCATTTGCAGCTAGGCTGCCCAGCGAGCAGCCTGCCTGGGCGAGGAGATCCGCGATTGGGACCGAGTGTGTGCCCATGGAGTCGTGAATCTTGAGGACTCCTTGGTGAACGACGCGCCCGAGAGCAGGGTATGCGGGTGCGATGATGGCGATGTCGCAAGGGGCATGCCGCAGGGCTGCGGCGATCTCGACAACGGTGTTGCCGCGGAAGACTGAGTCGACCTTTTTGAAGAGCTCGACACCGGCGGGGAGTCGCTCTACGATGTTTTGCAGGCGGCGCACTGCTTCTTCGGAAAACAGGTCGCGGCTCTCCGTGGAGATGGCACGAAGGCCGGCGTTTTCTGTGGCTTGGCGGGAAATTTGCACCCGGACGGGGTTGCATCGGCAGGTGAAGGCGACCGCAGCATCGCAGGCACCCGTCAGGTCGTCTGCCACGATGGTTAGCGGCGGGCACGCCGGAAGGGTCGGCTGAGGGCCATAATGGATTTCGGCCTTGCCGCTTCGCATTTGATGCTCTCCTGTCCGATCCGCATTGTTTCAAAGGAATGGAAATCATGGCAAGACAATTTTCGAATTGTGCGCAAGAATGGAAGTAATTCAACCCCAAAGAGGAGAGAGCATTTCGAATGAGGCCGACTCTGCGGCATGTTGCCAACCTCTGGACGCTGATGCAGCACCCCTCGCCAGAGCGCGAATGGACACTCGAAGAGAAGCTGGAAGCGATTCAGGACGCTGGTTTTGACGCCGTATGTTGGGCGCCGAGCCGGGCGCTGACCGAGGGTTTACAGAGGCGAGGATTAACCTTCGTCGGCGGAGTTGTGACGAGTGATCCGGCTGCATTCCCGGCGGTGCTGGATGAACTTCGAGACGCCGGAGCGCTGCACGTCAACGTGCAGCTCGGTGGCGATGAGATGTTGACGCCCGAGGCGCTCCAGCTGACCACGACGCTGATGGAAGGGGCAAGAGCGCGCGGGCTGCGTCCCGCGATTGAGACGCATCGCGGCACCTGCACGGAGACACCGGAGAAGATGTACGCGCTGGCGGACGGATATTTTGAGGCGGCCGGAGAGCTGCTGCCGATCTCATGGGATTTCTCGCATTTTGCCGTCGTCAAGCATCTCGTTCCGGAAAACTTCGAGCAGCGGCTGCTAGTTCGTCGCGATCTGGTGCAGAATGCGCAACAGTTTCACTTCCGCCCCTTCAATGGCCATCATATGCAGCTTCCGATCACAAATGGGCGCGGCGAGCTGACGCAGGAAGTGCGTGAGTGGCTCCCATTTGCAGAGGCGGTACTCCGGTTCTGGCTGGAGGGAAACGGCGGAACCGACCGCGAGATATTCGTCTGCCCTGAGCTGGGGCCGGTTGAGGGTGGATATGCGCTGTCGTCGTTTCCGAATAGCTGGGAGGACGCGCAGTTGTTGCGGCGGGAGATCGAAAGACTGTGGCGCCGTGTGGTCGCGAGCTAGGGGCGGTCGCGACGGCGGTACTCGGCGGGCGAGCAGCCAGTGATTTGTCGGAAGACGCGGTGGAACTGCGGATAGCTTCCGAAGCCGGCCGCGAGGGAAGCCTCGAGCAGAGTGCACTTGCCTCGTTCAGCACTAACTTCATAGTGATCGAGGAACCGCTGCATGCGCTGGCGGTTACGAAATTGAACGATCGAGAGGCCAGTCTGCTGTTTGAAGAGCCGGCTGAGCCGTGAAGGACTCAGACTGGCGCGGCTCGCAAGCTGCGAAAGACTGTAACTGTTCTGATCAGAAAGTAGCAGCCGTGCAGTACTCTCGACCCCGGGATGAACGTTACGTACTGGAACTTTACCCGCTTTCTCGAAGCACTTCCAGGCGTGCAGTAGGGTGTAGGCCAGGCTGGCATTGAGAAGCCCCGGTTCGTCTGTGCTTTCGGCGAGGCCGACGAAGAGCTCTTCGAATCGTGTGAGCTGATGTTGGCTCAAGCGGCGGCAGGTGTCGCCGGAGAAATTTCGTTGGAGTAGCGGCAGAGACGCGGTATCTACGGCGCTGCGCCTGATTAGCCGCCGTCGAAAGACGACGATCCACATCTGGAAGTCGGGCGTTTGCTCGAAAAGGACATGTTCCTGCGCAGGAAACAGCCAGAGCAGGTCACCGCGGCGTATCCGATACTGCCGATTCCCCAACAGATATGTCCCGGTGCCATGGGTTACAAGATTCAACTCGAGCTCTACATGATGATGCCGACGGTTGGCTCCAGCTGGATTGGCATAGAGCCACGCTTTGCCATCCATGTTGTCCGGAAGTTTGAGCCGTTGAAGCATGCCGACAAAAAATGATAACAACCCCGAGATAAATGAGAAGCCAATCGTGGCTGCGCTTGACTAAAGTGACTAGCATGAAAATAACGGATCAGCAGCGCGAGCTCTATCGCGACGAAGGCTACATGATTCTTCCGGGAGTCATTCCGCCTGCGATGCTGGAGATGCTGCGCGAAGAGTGTTCCTACTATCTTGGCTACTACGACTCCATTATGGACGCCAAGGGCGTGGAGACCGAAAATATCAGCCACCGCGGCAAGCGCTACTTCATCAACAATCGCTATAGGCTGAGCAATCGGCTGTGGCAGTTCATCTTTAGCGACCTGATGGCGGAGGTCGCACGCGCGACGGTGGGCGACGAAGCGTACCTTTTTCACGAACAGTGGGTAGTGAAAGGCGCGGAGCAGGGCATGAAATTCGCCTGGCACCAGGATAGCGGCTACGTGAAGTGGTACAACCCGACTACGCAACACAAGCCTTATGTAACCTGCTGGTGCACGCTGGATGATGTGAGCGAGGAGAACGGCACGGTGTATCTGCTACCACACTCCCGCGGAGGTACAAAGAGCACGATCATCAATCACACCAAGGAAGACGGCACGAATGACCTCATCGGCTACTCTGGCAGCGATCCTGGCGATGCGCTGATTGTGCCTGCGGGAAGCATTGTCGCTTTCGACAGCTTCGTGTTTCATCGCAGTGGGCCGAACAAGACAGAGCGCATGCGCCGGATCTATCTGCCGCAGTACAGCGCGAAGCCGATCGATCGCCCGGACGGCAAGCCGTGGGCGATGGCGACGCCGTTCCTTAAAGATGGAAAGAACGTTTATAACCACGCTGACGATACGCCGGAACGCTACGGTCCCTTTCCGGAGACAAAAAAGGAGAACGCAGCCTGATTTGGCGAGAGGTTCGGCCAGGTGCCGCGGCGGGACCGTGAAGCCGAACGACAAGGCATCAGATAAGGTTTCGTCACAGAAGAGCGAGTAAGCTGACGAAGAGCGTCGCATGAAGAGCCAAGTTCTCACGACCCGCCTAAGTTACATGTCCAGCGAGGTCGCAGGGCAGCTTATCTTCTGCGTCATTTCGTTTTATCTGCTCAAGTTCTACACGGATGTCTACGGGCTAACAGCCGCCACTGCTGGAGCGATCCTGCTCATTGCGCGCTGCACGGATGCTCTCGACGCACCGGTGTGGGGAATTGTGTTCGAGAAAATGCACAGCCCGTTGGGCAAGAGCCGCCCGTGGTTTCTGTGGTTGTGCGTGCCGTTCGCACTCGCCGGTGTGGCAACCTTTGTTACGCCGAACCTCGGGCCCACGGCGAAGATTGTCTACGCCGCATGCACGTATGTTAGTTGCAGCATTCTGTACACAGGTATCAACACGCCAGTAACGGCGATCCTCGCTTCTTTGACCCCAAGCTCCCATGAACGCGTGGTGCTGACGAGCTTTCGCATGTTCGGGTCGAAGCTTGGCGTTCTGTTTGTGAACCTGACGGTGCTGGGTCTTGTCGCGCGCCTGGGCCACGGCGATAGTCGTCGTGGCTTCATGCTGGTGATGCCAATCTATGCGATCGGCACGGTTGTTCTATATCTGGTGGCTTTTCGCAATTTACGCGAGGTTACGGAGATCAAGAGTCAGCATAGCTCGCTGCGGCACACGCTGCGTGCCTTGAAGGGCAATGCTCCATGGCTGATTATTTTTCTGAGTAGCCTCTTCTTTTGGATAGCCTTCATCGCCCGCATCTCATCGGCACCGTACTTTTTTGAGTATGTGCTGCATCGTGAGGATCTTACCTCGATCGCAAATAGCCTGGATGTCGTTTCGCTCGGGAGCATCTTGTTGCTACCCCTCTTTTGCAAGTGGACTTCAAAACGCAGTGTTTGGGCGTGCGGTCTCGTCGGATCGATGGCCGCGCAACTTGTCGTGTTCGCCGGCGTTCATAATGGCTCCGTCGCACTCGTGATGACGGGTTGGGTCATCGGATTTCTGGCGAGCGGCGTGGCGATGGCGATGCCGTTTTCGTTGCTCTCAGACAGCGTGGATTACGGCGAGTGGAAGGGTGGCGTGCGCGCGGCCGGTCTGCTTACCGCGATTGGTGCGGCGTTCTGCCTGAAGGCGGGCAGTGGTCTTGGCGGTGCATTGCCCGCGTGGATTCTTGCGCATTTCCAATATGTGCCGAATGTTGAACAGACGGCTCGTTCGCTGATCGGGATTGAACTTAGCTGCGTCTGGTTGCCGGCGATTGCTTATACGGTCGCGGTGATTCCCGTGTTCTTTTACCACCGGTACGAAAGACTGGAGCCCCAGATCCAGCAGGAACTCGAAGAGCGCAGGCGCGTTGCTGCGGCAATGAGCAGTATTTAGGGAGTTAATAGCAGAGAATGTTTACGGTCGAGCGACAGTCGGGTGATGCGATCTTCCGCGAAGGTGATCAGATTCTGCGAGTCCGTTTCGTTTCAGATTCGATTGCACGGATTACCTATACACGCGGAAGGGCGTTTCTTGACAAGCCAAGTCGCATCGTCGTCGCACAAGAGGTCGGTGGGGAGTTCGGGCTCCGCGAAGATTCGCAGAGCTATGTGTTATCTGCGGGACCGTTGACTGTGGCTGTAAATAGGTCGACTGGAGCGCTCAGCTATTACAGTCCAACGGGCGATTTGCTAACACGAGAGCCGGACCGTGGTGGTCGGACGCTGGCTCCTAAAGTCGTCATGCGGAACGTCTTCCGCGAAGGTGTGGTGATTGCAACAGCGCAGAGCATCGATGGGGCCCGCGCCACTGTTGCGGAGCACGAGACGATCTTCGATCGTGAGGCATTCGAGGCCAAAGTGGAGTTCGTCTTCGGCCAAGATGAAGCGCTGTTTGGGCTAGGCTCGCACGAGGAAGGTTATGGCAATCTGCGCGGGCATGTGCGTGAGCTCTATCAGCAGAACATGAAGGCTGTTGTGCCGCATCTGGTTTCTACGCGTGGTTATAGCGTGTTGCTCGATTGTTGCTCGCTGACGATCTTCAGAGATGATGACCAAGGTAGTTACTGGTGGGCCGACGTGGTCGACGAACTAGATTATTACTTTATCTACGGCGGAGACTTCGACGGTGTGATGTGTGGCTATCGACGGTTAACGGGAGCGACGCCATTGCCGCCAAAGTGGGCGTTCGGGTATGTGCAGTCCAAGGAACGCTATGTAACTGCTGAGGAGATGATCGTCGTCGTAGCTGAATACAGGCGGCGTCAGATTCCGCTCGACTGCATTGTCCTGGATTGGAAGTCGTGGCCGAATGGAATGGGTTGGGGGCAGAAGTCGTTTGACACGCTGCGCTTTCCGGACCCTGCGGGGTTTATCGAGAAACTGCACGCGATGGGTGCGCGGCTGATGGTTTCGATCTGGCCCATTATGACGGGAGGGTGCGAGAACCAGCGCGAACTGAATGACAGGCACTTGATGCTCGGAAATCAATCAACGTATAACGCATTTCTTCCGGAGGCCCGGGCGTGTTACTGGGAGCAGGCACGACGTGGATTGTTCGCTCATGGAGTGGATGCGTGGTGGTGCGACTGCACAGAGCCGTTTGAAGCCGACTGGGCCGGCGCGGTCAAACCGTCACCAGGGGAGCGTCTGCAAATCAACACCGAGGCGTCGAAACTCTATCTGGACGCGGGCGAGATCAACGCATACTCGCTTGTGCACTCGCAGGGAATCTACGAATGGCAACGCAGCGAATCGAGCGATAAACGGGTGCTTAATCTCACTCGCTCTTCTTACGCTGGCCAGCATCGTTTCGGCACGTTTACATGGAACGGTGATGTGTCCGCAACCTGGGAGACGCTGAGGCGTTGCATTCCTGAAGGCGTGAACTTTTGCGCGACGGGTGAAGCCTACTGGACGGTCGACGCTGGCGGATTCTTCGTCGACAAGCGACCAGATCTCTGGTTCTGGCGCGGTGCTTATTCCGGAGGCTGCCGTGGACTGACACCGATGGACGCCCTCGCGCCGGACCCGAACGATACAGGCTCTACTGATCTCGGGTTCTGGGAGTTGTATACCCGCTGGCTGCAGTACGCAGCGTTTTTGCCCATGTTCCGTTCGCACGGTACGGACGTCCCGCGTGAGATATGGCGATTCGGCGAAGAAGATTCACCTTTCTATAATGCGATCGCTGCGTCCATTCGATTCCGCTATCGTCTTTTGCCGTACATCTATTCACTCGCGGCGGCAGTCACGCGAGACGGAGTCGCCATGGTGCGCGCAGTGGCGCTCGAGTTTCCCTTGGATATCGGCACGCACGCGATCAAGGATGAGTTCCTTTTCGGCCAGTCGCTGTTGGTCTGTCCAGTGACGCAACCTATGTACTATGACCAAGGCTCGCGAGCTATCAATGATGTAGCAAAGTTGCGCGAGGTTTATCTGCCGGCAGGTTGTAAGTGGTTCGATTTGTGGAAGAGCAAGTTGTACGAAGGCGGCCAAACAGTCGTCGTGGATGCACCGCTGGAGCATATTCCGGTATTCGTGCGAGCTGGATGCATCGTGCCAATGACTCAACCGATGCAGTTTGTCGATGAGGTCCGCAATGCGGCATACGAGGTTCGCATCTACACTGGCGCAGATGCATCGTTCCTTCTCTACGAAGACGCGGGCGATGGTTATGCCTACGAAAACGGCGAGTATGCGCAGGTATCAATTGAATGGAACCAGCAATTGCGCCGTCTGATTGTGAATGCACGCGAGGGCGGTTTTCCCGAAATGATTAGGGAGCGGGAGTACCGCATTTTGTTCATTTCAGCAGACGGCACGCGGCAACAGAGCTTGCTGTATAAGGGCGAGGAAATTTGTTTGCGCATAGATGAGGTAGATCGTTGAGATTCAGCGGCTTTCCAGTGGGCACCCTCTTCGCGTGTGCTCTATTAACGGGTGCTTCACCTGCACCGGCGCAGTCCCCTCGGGGGGCCGCAGTTACAATTGCGGTATCACCTTCAGGAGATGATGCTGGAGGCGGTACTGTCGATCATCCCTTCCGAACGCTCGATCGGGCGCAACGTGCGGTGCGCGAGATAAATGGCAACAATAACGTCGTCGTGAGGCTCGCTCGCGGCACGTACCGCATCGATCATCCGCTTATCTTTCGCGCGATAGATGGCGGCCGCAACGAGCACACGGTGACATGGTCGGAGGCCGCGCCGGGTGCACAGCCTGTTATCAGCGGCGGCCTCGCTGTAAGCGGTTGGCATTTGTGGAATGCAGAGCGGCAAATCTATGTTGCGGACGTGCCGCGAGGCTTGGACGCGCGGCAGCTGTGGGTGAATGATCGGCTTGCCCCGGAAGCATCGCTTGAGCTTGCAAGGAAAGACTGGAGCTTCACGCGCGATGGTATGGTGCTGCGTGCCGGAGCAAAGAATCCGCTGGAAACTCTGCAGCACGCGAATCGACTCGAACTGCGCGCAACCGGTTTCTTCACTGAGAGGATCTCGCCGGTTGAGCGTGTTGACGGGGATACGCTTGTGATGCGCCAGCCGGCCTGGGACAACAACATCTGGGGATATGACACCGTTGAAAAGCCGTTCGCGCCACAATTTTCGCACCTGTATCTGGCGAACGCGCTGGAACTGATCTCGCAGCCCGGACAGTGGTTTCTCGATCCCGCGCAAGGCAAACTCTATCTGCGACCGCCTGAAGGAGTGGAGGTCACAAAGGCTGATGTCGAACTACCGCGTTTGCCTGTGCTCGTCTCAGTTAGCGGTACGCTCGATGCTCCAGTGCAGGACCTCTCATTCATAGGAATTCGGTTCTCCTACTCGAGTTGGCTCGGCCCATCGACTGATGAGGGCTATGCCAGCCAACAGAGTGGAACCTTTCTCGCGGGGAAGGCGGTTGCGTATCCAGCAGACCCTATCGGCACTTGTGCACAGGGATGTAGTGACTTTGAAAGCATGCGCAATCAGTGGAGCCAGATGCCGGCGGCCGTCCAGGTATCAGCCGCCAAGCGCATCACATTCGAAGACAACATCTTTGCACATCTCGGGCAATACGCACTCGGTATCGGCAATGACGCGGACGCGACGCTCTCCGGCGTCGGACTCGCAACCGGCGACATTACCGTCGTGGCGAATTTGTTTACAGACCTCGCCGGGGGTGGAATTCTGGCCGGCGGTGTGCAGCCCGATGCGCATCATCCGGGCGACCCGCGGCAGACGAACCGTCTGCTCATTGTGCGCAGCAACAGGATTCAGTCGGTTAGCAAGGATTATCGCGACAACAGCGCAATAATCAGCACCTACGACTTAGGTGCCGTCATTCTGCACAACGATATTTCCGATGTTCCTTACGATGCGATCGACATTGGTTTCGGGTGGGGTCTTCAAGATCCGGGCGGGAATCCCAACTATATCTTCCGCGTGCATACTTACGACTGGAAACAAAATCCTATCTACCAGACACCAACGACACACCGCGATGTTGTGGTTGCGAACAACCGTATTCATGGAGCAAAGAGCTATTTCCATGACGGCGGAGCCATTTATAACCTCTCCGCAAGTCCGGGCACGTTGATTACAGAAAATTATATTTACGACAATCATTCGATGATCGGTGTCTATCTGGACGAAGGGTCTCGTTACATCACGGTCCGCCGCAATGTAGTGCAGGATGTGGGGAGTGAATGGCTGAATATCAACACGATGCGGGCGGCCTATCCAATGCGTATTTCGCTGGATAACACAGCCATCGACAACTGGCATGATGGCACAAAGGTGGGGGGCATGTGGACCAATTATGAGAACAATCTCATCCTTGATGATCATCTGGTAAAGGACGATGCATGGCCTGTGGAGGCGCAGGAGATCATGAAAAATGCGGGCGTCGAATCTACTGTTGCGTTGCCGACCTATCCGATTCAGCTGTCACGCTAAACGAGGGATCTTCTTCGCACGGCATCGAAGGGGCCCGCGGCCTGAGCGTTCTTCAGATTCCCGCCGCCCGAGAGTCTATCGGCAACCTCAGTCTCAGGCTGGTTGCGCCGATGCTTCGCCGCGAGCCTTCTCACTGATTGATCCGAAATACATATGCCGACATTGCGGTGACAATCATCTGACCGTCAACTGACAATCCAGCGTCCTCGACCCTCTACGTTCGTCATAGTGCTCGCTCGCAAGGAGTGGGGCTGCATGATCGCGTGAGGTATCGAACTGACAGGATGCAAGTCCTTCGAGCACAAGGCGCAGATCGCGTTGCTCTCGCTGATACCGGTCTTGCCACCGACTGGCGCGGAAATAGCGCCGTGTCGTTGCGTGGTGATGCAGTCAAACCGAAGAGCCAAACCCGTGATCAGCAGATCCGCGGAGCTGCACTTTTCTGCTTTTCAGAGTCTTACTCGGGTTCGTTACTCTGCACGCTCAGGGCGAAGGAGTGGATCAAGCTTCTGCATTGGTTGGATGTCAGTGGTCTGGCATTATATTTTCTCGATCGAATGGCCGAAATTCATCAGCGAAGTTCTCTACCTGCTTGGGTCGTGAATCGGCTGGAACGCAGCTTGGAAGAAAATCGCGAGCGGACGTCTGGGCTGATTGAAGAATCAGCAAGACTGCAGCAGGATTTCCAATCAAGGGATCTCTCTTACGCTGTCATGAAGGGCCTTTCGCTCTGTCCTGTGTCTGTGTCCCGTCTTGAGCTTCGGCATCAGTTCGATCTTGATTTTCTGATCGCGAGCAGCGACGCTCCTGCCGCGAAGGAGATTCTCGGGCAACACGGTTACACGTTGTTTGCGATCAGCGGAAAAAGCTGGGAGTTCAAGAAAGGACAGACGCCGCGCGTTTGCCCAAGAGACCTCTATCGCGACCTGCCCTATCGTGGGGTGGAACTCCATCTAGATGTCGATACTCCTGGCTCGCCTACACGGCTCGATCGGGCAGTAAAACGGGAAATGCATGGCTTGATGATGCCTGTGCTTTCGCCTGTTCATCTCTTTGTCGGGCAGGCGATGCACGCGTCGAAGGACATTGCCAGTCCCTTTCTTCGGGCATCGCACCTCTTCGAGTTCCACCGTCATGTGCTCGCACAGCGAGACGACATCTCCTTCTGGCAGAAACTGCATTTGCACGCTCGCGAAGACCGGCGCGCTTGTGTCGCGATCGGCATGGTGACGTATCTCGCTGAATCTGTCTGGGGCAACTTTGCACCACAGGCGCTTACTTCCTGGACAGTAGAGCAGCTTCCTCCCTCCGTCCGGCTTTGGCTAGACCTTTATGGCCGAGATGCGGCCATTCAAGCTCCTCCTGGAAACAAGCGATACTTGTGGTTGCGAGAAGAGTTGGTGGCCGCGGGTTGTGGTGCGGCTCTGAGGTCGCGCAAAACACGGTCGGTCCCTTTCCGCTTACCTCCAGCCGTGATTCAGGCGATACCCGGAGAGGCACTCTCCACGCGAGTAGCTCGTTATCTTGTCCAGATTCGTTTTGTTGCTTCTCGCGTCCGATTTCATGTGGTGGAAGGTCTACGCTTCATCGTTGAATCACGCCGGTGGCACAAGTTTAGGAGTAGTTTGCCATGACGGAAATTCCTCTTTGTTCCGCTGCCCAGGCTTTCGATGCGATGGCTCCGGACTTTGATGCTCGATTTCGTGCATGGGCAAGCGTTGCCGCACAGAGGCGCGCCGTGCGAGCTACTCTTCTTGATCAATTCCCTCCGAAGGGCCACATACTGGAGATTGGCGGAGGTACCGGTGAAGATGCGCTGTTCCTCGCGGAACGGGGGTTTCGCCTACTTCTCACGGATGCTTCCCCGGCTATGGTCGATATTGCCGAAAAGAAGCTCCGCTTTTTGGGTTCTTGCGCTCAGATCGTCGCTGCAGAAGAGATGGAGAACTTCGCGGAGGAACGACGTCGGGCTGGTGAGCTGCCTTTTGATGGAGCATTCTCAGACTTCGCTCCGCTCAACTGCGTGCAGGACATCCGCTCCGTAGCCAAAGGGCTAGCGTTGCTCCTCAAGCCAGATGCAGCCGTCATGCTCGTACTGTTCGGCACCTGCTGTCCGGCCGAGATCGTTGTAGAAACGCTGCGCGGACGTCCGCGCAACGCCCTCAGGCGATTTCATCGAGGAGCAGCGCCTGCAACGCTGGCACAGCGTAGTTTTGAAGTCTTTTACCACCGAGGCTCCGAACTGCAGCGCGCCTTCGGGCCATGGTTTGAACTGGAACGGAAGATCGGTATCGGTCTTGCTGTGCCGCCCAGCGCCGCAGAACCGTGGATCTCGCGCTATCCTCATTTGCTGGCGAAGTTGGAGGCGTTTGATCGAACGATGGCACACTTGCTGGCGCCGTTCGGTGACCATGTCCTTTACCAATTTCGTCGAAGACGTTGATCCCTCACGAGAGCGAGGCCACACGCGTTGACTACGCTGAAAAAGATTGCCGAAGTCGATTTTCCAACTCGGTGGGCTTCTTTTCGCCTGCTTGCATTCGAGAGGCACCGGGCCGGCAGAGAAGATAACGATTGCGAAACTGCCCTCGCCCTCGTTCACGGAAATATCCACGAGAAACCTCCTCTCGTGCGCATTCACTCGCAATGCGCAACTGGCGACATCTTTCACTCTCTACGTTGCGACTGTCACGATCAACTTCATCTTGCTTTGCACAGCATCGCTGAGGAACGTGCAGGAATTCTGCTCTATGAGCATCAGGAAGGTCGGGGCATTGGTCTGATGGAAAAGCTGCGCGCCTAGGAACTGCAGGATGCTGGACTAGATACCATCGAGGCAAATTTGCATCTCGGACATAGGGCAGATCTGCGTGATTATCACCTGTCCGTCGAGATTCTGCGCTTCCTCAAAGTCTTCTCTCTTCGGCTAATGACTAACAATCCTGAAAAGATGAAAGCGCTTGAATCTTCGAACATCTGTATTGTGGAGCGCATTAGCGCAGAAGTGCACGTTAGTCCTCATGCAGCCCGCTACCTTGCTACCAAGCGACAAGATGGGTCATCTTGCTGGTTCCGGTACTCCAGTTCAAACCACGCGCGGCATTACGAACGAAGATAAGACGGCAGCGCCGACTCCATCCCTTGCGGGAGACAACTGAGGGGATGACATTGAGGTTACATTCCCGAGACAAACCGCCCGAGTCGCGAGACTACTCTCACAAGCAAGCGGAACTCCGCATAAATGGGGCATGATTCGTGGCTGACGTTTTACTGACGCATTCGTACCATCTACCCTACGACACGAAACAGTCGCAGAAGATGCAGCCTTATCTACCGCTTGGAACACTCTATGCAGCCACGGCGTTGCGGCAACGCGGAATTTCAACCGATGTCTTCGATGTAATGCTCGAAGCTCCCGAACATGGTTTCGTCAAGGCTCTCCGGCGCAGTCAGGCAAAGATCGTTGTCGTCTACGAGGATGACTTCAATTTTCTATCGAAGATGTGTCTTACCCGAATGCGGGAGATTGCATGGAGTATGGCACATGTCTCTAAGGATTTGGGCGTCATTACCGTGGTGCATGGGTCGGATGCTACGGATAATCCTCAACTCTTTCTTCAAAATAACTTCGACTATGTTCTGTGCGGAGAAGCTGAAAACCTTTTAGGTGATTTGTGCAGGGCTGTGCTCGACGGCACTGAAGTGTCCTCGTGGAATGGTTTGGTGCGCCGGGACTCGTCCGGACGACTCCGCTGCGGTTCGCAACACTTGGTTAGAAATCCTGGCTGGTCACAATTTTCATTTCCCGCCCGCGATTTGGTCGATCTCGAACCTTACCGGGCTGCATGGACGAGCACGCACGGTTACTTTTCAACCAACATGGTTGCAAGCCGCGGGTGCCCATTCCGGTGTAATTGGTGCGCAAAACCGATCTCCAGCAACCACTTTCAACTACGCGCCGCTTCCGCTGTCGCTGATGAGATGGTAATGCTCAAGCAAGCTGGCGTCGACCATATCTGGTTCGGCGACGATATCTTCGCCTTGAATCATCACTGGGTCGAGCAATTTGCGAGGGAAGTTGCAGATCGCAGTATTGATCTGCCGTTCAAGGTCCAATCGCGAGCGGACCTCATGCACAAGGATACGGTCCGTCATCTGAGTGCCTCTGGTTGCACGGAGGTCTGGATGGGCGTAGAGTCCGGATCGCAAACGATCCTCGATGCGATGGATAAGGGCATCACTCTCGACCAGGTCGCATCTGCCCGCGAGCAACTTCGACTCGCCGGTGTTCGATCCTGTTTCTTTCTTCAATTGGGTTATCCAGGCGAAACCTGGACGGAGCTACAGCAGACTATCAACCTGGTGCGCAGATTGCGGCCTGACGACATTGGCATTTCCTTTTCCTACCCACTGCCTGGCACGGTTTTTTACGAGCGTGTGCAATCGCAGCTCGGCGCTAAGCGCAATTGGACCGACAGCGATGATCTCTGCATTATGTTCAACGCAGCCTATACAACGGACTTCTACCGTGCAGTCCGCGACGCATTGCACGCAGAAGTAGACTCGTGGACTAAGCCCGGATGCGGTAACGTAGCTGCTCTCTGGCAGATCGTTGAAGATATGGAGCCGAGCAGTCGTGTATCGGAGCCTTGCCATTTGTGGACTGATGTCAATATCACATCATCTTCCATGTTTGTCTCTGTCGACTCTCTGATTACGAATGGGTCTCGGCAATGACACAAGTTGTGGAGTGCACATCGCCGAACGCGGACAGTGGACAGGAGTCAGGGCGCCAGTCTGTAGTTCAACTGCGTTGTTCCCTCTGCAAGGGAGACGTCAGTGAAGATCTGAAGTGCAGATCGTGCAAGTTCCTGATGAGAGAGAAGGGAGGAATCATTCTCGCACTACCTCCTGATCGGCTCGCTCACTATGCCCAGTTCATTGCTGACTATGAACACATTCGCGCCGCCGAAGGTCGCGGTAGTCATGAGAAAAGTTACTACCTTGCTCTCCCGTATCGAGATTTGACCGGACATAATAACGTCCAGTGGAAACTTCGAGCCAAGAGCTATGACTTCCTTATTCACCACGTCCTCAATTCATCCGCGGATGAAGATACTGTGCTCGATCTCGGAGCGGGTAATTGTTGGCTGAGTTTTCGTCTTGCCCGGCGAGGGTATCGTCCTGTAGCCGTTGACTTGCTCACCAACCAGCAGGATGGACTGGGGGCTGCAGAGCATTATCATCAGGATATCGGCTCCCGAATTCCTTGTTTTCAAGCGGAGATGAATTGTCTCCCATTTCAGGACGCACAGTTTGACGTCGTGATTTTCAATGCCTCGTTTCATTATTCCGAAGAATATGAAGTAACGCTCCGCGAGGCTCTCCGGTGCACCAGACCTGACGGGCGTGTAGTCATCTGCGATACGCCCTGGTACTCGCGACACCATAGCGGTAAGCAGATGATTGCCGAACGAAAGGCTTACTTCCGGGATCATTTCCAGACGGCATCGGATTCCCTGAGAACTCAGGAATTCCTTACAGACGAACGCCTGAGGAACCTTGCGGACTCGCTTTCCATTCGATGGGCAGTGTATTACCCGTGGTATGGATTGAAGTGGGCGATGCGTCCTTGGATTGCAAGGCTGCGCAGGCGCCGAGAACCGTCGCAGTTCCGTATCTATGTGGCGAGGAAAGATGCAAGCTAGCCCTATTGCTGAGAAGAAGAATGAGTGCCCCGCAGTCATCTGCTGTTCACGTTATGCATTGGGACCGCACGCAGCCATTCGCGGTTGTCTTCATATACGTTCCCGGAAGTTATGGCATCTTTGCAAAGAGCCCCAACTCGCTTCTATAGCTAGAAAAATCGATCTCAAGGGATTTCTGTTGTTGCCCGGATTCATCAACGCACATGATCACCTGCAGTACGGACTGCACCCAAGAATAGGACAACCTCCCTACACTAATTATGTCGAGTGGGGAGATGATATTCACTCAACTGTCCCCGAGTTGATTGCCCAGTATAACTCTGTACCGAAAGACATTCGACTGTGGTGGGGAGGAATACGCAATCTCCTCTGCGGCGTCACTAGCGTGTGCCACCATGATCCTTTGTGGCCCGCGCTGCAATCTGAAGGCTTTGCGGTAAAAGTGTTGAGCACTTACGGATGGGCGCACTCGGTCGAGCTCGCTCCGGACATTCACAAGGCGTGGGCAGCCACGCCGAATAAGTGCGGTTTCTTCGTCCATGTGTCTGAAGGAACAGATGAACGTGCCCGGAGAGAGTTCGCCGAGTTGGATAGATTAGGTATGCTCAGCGCAAAGACTGTCATTGTCCATGGCTTAGCGCTGGGGCAATCAGATATTGCGCTACTCCGGGATCGTCGATCCTCATTGATTCTTTGCCTCTCCTCCAACAAATTTCTTTATAACCGTCTTCCGGATTTGGAAAACCTGCGCGCGGTGAAGAGCATTGCACTGGGGAACGACTCGCCTCTCACAGCTGCCGGAGATCTGTTGGACGAGGTTCGATTCGCCATGGAAGAGGCGTCAATCGCTCCACAGGTGGTATATCGAATGATCACTGAGCGTTCGGCAGCCATTCTGCGGCTGCGCAGTGGGGAAGGCAATATCCGCAAAGGCGGTAGCGCTGATTTCATAGCGGTCCGTGACAACGGTGATGCGCCTTGTGACAGAATGCGTACGCTTTCCTGGCGAGATGTAGAGTTTGTGATGATTGACGGCGAGGTGCGACTCGCTTCGGAAGACGTGTGGCGCCTCATTCCGCCGGCAGACAAAGACGGCATGGAGCCTCTCTGGATTGATGGTTACATACGGTGGTTGCGCGCACCCATCCGACAACTCATGCAACAGGCCGAAGCCTTCCTTGGGCGCGGGATGGTGCGTCTCGGGTCGCGTAAGGTCCAACTTCCAAACTCGGGCAGTCCCGCTTCTTCCTGTGTGCTCAATCGCCCGACACCATCCAGCGAGCCGAGACTGTAATGGCACACCTCGGTGTGCTCTGCTATCACGGTGCCGGACACCTGAATCCTCTCATCGCGTTGTCTCGGGAACTGGCATCACGTGGACACGCTGTCACGTTCTTCCTCCCATCGGACATGGAATCCCAGATACGCGAGCAAGGTTTAGGGTTCGTTCCTATCGATGTCTCGCGCATCGAGCCGAAAGTGGATAGCTCGGGACTAAAAAATCACGCGACATCCGAATGGCACGAAGACCTGCGTGCTAGGCTCTGCCGCTTCGATCAGGAAATCGGCGTCTACATTCGCGAATATCTCGCAGCGATCAGTGACTCGGGAATCGATGCGCTGCTGATGGGAGAGATCACTCTTACAGGGCCGACGGTGGCAGAGATACTGCACATTCCTTACTGTGTAGTTTCCACTTCTATTCCGCACAATTTCGGCTGGGATGCGCGCCGGGCACTTCCACCTCGCCGCACAGGGCAGAAAGAGTGTGATGCAAGGATCTTCGAGGTTACGATCTTCTCCATGAAGGGCCCAGTTCTGCAGATTCTCAATCGCCACCGTCGGGAGATGGGGCTGGAATCGTTGAGCGACATCGGAGCGACCTTCCCGGAACTGGCGCATGTCACGCAGTGGCCTAAATGTCTCGATATAGAGCGCCAGGAATTACCTGAGCGATTCTTCTATGCTGGTCCGTTTGTCGATGAAATGGGCCGCTGTTCAGTTGATTTTCCTTGGCATAAGCTCAATGGCCAACCGTTGATCTACGCATCATTAGGAACAACTCGAAAGGCCGATCCCGAAATCTACCAACGCATTGCTTCTGCATGTGCCGGGCTTAACCTGCAACTCGTGATTACATTAGGCGGTCGGCGCAATCTCGAATCATTCGCGAACTTACCAGGGAATCCTATAGTGGTTGCGAATGCGCCGCAACTCGATCTGCTCAAACGAGCGGACCTGGTCATCACTCACGCTGGGCCAAACACAGTTCTTGAAACATTGCTCTCGGGCCTGCCCATGTTGGCATTGCCACTGGCGCTCGATCAACCAGCCGTTGCTGCGCGCCTCGAAACCCTTGGGCTCGCAGAGGTCTTATCTGTGCAGCATTGCTCGGAGTGGGAGATCCGCGCAGCAGTGCTCCGACTTCTGACCGAGAGTCGTTTCAGAGAGTCCGCGACGGCGGTACAATCTCAACTTCAATCTCTCTGCGGTGCTAAGCAGGCTGCCTCTATTTTGGAGAGAGCAATAGCGAACCATACACAGATTCCGTCTTTCACGAGTCAAGAGACGGCACAATCCGACATGCAGGTGACGAGTGTCGCTCCCAGTTGAGCCACCTCTAGCCAAATGGGGTGAGCGCGCTGTGCTTTGCATGGCCATTCTGTATTTCTGCGCACATAGCCTGCCGCATGCCTGGCGGACCCTTAATACAGATTTCCCCAATTATTATCTCGCGGCAAGGCTGGCACGCGAAGGAATCGACGCCTCGCGAATGTATGAATGGACGTGGATTCAACGTCAGAAAGACTATGCTGCGCTCGACATTCGAGTCATAGGGCTGCTGCCCATTACACCGTTTTCAACATTAATCTTCTGGCCATTAACATTCTGTGGCGCACTGGTCGCAAAGCATATCTGGATTGTGTTCAACCTTTGCTTGCTGATCCCAATTACCTGGATCCTGCGCTCGCTCACCGGGCTAAGTTCTCGGAGAATTGCACTTGCGATCTTCCTCAGCTTTCCTCTCTATCGGAACTTACTGTACGGCCAGTTTTACATATTTCTATTATTCCTCATACTGGCCGCGTGCATCAGTTATCTGCGTGGAAGGAAGTCCGCTTCTGCAGCGTTAGTTGCGATCGCCGGGGTATGTAAGAGTTTTCCGCTATTGCTGTTCATCATCTTTATCCGCAGGCGAGAATGGAGAGCTCTTTCATCTGGAATCGCCACGGCGTGTATTGCCGTTGGTTGTTCCATTGCTGTCTTCGGAGTGACCCCACATCGCGTTTGGCTGGCACAGATTTTCCCTTGGGTGATGCACGGCGAAGGGCTGGGAACATACACCGCAAATGCTTCGTTTTCCGGAATTCTTCACTGCCTCTTTCTCTTTGAGCCGCAGTGGAATCCTCATCCCTGGCATCCGTGGCCGCTAGGATTTGCGATACTTCTGCCGCTGCTTTCCATGTTGGTGTTAGCGCCGGCCGTGCTGCTCATTCGCCGCCGCGGCGAGAACCCAGAACAAATCCTTCTGGAGTGGGCGTCAGTGGTGACGGCATCCCTTGCCATTTCCAGCATCCCTGCCTCTTACAACTTTGTTCTGATCATTTTTCCGGTATGCGTTCTCGTCAGCATTCTGTTAAAGCGCCATTCCTATGTGTGGCTCATCGGACTCGTTGTTGCATATCTTGGGATTGGGTTTCCAGTACCAGCACCGGAGCATCCACGGGGGCTCATAGTCCTTCTTTATGGGCTCCGGCTTCCACTTACGCTTGGTGTACTCTTTGCGCTCTACATACTGCAGTGGCGAAACTTGCGGCCTGCCGACAGAAGACCAGATGGAACCCAGTATGTATCGGTCGCCGTCATGGCCACGGTGGTCATTGTGGGTATACATTCCGCTATTTTGCTTGAACGGGGAGAACGCAAAGAGTATGTCTACCGCGTACCTCTAGATGCGCAAGGATTTGCCAACACGAATCCACAGGCGACTCTGAACGATATACGCTTCGTTCGCTTCAGTCTTTCAGGGTACGAATTAAGTGTGGGGTCATCGCACGACAACGGAGGAATGCAGCGTGATAAACCGTACGATGATCTGTCGTTTACAGCCAACCGAACGGATCTCCTGGTGGAACGTGTCGCGACCACTTCGTCAGGACCACTTCCTCATGCTTCTCAGATCGTAGATATGCAAGATAATTCCCGCGTGATCGTTGAAGATGCACAGGATCCGATGCTTTCACGTGATGGCCAGGACCTCGCATTTCTACGCATGGATCATGGACGAGGGCGGCTCGTACTACGTCGGGCGTTCCACTCAGCTTCGTCTGAAGTAGTCCTCACATCGCCGATGTGGAATGTGTACGAGGCCTCATTTCTCTCTGAGAAAGAGTATGCTGTCGCGGCTGCCGAAGGGGGAGGGACCCCTCGTATTCTCCTGATGGATTCTGTATATCGAAGCCCTGCCGTCTCGATTTCGGAGTCGCGCTATCCAGCTCTTTCGCCGGATGGTCGTTGGATGGCATACTCTCACCTCGAGCATGGCTTCTGGAATCTCTGGCTTCGGGACGAAAGTCGCGGCACCACCATCAGAATCGCGGACGTGCCTTGCAACCAGATTCAGCCATCCTGGGAGGAGGACGCAAAAACATTGCTCTACTCTACCGATTGTGGCCGGAGCATTTGGTTCACGGCAATTGCAAGGCGAAAGGTCATACCATGAGGTCGAGCGTGATAATTCCGCTGAGACTTCTAGCGCTAGAGCGATTCCACTAGTCGGTTTAACCGAGATATGGCCTCGTCGAGGCTATCGTAGTGAAGTTCAAATGTTGGTATTCCGGCAAGCCTCTCTAACACCTTCTGATGCTTGAGCCGTATTTCTCCTGAAGAATATAACTCCTCGGATAACCGTTGCGAGGCGCTTCCATAAGGAAGCGGTGTCAAACAAGACCGTGTGGACGTGGAGCGACGCAGATAAACCACGGCAAACACGTTAGCTTCATTCAATGTGCCTAGCCGAGCCAGGTCCGATACAGAAACCTCAATTGAAGGTTTTCCCTCCATACGTTGCGTCACGTAGCGGTTGCGAAGCTCCGGAAACAGAAAACTGGCTTCCGGTCGAAACCGCACCCAATGCGAATGCCCGATAACGCATGGAGGATCGCTCTCATTAAGGAGATAGCAAGTATCGTCGGAGGTGTAGGTCCATCCAGCGCGTGCACAACCATAAGAAAGCGTTGACTTGCCGGCTCCCGAATCACCGCAAAGAAGGATTCCTTTACCTCGTTTGCTGACGCAGCCGGCATGGATGTCAGTGACGACCGAAGCCCCCAGCAGCAGGTAGGTCACCTTTTCCAGAAAATTGTGACGCAGGTAGAGTAAGTCCGCTACTGCAGCGTCATTGAGCCAGACGAAGTTGGATCCAGTGCGAAGATCGAGTACGGCCTGGTTTTCAGAATCTGCCACCATCAGGTAAAGGTGGTTGTACTCTCGCCGCACTGGCGCTGGCGGAGTCTGCGTCATGGTGCTCTCGCTAACACCGATTCTGATCTGAAGGTGTGCATCGCCATGCTGCAGATTTCTGTGGCCAAAACTTGCCTCGGCTGCCGCCAATACCTGATTCCGGTTCGTCAGAATCGTCACGGCAAATCCGAGTGGGAAAAAAGTCTTCCTCAGCGGCAAGTCCATATCGCAGAGTAGCGCTTCCTGCCGACGTGTAGGGACCGCCTGGTTGGCGTTCGGATGAAGAACCACGTTTGACATATCAATGAGGGTATCTGTCACTGAATCTGACTTGTCATGGCTTCGTCACGCAATTGTCAGCAATGGTTCGCAGTCGACCATGCCTGGCAACTCTGGTGTCAAAACAGGATTTCAATCTGCGGCGACAAAAAACTGACAAACGCCCGAAGATCGCGAGACATCGCTCGGCGTCGATTTCGTTACGGTATGCACAGCAGTGCACCAGGAATGTTCAAGCGCGGCAGGGGGCAGGCATGAAGGTGTTCGATGATCTCCAGGCAGACAGTCTTTTGCCATCAACGGTGAAGGAAGCGCTGGAACGTACAGGATATGCACTTATTCGTCAGTTGATTCCGGCATCGGATGTGAGGGCAGTCCTCGCAAACGTGACCGACGTCCTCTGCAGGGCCGGATGGCTGCGGCCGGGAAGTTTTCCGTTGGACCGGATACCCGCCGATGCAGCTGCATACGGAGACCCGGATCCGATCTTCAAGAAGACCTACCAGGAAGTATTTAACCTGGAGTTATTCCACGCTTTGCCGCATCATCCTGCACTGAAGAGTGTGATGAGAATGATTGTCGGTGACCAGATCCTCGTACACCCGAAACCTATCGGCCGTCTAATCTTCCCGCGTTGTGAACGTCTTGTCACCCATGCCCATCAGGACTACGAGTTCATGGGAGGAGATCCGGAGTTCTATACCGTATGGATTCCTCTGCATGATTGCCCACTCGAGTCCGGACCCCTGCGCATCCTCGAAGGGTCTCACCGTTACGGGATTCAGAAGCACGAAAAAGAGAACCTTCACGTTCCGGAAATCCCGTTAGATTCGGTGACCGGCGATGACTGGGCCCAAGGCCAGTTCAATGCGGGCGACGTGCTGATCTTCCACAGCCTCACCGTGCATGCGGCTGCGCCGAATGTCTCCAATCGGATGCGTATCTCGCTCGATTGCAGGTTCCAGGACTCACGCCGAACGCTCAATCCTTCTAACCTCGTCTTTGCTGGCGAGTCCGGGAAATCCTGGGAGAAAACATACTCAGGTTGGCGATCGGATACCTTCCAGTATTACTGGCGGAGGCTTTCGCTCACCTTGAACCCCACGCGCGAAGATATTGAGAAACTCGCAATCAGTTCTGAAAATTCCGCATTGCGTGCACGCTACGCACGAATGGCGAGCCAACTCATCTGAGAGGGAATGCTTCGTCCCCTTGGCGCCGTCCGAAATTAGGCCCATGCTTTACAGCGTGGAGGAAGTGGCCAACGCAACGGAACCGGTCGGCAGCATCCCAGGCTCGGCACGAAGCACCCCCTCGGTTTCCATGCGATATCGGATCAGTTCTGCAACTGCAAGCATCTTCATGTGATGCTCGCGGCAGAACTTAATAAGATCAGGCACGCGTGCCATCGTCCCATCGTCCTTCATAATCTCGCAGATCACGCCTGCTGGACGAAGGCCCGCCATCCGAGCAAGATCGACAGACGCCTCGGTCTGTCCAGGACGTACTAACACGCCGCCGTCGCGTGCACGCAGAGGAAATACATGTCCGGGTTTCGCCAAGTCCCTCGACGTCGTTTGAGGCGAGATAGCGACACGGATCGTATGTGCGCGATCATAGGCCGAAATCCCTGTCGTCACACCTTCCTTGGCTTCAATGCTCTCGGTAAACGCTGTACCGAAGTGCGATGTATTCACATGCGTCATTGGCCTCAGGCCAAGATGATCTGCTCGCTCTTTTGTCAGTGCCAAGCAAATAAGCCCGCGCCCGTATCTGGCCATGAAATTGATGGCTTCTGGTGTCACAAACTCCGCAGCCAATGTGAGGTCGCCTTCATTTTCGCGATCCTCGTCGTCCGCAACCACAATCATGCGACCCCGCGCCAGTTGCTCGATGGCTTCTGGAACCGTTGTAAAACCATTCCTCATCTCGACCTCCAGAGTCGATGTGGTTCTCTCCTGATTCGCTCGCGCCGCCGTATCGATCAGGGATTGAAGAACCGCAGCAACTCCCGCTCATCGTGAGCGCCTAATGAAGCCCGCACTCGCATGTGAAGCACGATCGTCCCGGAGATGCGCGGCGAAAAGCCATCGGGCGGCGTATGGCACCGGGCGCAATTCTGCGCAAGGATTCTCTCACCCTCGCTCTGTTTATGGTTGCTCGTGTGTGTGGCCGCAGGTTGCTGTGAGCCGGCATGACTGTTCTGCGCGGGCTTTGGTTGTATCTGTGCCGCGCCGGTGAAGGATAAGCTCACCAGCGTAATGACGATGGCATATTGGAGAAGATGCCGTCGGTTCATCTCAGTGTCCTTTCCAGGTAGGGAAGAGGAACCGGTAAGTAAGCCCGGTCTCCCAGATATTTGCATCATGGGTAGATGAAGACTGGCGCGAGTAGCTCGTCATGATTCTTGCGTTGTGAGGCAGGTTGTAGTTGAGCCCAAAGTCGGCACGCTGTGTATTCACGGAAGGCAACGGGTCGCTGTGGGTGTTGCCTATATTGAATGTCTGCTGCATCCGAAAGAGCGGTTCGATCCGCCCTATCCAGCTGTCATAGCCGCCGAATTGCATCATGCGCCAATCCGCCTCCACCCAGTAGCCATCGCCGTGTGCGCCGCGCGCCCATTCCGACCGCAGCCGGAATCCCGTGTCCTTTGGTTCCCACCAGACATGAATTCCAGAGAAGTTCTCGTGCGTCCCTTGCAGCAGGCGTCCGTATGACGTTCCAATTTCGAGCCGCTGGTCCGGCAAATACAGACTTACTCGTGCCCCAGAAGAGCGTGCCGAGTTGAACTGCTGATTGCCGCTCCGGGCCGAAAAGTAAGCGGAGTAGTCGATCGAGTATTTGCGTCGCGAAATTGCTGATCCCCGCAACTGGCCGCCGAGACTGGTTGCCGTTTGCATGGTTCCCAGCCCAGCAACCAATGGACCGTCTTGGAAGTTGTCGATCCACAAGGGTGATAGCCGTTCGTTGAATGTGGCAAATGGAGTTAGAAAACTGCCTCCAACAACCGTAATGTGAGGTGTGAGAAGGTAGTCACCTTGCAAATAGGTCAGAGCAACATAGTGGGAGTGGTTATAGCCATCCTGGCCGCTACCCTTCGGTGTGAAGTCTTCCAATACGGTTGCGCGAGATTCGATCAAGAAATGATTGCCGATGGGCGCAGCAGCCAGGGGCTCCATGATAGGAAGGTAGCTTGTGGCACCGTTGTTGGTGCTCGTAAAGAATCCGAGTCCTCCAGACAGGAAGGGGGTATTCTGTGCAACGCCGCACTGCCATATCCCGGACAAAGTAAGCACGAGGAAAAGTCGTAGTGGTCGCATCGCACTTCGATTCATAGAGGAGAGCTGCTCTGACATCCACATAAGAAGCAACGTTATCGAACGAAGCGAAGAGCATGTGTCTTCAATTCGTCTAACGAATGTCAGTTGATTGTCATGCGCATCAGTTGGGCCGTCGCAGCTATCTATCTCTTCAACAAAGTATTGACAATATGCTGACCCACAGGTGACACCCCGCGCGAGGCGCGCTGTTTACGTTTAGCAGGTGAAACGTGCAGATCAGGACGGCGCTACGTCGGTCGCTGGGTGTGTATGTAGGTCTGGCTACGAAACCGAACACGTACGCGCTCATTGGGCCGTTCGTGCGCTGTTCCTCTGGGGACACCGAAGGCTGCTCTTCCGAGTGACGGCGATCTCGCTCCTCCTCAGCGTCGCGCTCTGCTTTTTTGTGATTCCGAAACGTTACACGGCCGTCGCGAGCATGATGCCCCCGGACTCTGGCGGTTCGCCCGCGATGCTGCTGTCCGCACTCGCAGGGAAGGGAGGAATGGGCGCACTCGGCGGACTGGCCGCCAGCCTTCTCCATGACCACAACTCAACAGCTCTCTACATAGGCCTCTTGGAGAGCGGCACGATCGCCGATCACCTGATCGATCGTTTCGATCTAAGGAGGGTTTATCACAAGCGTTATTACATCGACGCAGCTAAACATCTCGCTCACGAAACGAAAATTACAGATGACAAGAAAAGCGGCATCATCACCATCAAGGTTGAGGACGCGGATCCTGCACGCGCTCGTGATCTCGCGCTTGCGTATCTTGAGGAACTCGATAAGCTCGTCAATCAGACCAGCACCTCTTCCGCGCGCCAGGAACGAATGTTCATCGAACGGCGGCTACAGTCCATCCAGAGCGATCTTGAGAATGCACAGATAGAACTTAGCGACTTCTCCAGCCGAAACACTACCGTCGACATCACTGCACAAACCCGCGCGATGGTGGATGTAGGGGCGCGCCTGCAGGGTGAGATTGTGGCTGAGCGATCCGGACTGGAATCGATGCGGCAGGTATACACCGATGACAATATTCGTGTGCGGGAAGCTGAGGCTCGAATCGGTGTCCTTCAGCGTGAACTCAACAAACTCGCCGGATCATCGTCTCCTGATGCATCCGCCGCGCTCCCGGAGCAGACCGCGGGTGAGCTCTATCCTCCGTTGCGACAATTGCCGCGCCTCGCCGTTCGTTACGTGGATCTGTATCGGCGTGTGAAGGTACAGGAAGCGGTCTTTGAACTCCTCACGCAACAGTACGAAATGTCCCGTATTGAGGAAGCCAAAGACATTCCCGTGGTGCGGGTTATCGACCCGCCGGGCATCCCCGAAAAGAAGTCCTTTCCTCCGCGAGTAATTCTTAGCGCCGTGCTGACGTTCCTCGCTTTTGCAGCCGCATCTGCGCTTCTCCTGCTCAGGGAGCGTTGGGCAAACGTTGACAATGCCGATCCGCGCAAGAGGCTTGTCGATGCCATCACCGGTAGCATCGGTCGACGCAGTGCGCTCGCGCTGGTCGCAAAGGGCGCGCTATGAGAAAACATCTCACCAACGCAACCTTTGGCGTGCTGGACTATGTGTCCTATCCAGTCGCTATGCTGCTCGTCGCGCCGATTGTGCTTCGCAGACTGGGCGCGGCCGAATACGGTTTGTGGATTTTGTGCGCATCCGTCGTCAGTGCAGGCGGCATTCTTGCCTCGGGATTTTGTGACGCCGGAATGCAACGAATCGCACGGCTTCGCGGAGCGCAAAAGATCCATACAGCAGCAGGCACAGTTCGTGCGCTCCTCACCATTAATCTCATCTCGGGAGCGCTGGTCGCCGTTCTCGTATGGTTTGCTGCGCCGATCGCGGCGAAGCATGTCGCCGCCTATCACATCACTTCCATGGAGTGCGTGTATTCGCTTCGGATGAGTGGCACGTGGATCCTGCTCCGTGCTCTGGAAAGCGTCGGCGTCACAAGCCATCGAGCGTTCGAGGAGTATCGCGGGAGCGTTCAGATCAGCGTTGGTGTGAGACTCCTTACGCTTGCGGCTGCTGCATTGCTGGCGACGACCGGCTATCGCGTGCCCGCGATTCTGATTGCCACCGGTGTCGCCCTTGCACTTGGAGTGTGGCTTCAGTTCCGCGGACTCCGCAAATACCTCGGCGACATATCCTTCCGACCTGCATTTGATCGCAAAGAACTTCGTCTGCTCGTGCGACCTGGAGTGTTTGTGTGGTTCCAGTCTGCATGCGGAGTCGTCTTTGGTCAGTTGGACCGTATCTTGCTCGCGGTATCGTTCGGGGCCGCAGCGCTCGCTCCCTATGCGCTCTGTGTGCAGTTTGCAGCGCCGATCTTTGGTCTTTCAGCATCAGGTCTCCAGTTCCTCTTTCCTCTGATTTCGCGCAAAGCGCCCACTTTGTCATTGGAGGCGCTCCAGCAAATGATTGCCAAATCGTTTGCGCTTAATGTGCTCGTGGTGGCCGTTCCCTCCATTGTGTTGCTGGCGTTTGGGCGAAGTGTCATCCGCATTTGGGCTGGGTCAGCAATCAGTGAACAATCGCTGGCCATCCTCCCGGGCATCGTTTTTGGCACAGCCCTTTGGGCATTGGGTGTGACCGGCACGTACTCCATGCAGGCTCTCGGCCGCTTTCGCACAGCGGCTCTGTTGAATATCGGCGGGAGACTATGTGCCCTCTTTCTCCTTGTCTATCTTCTTCGCCATCGCGGAATCGAAGGCGTTGTTCTTGCAAGGGTCTTCTACGGAGCAACTGCACTTCTGGTCTATGTTCCGTTGCTTCGAGGGCTATGGCTATCTAGGATCGCGCAAACCTCCCCAGGTTATGCGGTGGGCAAAATGCAGGAGGGCCAGTCATGAAGATTCTCGTGACAGCCATTTCCTTCTCATCCAAGATCTCTGGCATCCAACGCCATGCGTTCAATCTTGTTCGTTGTCTCTTGGCTCACCCTCAGGTTTCCGCAGTTCATCTCGTCATCGCGTCATGGCAACAGGAGATGACAAAGAGTGCGGGGCTCACTCCTGACAGCCGGCTCCAGATACACATCGCGCACCTCGAGCCTGGCTCCATCAGTCGAAATGTCTGGCACTACCGTAGCCTTCCAAACCTCGCGAAGCATCTACAGCCCGATCTGATTCACCTCACCTATCCCATCCCGATCGATGCGAACGCCCTTCCATGTCCAACCGTCCTCACGCTCCATGATCTGTATCCGTACGAGATTCCCTCCAACTTCCGCTTTCCCCAGGTCATTGTTAATCGGCTTACACTGCGCCATTGTCTCCGCAATGTAGATGCTATTGCTTGTGTTTCAGATGTGACGCTTTTGCGTCTGAAGCAATTCGCACCCGAGCTTGTATGGCGCAACGCCGTCCGCATCTACAACTGCGTCGAGTCGGCGGCCTCTCGCATGGGGAGCACGCCGTTGCCCGCGGTATCCGGAAAACCATTCCTCCTCTGCGTAGCGCAGCATCGACGCAACAAAAACATACCTTTACTTATCCGCGTATTTGGGTCTCTTCTCAGCCGAGGCGAAGTCCACGAGTCAACCAATCTCCTGATCGTCGGTATCACTGGACCTGAGACGGCGAGCATCCAGGAGATGGTCGCGCAACGCTCTTTGAACAAGCGGGTCTGTTTTCGCGACGGCCTGTCTGACTCGGAGCTGCAGTGGTGCTATGAGCACTGCGACATGCTGCTGGTTCCCTCGACGACAGAAGGCTTTGGTCTGCCTGTCGCGGAAGGACTGCTGGCGGGCTGTAGAGTGGTGTGCTCCAACATACCGGCTCTTCGAGAAGTTGGCGGTGAACACTGTCGGTACTTCGATCTCGGTCAAGAAGAAGAACAATCCTTCGCAAACGCAATCACCACGATTCTCAAACATCCGAAGCCACCTGCAATCAACTTGCCCCACCTGTCGGCTGAAGCCTTGGCCTCTGAGTATGTGGCTCTCTATCGACAAGTAATCCAAAGGCCCTTCGCACAGATCGCATCCGAGCCGAACCACAGCGAATTGCGGGACGGCTCCGCATTACGGGGGGTGTGAACGTGGCCGCGTCCGACTCCTGCGTTCCCAATCTCTGTGCAGATGTCACGGATTCGCATGCGAACGCCCGCGAAACTCCTCAC
Organism: Acidobacteriaceae bacterium; assembly: GCA_035944135.1. Classification (NCBI taxonomy): domain Bacteria; kingdom Pseudomonadati; phylum Acidobacteriota; class Terriglobia; order Terriglobales; family Acidobacteriaceae; species Acidobacteriaceae bacterium. The sequence continues at coordinate 118,271 of DASZBM010000008.1, forward strand.
GGCGGCCTTCTTGCCGGCATCGCGGCTACATTGCGGCCATCGGCAGATCTTCTGTCGGCTGCGACCTGCACGTTCCTGATCTACAGCCTTTCCGGCATCGCACTCTCTCTACGGCAGCGAATGATAATGAGCATCGTTGTCGGAATCGTCGCCACATTTTCCCGTATCCAGCAGGAGGAATTATCCATCTCCAACTTGAATCAGATCCGCGAGACAGAGAGCGTCCTCCGCTCCACAGCCCTGTCGCAGTTGATTGTTCTCTCCGTCAATCTCGTACTCGGCATCCATCTTCGCGCGTGGACCTCCGCACTGTTTCTTTTCGCCATGGCATCCTCCATGTTGGCGATGCGAGCCGGAATCACGCTCCTCCTCCGCCGGGTCCACAGGGCTGGTTACGGAGCGGCTCCTGTTGTCATCTACGGTCATCCCGATACTACGAAGCAGATTGCAGCGGCCATGCTGCGCTCGCCCTCGTGCGGACTCCATCCGGCAGCCATCATCCACGACGAATCCGCTCATGCTGTGCACTGCATGTTCCGAGCCAAAGACGGCTTCTGCAGCTCAATTCCTATAAGCAGCGGTCCGCTGACATCGGCGAAGCTAAATTCGTTTCAGTGCAATCTGCTGATTCTCGCGGCGCCCCATCTCTCACAGGAGGAGATCGCGGTGACAGCCAACATCGCTCGCGAGTGCGGAGCCCCTGTTGGTATCCTTTCGGCGTCATCGGAGAGCGAAGAGCCTCTTGAACGGATTGAAATCGACGGGCTGCATCTGGTTACACGAACGCGCATGCTTTCGGCCGGGAATTCCGACCTCCTGAAGCGAGCTATGGACATCTCAGTTGCGCTGTTCCTGATGATTGCTGGCCTGCCGATACTTCTATTCATCGCTGCGTGCATCAAGCTCGACTCGCGAGGTCCCGTGCTCTTCATCCAGAAGCGCGTAGGCCGTAGCGGTGAGCTCTTCAATATTTTCAAGTTTCGTTCGATGCGCAGCGGCTCATCCATGTACGAGGCTTCGCCCACCGCGCCAACTGATCCCCGCATCACCAGGGTGGGCCGTATTCTTCGGCGTACCGGGCTCGATGAGACACCGCAACTCATCAATGTGCTGCTGGGCCAAATGTCTCTGGTCGGCCCCCGGCCGGAGATGCCCTTCCTCGTCGAGGGGCACATTCGCGCGCATCGACCGAGACTGCGAGCCATTCCTGGAATCACCGGTCTCTGGCAATTGAGCACCGATCGGGCGTTTCCGATACATCAGAACACGCATTACGATCTCTACTACATTCGCAACCGTACTTGCTGGATGGATGCGGCGATTCTTCTCCATACAATGCTGTTTGCTATGCGGGGCGGCATATGAAAAGCGACTCGACATGTGAAAGCGTGGTCGCACATCCGCATGTGAACGTGTTGGGCGTCGATGTCTCCGCCGTCAATATGGAAGCCGCTATCGATCTGGCAGCAAGGTGGATCGCTACAGGACGGAGCGGCTACATCTGCATGAGTGGTGTTCATGGCGTGATGGAAGCACAGTCCAACCTGCAACTTGGACAGATTCTCAACAACGCCGTTATCAATGCTCCCGATGGCATGCCCATGTCCTGGATCGGATGGTTGCGCGGACACGCGCAGATGGACCGTGTTTATGGTCCAGACTTCATGACAAACGTGTGCAGACTTTCAATCAGCAAAGGGTATCGCCATTATTTGTATGGTGGTCAGCCAGGTGTAGCGCAATCAGTCAAGAATGCATTGGAGGAGCGCTGCCCGGGCTTGCAGATTGTTGGCATCTTTTGCCCGCCGTTCAGGCCTCTCAGCCGAGAAGAGGAAGACGCCTTTTTCGACGACGTATGGCATGCAAAGCCTGACGTCCTCTGGGTGGGTTTGAGCACGCCAAAGCAGGAGTGCTTCATGGGCAAGTACGTGGAACGCCTCGGTGTGCCGCTCCTGATTGGTGTCGGCGCGGCCTTTGATTTCCATGCAGGACGGATTCACGACGCACCTGGATGGATCAAGCGTTTAGGGCTCCAGTGGCTGCATCGACTGCTACAGGAACCGAGGCGTCTCTGGCAACGTTATCTACTCAACAACCCTGTCTTTCTCTGGAAGATCGCGCTACAACTCCTCAATCTGCGGAGCTACGAACATGAGAGTCCGCCTGCGCCGAAAGCAGCGCCCTCCACGACAAACTCGTGACAATTTCCAAACCCACAGATGACAAATCGTTCTCGTCACACTAGTTATCGTGAACCTGACCTGAACATATGTACCCAGGCAGATTCATTTGCATGAATCTATGAGGGAGAGAACTGATGAAGCCGAAGTACATTCTGATGTCATTGCTCATGATTGGATTGGTCATTGCGCCCTCGACATGGAACGGCCGCGCGCAAGAGTCGCCGCGGCGGATAGAGATCACGGCTACGAAGTTCAAGTTCGATCCATCGGAGATCACCGTCAAGAAGGGACAGCCGGTTGTCCTTGTCATCAAAAGTGCCGACGTAGCACACGGTCTGCGCTTTCGCGAGCTCAATCTGAATGTGAAGGTTGGCAAGGGTGGAACCGCGGAGATGCCGTTTACGCCGGACAAGACCGGCGACTTCGTCGGCCACTGCTCCGTCTTCTGTGGCTCGGGTCATGGTGAGATGACTCTGACAATGCACGTGGTGGAATGACGTGTCCCCAACTTTCCGCTGCACCATCACGCTTGCACTGCTTGGCATAATCGGGTGCAAGGCCACGCCTCCGGGGAAGGCCGAGAAAGGGATCATGAGTTTTTCGAAGCACCACTTCCTCATAGGCAACAAGAATCAGAAAAATCCGCTCCCCGACAACCATGACACCTGGAATGACGGCAAAGAAGCGTTCTCGCATTATTGTGTCGCGTGCCATGGCATGGACGGTCAGAACACAGGTGTCCCATTCGTCGATCACATCTCGCCGCCGATCCCTTCGCTCGCCTCAAAGAATGTACAAAGCTACACAGACGGCCAGCTCAAGTGGATTCTCGATAACGGCATCTGGCCATCTGGCATGCCCGGATCCAAGGGAACTCTCAGCGACGATGAGCTCTGGTCCATCGTCGTGTTCCTGCGGCATCTTCCACCAGCCGGCAGTCAGGGACCTCCCGACATCTATACCCACTGACCGCTGTGAGTGCATACGCGGTGGTAACTATGCCAGACGACATTCGCGACAGGAACGACACCATTGCAGCCGGTTCGGGGATCGCAGTTGTCGTCGGGTTCTTCTACGCGTTTCGACTCGCGATTACTATCTTGTCGATGAACCTGTTTGGAGCGGACTCGCAGGCGGGTTCGGCCATACGGTTAGGGTTACAGTTTCTTCTCTTGATCGCCGTTCTCTTCACATCGCTGGGCAGCACTCGAAAACTCCGCGGCCTTGTCAAAGTATCAAGTGTTCGATGGGTGTTGCTCTTCCTCGCATTGTCCGGTTGCAGTTTGCTTTGGAGTCAAACCGCTTCCGCCGCCGCTTCAGCGCTCTATTGGTCCGCCACCACTGCTGACGTTGCGATGGTACTTTTGCTACTCGGCGGCGGGAATGCGCCTCAAGTCGCGGCTTCGTTAATGAAGGGATTCATCTGGGGTGCAGTTGCCATCGCCTGCATCGCATGGTTGATGCCCACCCAGTACGATCTTCGTTTGGGAGACGAGACCTACTTCAATGCCAATTCGATTTGCAATGTGTGTGTATTCGGCATCTTCTTCGCCCAGTACCTCATGAGAACCAAACAGGCGAAGATGGGCGTCGTAACGTTCTTCCTCGTTCTCACAGCCCTTCGCAGCTTGAGCAAGTCCACGATTGCTGCTTTCCTCGTTGCTGGGACATATCTATTAATCCAGGATCGCGCGATAAGCCGCAGAAACAAGATGCTGCTGACGATCGCTGCGGTCGTCGTAATCCTGATGTTTTGGGGTTTGTTTGAGGCCTACTATGACTTCTACACAACCTATGGCAATCAAGCGGAGACACTCACGGGACGGACCGCAATCTGGCTCTATGTTGTCAACGCATTGCCCGAGCATCTCTTCATCGGGCATGGATTCGATTCCATGTGGAACGTAGTGCCCCCATTTGGAACCTTTGAAGCGCGCCATGCTGAGAACGAGATCCTGGAGCAGCTGTACTCCTACGGAATTGCCGGCGTCGTGATCCTCTGCGGACTCTATGGCAGCCTCTATCGCAATATTCGACGATTCGCCGATGCACGCTGGAGGACGATCGGTATCAGCGCGATATTGTTCGTCATCGTTCGTGGGATCGCAGAAGCGGAACCGTTTGATTTGCTGCTTCCGCTCTGGATGATCGTACTGTTCAGCGTATTGCTCGACCATCCGGAAACCAGCGACTCAAGATGGTCAATCGAGTTGCAACCTCCGGCTCCAACGCTTACTACGGCAGTCACGCAACCCGGCCTTCACCTGCCCTGATTCCATTGCTGCAATTCCTCAAATGTCACTCGATTGTCATTTGAGCAACTTTGTACTGACTCTTATACACTTCCTCGAACAGAATAGGAGCGGGAGGTCCGGTTCACTATGACGGGTACTGATTTCACCAGCGCCGAGCGCCAAATGCAGCCTGTGCCTGCGGTAACACTGGGCACCATTCTTGTGATCGAAGACGATCCCAGAATGCAAAAGGTCCTCCGTAGGATCTTCGCTGACGAGCACTATAACGTCGCGATTGCGGGCGACGGACAAACGGGTCTCGATCTATTCCGCACCGAGCACCCATGTGCTGTTGTTCTCGATCTCATCCTCCCGCGTATCTCTGGCCGTGAACTCTGCCAGACATTCAAAGCCATCTCGAACGAAACCCCGATCGTCGTCCTTAGTGCCGTCAGTGAGGTTGTAGATAAGGTGCTGCTGCTTGAACTCGGAGCGGATGACTACGTCACCAAGCCGTTCAGCCCTCGAGAGCTCACCGCTCGCGTGCAGGCTGCCATTCGCAGGCAACGCAAGCCCCCCGTTTCCAATACCTACCGCTTCGGCGACTGCGAGATTGACTTCCGCAGCATGACTGCTCGTCGCGCCGGGACAGCTGTCGTGCTTACCGCACATGAATTCAAACTCTTAAGGTTCTTCACCCAGAACATCGACCGCGTCTTGACTCGAGAGGTTCTTCTCAACGAAGTCTGGGGCTACAATGCCTATCCAACGACGCGAACCGTCGACAACCAGATTCTTAAATTGCGCCAGAAGCTCGAAACAGATTCAGCGAATCCGCAGCACTTGCTGACAATTTATGGCGCGGGGTACAAATTTGTCCCATGACTCTCAAACCGTACTCTCAAGTCAACCCCGTACTCTCTCGCGCCTAGCATCGGCCTATCGTAACGAGGGCATCCGAACACACGTTCTTCTCGTTGTGGCGATGGCGGTCGTGACGGTCATCGTTACCGCGCTCTTCCTCATCTTGTTGCGCCATCGGCTCAGTGCGCAAGTTACAACCGATCTCTCTCAAGATCTCAGTCGTTCCGTCATCACCTTCCAGAACCTCGAGGGCGAGCGTTTGCGCGCACTCGATCGCGAGAACGCGCTGCTGTCTGATCTGCCCACCCTCAAAGCACTGATGACAAGTGGCGATGACCTCACCATCCAGGACGGTGCGATCGAGTTCTGGCAGCTCAGCGGCAACGATCTCTTTGCGCTCGCCGACGCGTCAGGCAGAGTCATCGCCGTCTACACAACGAACAATTCCAGCGGCGCCTCTTTGCATCGCGCCTTGCAGATGCTGCTGGCCTCTCCGGATCGGCACTATCTGGTCGACGGCCGGTCGCTCTATCAGTGCTCACTGCGTCCGCTCTACTTCGGCAGCGAAGAAAACGGCACATTGCTCGGCTACGTCTTCAGCGGCATTTCTATTGAACGCACGGTGCGTCAGATCAGCGAACCCACCGACGTTGAGGCTGCCTTCCTCAGCGAAGGAGGCGTCGTCACCAGTACGCTCGGCCCATCCGATCAGCCCGCACTCTCCAACCCGCGACTGCTCTCTGCAACGACACAGAACCCGCTCCGCGTCGAGCTCGGATCGCAGCGCTTTCTTGCTGCAACGGAAGACCTTTCGCCGGTTTCCTCCTCTCCACTCCAGCTCGTCGTTCTCAAATCTTTCAATCCAGCCGAGCGCTGGATGAAGCGGATCGATCGCATGGTGCTTAGCACCGGTCTCCTTGCGCTCGTCTCGGGCACGATTTTGATGATTGCGCTCGCACGGCTGCTCACACGCCCGCTCGAAGAGCTGTCTGGTAGCGTTCGCGCCTTCGGCATGGGCGATAGCCAATATCATGTGCCTCGTCACGGCCCGCGCGAGGTCCGTCAACTTAGCGAAGCATTCGCCGGCATGCGCGATGAAATTCAGCAGGCGCACCAGGCGCTCCTCGAATCCGAACGCCTCGCCACCATCGGCAGAATGGCCAGCTCCGTCTCGCACGATCTCCGTCACTATCTCGCTGCGGTCTATGCCAATGCCGAGTTCCTCGCCTCCGGCCGCCTTTCTGAATCTGAGCGCAATGAGATCTTCGGCGACATTCGTGCTGCGGTTCTTGGCACGACAGACATGATCGAATCGCTCCTCATCCTCAGCCGCACCGGTGCGAGTACAACGCGCGTGCTCGAGTCCATGCCGCAACTGCTCGAACGCACCGTCGCACTCTTCCGTGCTCATCCTGATGCCGAAGGAGTTCGGATTATCACTCGGGTCGGTGACTCCACCGAGGGCACGGCACTCGTCGATGGAAAGCAGATCGAGCGTGCGTTCTACAACCTGCTGCTCAACGCCTGCCAGGCCGCGCGCACCGGCAGCGCAGAGCCGGTCGTCACGGTCACGCTCGAAACACGGCAACGCAACTGCATCATCACGGTCACGGATAACGGTCCAGGTGTCCCAGAAAACATTCGCACTAGTCTCTTCGAGCCATTTGTCAGCGAGGGAAAGCAGAAGGGAACTGGGCTGGGCCTGACTCTCGCGCAATGCATCGCAGTCGAGCACGGTGGAGAGGTCGTTCTGCTGAGCAGCCGTCCCGGTGAGACGGTCTTCCAGATGCAGGTCGCCCGTGATCTTCCACGAGTTGCGGTCGCCACGGATTCTGAACCCAATCACCGCGATCAGGTCGTCGCCCATGAAAACGTCTGAGCTTCTTCGCAATGCACGCCTCTGCGCAGCTTCTCATCACTGCCCGCGGCCACTCGCGATTTTCTCAACCCTGCTCGTGCTCTCTGCACCCTTTGTGAACGCGCAGACAGACCAGTCCACCATCCCCGCTCAGATCCAGCAATTGACGGCAGCGATGGAGCGCACGCAGGTTCAGCTCAAAGAATCGCAGCGGCAGCTCGACGACATGCGTCAACAGCTGGCGAATTTGCAACAGCAGATGGCAAGCCAGCAGGGAACAGCCACGCCTGCAGCCGATCCACCGCAAACCGCCGCGCTGCCGCAGGACACATCCGCCGAACTCGAAGCCATCCGCGAACACCAGGCCGCGCAGGACGCGCAGATCGCAACTCACGACCAGACGAAAGTCGAATCGGAGTCGAAGTACCCCGTCAAAATCACCGGCCTTCTCCTCTTCAACGCATTCACCAATACGAGCGCCGTCGATATAGCCGCGACACCGACGGTCGCACTGCCAGGTTCAGGCAACACCGGTGCTTCAGTGCGTCAGACGATCCTCGGTATCGATGCGCGCGGGCCGCATCTTTTCGGTGCTCGCAGCTACGCCGATCTCCGTGTCGACTTCTTCGGCAACTCGACCCCGAACACCACCTTTGGTTCGTACTCGACCAACGACAGTTTCCTGCGCCTCAGGACCGCGCACGCCGGCTTGCAATGGGACAACACTGAAGCCGGCTTTTCCTACGATCGCCCCATCCTCAGTCCCGACACGCCATCCTCTCTCACCGCTGTGGCGACTCCATCCCTCGCATGGTCCGGAAACCTGTGGGCGTGGAATCCGCAACTCACAGTCACGCAGAACGTTCCTTTCGCCGACTCGCGCGCACTCCAACTGCAGGCTGCACTCATCGACGTAGCTGATCCTCCCGTATCGCTCTCGGGTCTATATAGTGCCGCCGCAGCGCCGCCCTCTTCTGCGCAGCAAAGCCGCTGGCCGGGTCTCGAAGCTCGCATTGCCGCGCTTGGCCCAGTGCGCGATGACCGCGATCACATCGGCGTCGGCGGATATTTTTCCCCGCATGTTCTTCCGTCCGGCCGGCGCTTCGACGCGTGGGCCGCCACACTCGACACCCGCTTCCATTTGCCCGGACGTCTCGAGTTCTCCGGCAGCTTCTATCGTGGCCTCGCGCTCGGCGGACTCGGCGCCGGCGCCTACAAAGACTACGGTTATATCTATTCGTCGGTTCAGGATCAGTACTACTTCCGCCCACTTAACGACGTCGGCGGCTGGACCCAGCTGAAAGAGAAGTGGAACGAGCGTTTGGAGTTCAACGCTTCCTTCGGCATCGACAACGGCTTCGCCAGCGACCTCCATCGCTACGCAAATCCCAGCGGGGCCATCTATCAGAATCTCGCTCGCAATCGCACATGGACCGGCAACATTATCTACTCACCGAGTGCCTATCTTCTCTTCTCCTTCGAGTACCGCTACCTTGCGAGCGCTCCCGTCATCGGCTTGTCTTCGAACGCAAACGTCATCGGTCTATCTGCGGGATATAAATTCTGATGCGCATCATTCGGCTCCCGATCGCGCTCGCATGTGCACTTATCCTGCTCGCCCCATCTCTGCGCGCCCAAAACCGTCCCCGCAATCCGCTCGCCGAACTGCGCCTCCACATCGCCACATCACCATCCACCCCTCACCATCGCGTCTCCGCCGTCGCATGGCTCGATCCGCTCGGCAACACACCGGTAGCCACACTCGCTCCGCAATCCCACTACACTCTCCTGCAAAAGAACCGCACCTTCATCCCGCACTTGCAAGTCGTTCCCGTCGGCAGCGTCGTCCAATTTCCAAACGCCGACCCCTTCTTCCACAACGTCTTCTCGCTCTTCGACGGCAAACGCTTTGACCTCGGCCTCTACGAAGCCGGCAAAACCAAGTCGGTTACGTTCTCGCGTCCCGGCGTCTCTTACATCTTCTGCAACATTCACCCGGAGATGAGCGCCGTGATCATCAGCCTTTCCACGCCGCTCTACTCCGTCGCCGACGCCTCTAACGCACTCGATCTCCGCAACATCCTGCCGGGAGATTACCGTCTGCACATCTGGGTGGAAGGCGCACTCCCCGGCTCGCTCCAAAGCCTCTCGCGCGACCTCCATCTCGCGGCTGGCGCGACAGACCTCGGCAACGTCAGCGTGCCCATCGCCACCAACACCACTCACACCAACGAATTCGGTAACGCGTACGACCGCCAGCCGGGCTCCCCATACTAGGCGCAGAAAAAAGAAGAGACGCTTCACGCGCCTCTTCTATTTACATATCCATCGTCTTACTTCTTTTTCGCGTGAGGCACCGGCCCGAGCCCGCGGTCAATCTCCGCTCCTGCCTGCAAAAATCCACCGACGCCGTATGCCCACGTTGACCCCGGCTGCAGATCGCCCGGCGCTGCGCCAATCGGCTGAATCGCACCCAGTCGCCCATCTACATAAACATGCTGCAGCATCCCAGCCCACGCCTTCTCAATCACCGGCTCGAACTTCTCCTTCGGCAGCAAATGATTATTCACTCCCCACGCCATCGCATACGTGAAGAAGGCGGTGCCTGAAATCTCACCCTGCGGATATGCATCCGCATCCAGCAGCCCCATGCGCCACAATCCATCCGCCGGCTGCAGATCGGCAACACGGTTCGCCATATTCTTGAACAGAGTCTCGTAACCCGCGCGGTCCGGATAATTCTTCGGCATCACCGTCAGCACATGCGCCAGCCCCGCAAGCACCCATCCATTTCCACGGCTCCAGAACAACGGCTTCCCATTTGGCTCCGCCTTATGCAGAAACGTCGCGTCGCGGAAGAAGAGATGTTGATCGTAGTCGTACAGGTGTCCCTGCGTCAGCCCCCACTCATGGTCCATGAAGTCCAGGTAGCGGTGATCGCCGGTCAACTGCGCCACTTTCGCAAGTGACGGAGGAGCCATGTACAAGGCATCGCACCACCACCACAGGTCCTTGTTCTTGTCATCCTTCCGCATCATCACCAGCGCAAAATTATCCCTCACTGCCGCGATGCGCATCGGATCCTTGTTCTCTTCGTACAGCGCTTCGTACGCCTGCCCGATCGCCTCATCGTCCGCGTGATCATACCGTCCCGGCAGCAATTGCCAGTTGAACTTCTCCGCCGCCCCCAGCACTGCATCGTGATATCGCTTATCGTTCAGTATCTTCGACGCCTCCAGCAGCCCGGTGTACAAGGGCGCATACGTCCAGTCCTGCGTAAAGTGCGGCTGCTCATTTGTAAGCGACCAATCCGCAACCTTCTGCATCGCCTTACGCACATCGACACGCGTCAGCTTCGGCGAAAGGGAAGTGTCAATCGGTCCCGGATCCGTCGCGATATCGCCCGCGGCATCATGTAACTCCTTCGCGCTCGGCCTCGGCGTTTGAGCTTGATTCTGCGTCTGGGCGCTCGCAACCAGCGCCATGCTCAACAAGCACACCCCGACAGGAAATGCCCCCCGCACCAAAAGACTCATCCGTTCTTTCTCCTTACAGCAGATCAGCAACCGCTACGCCGTCCATATCGCCGTAGTCCTGATTCTCCCCACCCATGCCCCAGCAGAATCCATACCGCGTCGTCCCCACGCCTGCATGAATGCTCCAACCAGGCGAGACCACAATGTCGCGATCGGCCATCAGCAGATGCCGCGTCTCTTGCGGCGGCCCCATCAAATGCACCACGCGATGCGCCGGATCCACGTCAAAGTACATATAGATCTCACTCCGCCGCATATGCGTATGCGGAGGCATCGTGTTCCAGTTCGATCCCTCTTCCAGCAACGTGAAGCCCATCACCAGCTGACAGCTCTTAGTCCCGTCGCGATGGATCGCCTTGTAAATGGATCGCTGATTGCATGTCGCGACCGCTCCCAGCTTCACCGGCTCAATGTCCTTGAACTTCACCATGCCAGTCGGATACTCCGCGTGCGCCAAATAACTCAGCAGATAAAACGCGGCCGGTTCATTGGCGCTATCACTCGCAAAACTCACCTCGCGACTCCCGCGCCCCGCGTACAAGCAGTCCATCTTCTCGAGCTTGAACTCCTTGCCATCAACCGTCACAGTTCCCGCACCGCCGATGTTGAACACCCCCAGTTCGCGCCGTTCGAGGAAAAACTCCGCCCGCAGTTCCGGCGATGTCTCTAGCTTCAACGCGCCCGTCGTCGGAACAGCACCGCCCACAACGGCGCGGTCCAGGTCCACATACGCCAGAGTGATCGCGCCCAGCTTGAACATCTCATTCAGCAAAAACGTCTCGCGCAGCTCTTCTGTCGTCATCCGCGGGTAGCGCACGGGATCAGCCATCTGCAGTAGTTTCATCTCTCCTCCAAAACCTCTTCAGCGTCCCGCTGCCGTGTTCGTCATCGCCATCGCAGGCTCTTCCACCTTGATCACATAAATCGTGATCGACTGCCCCGGCGCCTCAATCGCCTGATGCGGTGTCCCCGCAGGAATGTGAATCACATCGCCCTTGTGCAGCACATGCGGCGTCGCTCCTTCCAGCGTCTTTCCGCGAACTTCGCCGTTCTGGCCATCTTTGCGGTCGACGATCGTTCCGCCGGTCATCTCCGTGCCTTCGCCGTCCACCACAATCAGAAAATCCGAGAAACGCCCGTGCAACTCCGCTCCGCCGCTGGCCGTGCGTGCCGTCAGCATCGTGTAATGCCCGTTGTATCGCGCCAGCGTGATCCCTGCGCTTCCGCTTCCTTGCCGCGCCTGGTCCAGCAAGGCCTTCCCACGCTGCGCCAATTCGTCGAAGTTCAGCACCTCTGGCGTCGTTGTAATCGCCGGCTGTGCTGCCTGCGCCTTCGCCGGCGCTCCGGCGAAAAGCATGATCCCTCCGCACACCACAGCGCCAATCCCGCAGACAATCCGTTGTCTCCGCATGTGTTTACTCCTCTCGGAAAACTCTCAGGACAAACAGCATACGCAAGTCCATTCACCCGTGTCAGCGCACGACGACAAATTAGTTCGTGCTTGCACTTAAAAAACTGGCAACTCGAATCTGAAAACTGAAAACCCACACGACAGATCTGCGAGCTACAACAGCAGCGAAACCCTTGACTTCCACCCGTCATCCCCATAGCCTCATATCTATGAAGCCGTCTCACGCCGCCGCGCTCTGTTGCATGCCTTGTCGCATGCTCTGTTGCGCCGGTGTCTGTATGGCCTGATCGCGTTAGCTCCCACCGAGCACCCGATCCCCAAGCACCCACGCAACCGACTCCGGGCGTGGGTTTTCTTTTTTGTGCCCACGTCGCTCGCGCACCCTCCACATCGCAGCACGGAGCACATCATGGATCCGCATCCTGACACCAAGCTCATCTTCAACGCCGACACCGCCGCCATCCTCATTGCGTTCGCACTCGGCGCGCTCATTCGCTTCAACCTCCTCCCGCACATCGGCTGGTAGCCCGCACCTTTGTCGACCCGCACCATCCCCCTGCCTCTGGACACCACGCACGAGCGCCCGCTCTGGCGTCAACTCCCCGCGCTCGCCCCAGGCACCGCGCTGCTCTTCACCGTCGGCTTTGCAGGCAAGGGAATCGAATCCCTCGGCCACCTCCTGCGCTCGCGCCACATCGCCTTCCCGCAAGTCGAGTACGTTCTCTGGGCAATCCTCCTCGGCCTCGCCATCGGCAACGCCGTCCGCCTTCCCGCAATCTTCCGCCCCGGCTTCGCCACCTACGAGCTCTGGCTCAAACTCGGCATCGTTCTCGTCGGCGCAAAATTCCTCTTCGGCGACATGCTCCATCTTGGCGGCCTCTCCCTCATCCTCGTCGCCATCGAGCTCATCCTCTCGCTCTCCGTCATGACTCTCCTCGGCCGCGTCTTCAAACTGCGTCCCAAACTCACCAGCCTTCTCGCCATCGGGAGCTCCATCTGCGGCGTCACCGCCATCATGGCCGCGCAGGGCGCCATCGACCCCGAAGAGCGCGACACCTCCACCGCCATTGCCGCTATCCTCACCCTCGGCGCGCTCGCACTCTTCGCATTCCCCGCCATCGGCCACGCCCTCCACATGGGCCAGCAATCCTACGGCCTCTGGACCGGCCTCGCCGTCGACAACACCGCCGAGGCTACCGTCACTGGCGCACTCTACGGCGACGAAGCCGGCCGCATCGCCATCCTCGCCAAAACCGCGCGCTCGTCCTTCATCGGCTTCGTCGTCCTCGGTTACGCCGTCTACTGGGCCAGCCGCGGCCAGGCCCGCCACGTCGAGCACAAAGCGCTCTTCCTCTGGCAGAAATTCCCCAAGTTCATTCTCGGTTTCGTCGCCATCTCCATCCTCGCCACGGCCGGCTTCTTCACGCACGCGCAGCTCAACTCACTCGGCAATCTCTCCAGGTGGGCATTCCTTCCCGCCTTCGCCGGCGTCGGCCTCCGCACCAACGTGCGCGACCTGCTCGATCAGGGCTGGCGTCCCATTCTCGTCGGCGTCCTCGGCGAAATCTTCCTCGCCGCGCTCACCCTCGCGATGGTCTTCTTCTCAACCCACGGTGCCGCCCGCTGATCTTTGCTCTTGCTTTTCTTTCTGTCATCCCCGTAGGGGATCTGCTTTTTGAGCACTTCGCGGCTGCCCATTTCCGCTCACCTTCGCAAAATCAATAAACGCCCTTGCCGGATCCGTATGCAGCAGCTTCACGCTCACGCGATCGCCCACATCCAGCCCCTCAAAGTTCTGAATCAAGCGTCCCTCAAACGGCGGATCGATCACCCGCACATACACGCCCTTGTCGCTCGCGCCCGTGATCACGCCGCGGAAGATCTCTCCGATCCGATGTGCCATCGCGACCGCTGCCACGCGCTTCCGCATGTCGCGTTCAATCTTCCTCAGCGACTTGTCCGCCTCATTGCAGTGCGTCGCGACCGCTGCCAGCTCCGCATCGCTGTAAGGGGGCGGCGCGCCATCCATCATTGCGTGCAGCACCCTCTGCGTCACCATATCCGGGAACCGTCGATTCGGTGCCGTCGAATGCGTATAGTCACGCACTGCCAGGGCGAAGTGCCCGGTCGGGTCATCATCCGGACGCATCACCATGTACTCACTCGGCCCCATCAGCTTGATCACCGCCACCGCCAGGTCGGGATAATGATCCGGATCCGTCGCGCGCATATGCGCCAGAAAATCATTCAGCGCCTGCGAGTCTGGATTCGCAGGCAGCTCCCACTTATGCTCCGCCGCCACCGCCACAATCCGGTCCCACCGCTTCGGCACGCGCACAACCCTCTGCAGCCCTGACCGTCCGCCCTTGCGCAGCGCGCGCGCCATCACGCCATTCGCGGCCACCATCAGGTCCTCGATCAAAGACATCGCGCGATTCTGAATCACATCACGCACGCTCACCACGTGCCCGTCGGCGGTTACCGGCTCTGCTTCCGCCTTATGAAAGTCGAGCGCGCCATTCTGTATGCGCGCCCGATGCAGCGCCTGCGTCGCAATATCCTGCATCAGCAACTGGTCCGCCAGCGCTCCAGCCAACTCACGCCCCGCGGCATCATTCACAAACGCCGGCCCATCCACATCCTCGCTCTGCCGAGCGCTATCCGACCGCAACTGCTCCACATCTTCGCATCGTACGCCCGCCGCGCTCGTCGCGCCCGCATGCTGCTCCAGAAACGGCCCCACCCGCGAGTACGCAAGCTGCGCGCGATTCCTCACCCACGCCTTCGACACCACCTCATCGCTCATCGCACCGTTATCGCCGACAGTGAAGCTCATCATCACTGCCATGCGGTCGCCGTTCTCATTCAGGCTCGTCATCCCCGTCGAGAGCTCCAGCGGCAGCATCGGAAAGTTCTTCACCGCGGTATAGATCGTCTGCGTCTGGGCCTTCGCGTGCTGGTCAATCGGCGTGTCTTTCTCCACCGCCCGCGCCACATCGCCAATCGCCACGTGCACGCGAATTCCGTCCGCGACTTTCTCAGCCACCTCAATCTGGTCCAGATCCCGCGACGTGTCGTTATCAATCGACGACCATGCCAGATTCCGCAAATCCGGCACGCCAAACCCAGGCTCCGCCCGCTTAAACTCCTTGCGCAGGCTCTCGCGAATCTCGTTCACCTGCTCCGGCACGCCCGGACCAAACTCCGGCTTGAACCCCGCCTCGTGCATCTCATCCAGCGCCGCCTGCGCCAGATCGAAATGGTCGGGGTCTACATGCTGCTGATGATGCCCGTCTGTATGCTGCCGATGCGCCGAAGCTGGGCCCTGCTCCGCAGCCCCATTTGGCTCAAACGTTTTTGCGTCACGATGGCGATTATGGTGTCCTGACATCCAACGCAGCCTACCACGTCCCTAACATCCGGTTCATCCGTCTACCATCTATCTATGACCCGGCCCTGCTTCCTCGTAATCGACCGCGAACACTCCGGCACCATCTCCACCCGCAAGCTCGTCATCGAGTCCGCAAAATTCAACGTCATCACCGCCTACAGCGGAGCCGAGGCTCTCGAAACCTTTGAGCGCTTCCCCAACATCGACGGCGTCGTCCTCAATGCCACCATTCACGACGTTCCCTGCGAGCAGGTTGTCGCTACAATCCTCTCTCGCTCCCCAAAGCTGCCCATCATCGTCGTTCAGGGTCCGTCTTCGGAGCCCTGCCCCGGCGCGTCTCACTTCGTCGATTCTTTCGACCCCGCCAGTCTCCTCGAACTCCTCCACAAGCTCTTTCCTCGAGCCTCAAGCGCCATCAAGCAGCAGGACGACAGGCTCAAGGCCCAAGAAAACTGCAGCTGATTCCGCTTGCCTTTTCTTTTGGTACTGCCCTTGCTTTTGCTCTTTCTGTCATTCCGCCCCTGAGCTTGTCGAGGGGCAGGAACCTGCTTTTCTCCGGCCCACAAAAGCCTCACTCTCATTCCCGAACGTCCCATTCGATTACCGCACGCACCCTCGAACTCATAAGCCGAAAAGGCTAGCATGGGATTAGCTATGCCTACCAAGTCACCGGCCGCGCCAGAATCCCTCACCAACGGAAAACCCAGCACCGAATCGACCCTCCCGCGCGAAGCCGTCTTCGATATCTTCCGCCGCTGGGGCTACCTCCAGGCCTCGCTCGACCCGCTCGGCCAGTACCTCCCTCCGGAGCCCTTCCCGACCCCTGCTCCTGACGGTCCCGACGCCCAGGAAGCGCGCCGCTACTACTGCGGCTCCATCGGCGCCGAGTTCATGCACATCCCCTCGGCCGAGCGCCGCGCCTGGATCCAGGAACGCCTCGAAGACCCCACGCGCCTCGACGCAGGCCCCGGTCCCGGCATCATCGACCAGAAGCGCATCCTCTCCGATCTCATCCGCGCCGACCTATTCGAGCAGGTCATCCAGCAGCGCTACCTCGGCACCAAGCGCTTCTCCCTCGAGGGCCTCACCGTCCTCACCCCGTTTTTAGACCAGCTCTTCACCACCGCCGCCGAAAACGGCGTCAATCGCTCCGTCTTCGCCATGAGCCACCGCGGTCGCCTCAACGTCATGGTCAACACCGTCGGCCGCAGCGCGAAAGAAATCTTCTCCAAGTTCGAGGACGTCTCGCCCGAAACCACCATGGGCGGCGGCGACGTCAAGTACCACATGGGCGCCACCGGCGACTTCCTCACCGCCAACGGCAAGACCGTCGCGCTCCACCTCGCCTCCAACCCCTCGCACCTCGAAGCCGCCGACCCCGTCATCATGGGCCGCGCCCGCGCCCGTATCGACCGCGCTGAAGCTCGCGGCGACGCCGACGCGACGAAGCAAATCCTCCCCATGATCATCCACGGCGACGCTGCCTTCGCCGGACAGGGCATCTGGGCCGAAACCCTCAACCTCGCCACCATCGACGGCTTCTCCGTCGGCGGCACCATCCAGGTCATCGTTAACAACCTGCTCGGCTTCACCGCCAACCCCGAAGAATCCAACAGCTCGCGCTTCGCCTCCGACCTCGCCAAGCGCCTCCCCATCCCCATCTTCCACGTCAACTCCGAGGACCCCGAAGCCGTCGTCCGCATCGCCGCCATCGCCGCCGACTACCGCAACGCCTTCAACTCCGACGTCGTCATCGACCTCATCGGTTATCGCCGCCACGGCCACTCCGAGGTCGACGATCCCACCGTCACCCAACCGCGCCGCTACGCCCTCATCAAGGACCACCCGCCCCTCTTCAAGATCTACGCGCAGAAGCTCAACGCCGACATCACCGCCGAGGTCGCCGCCGTTCAGCAGGAGTTCCTCGAAGCCCAGCGCGCCGCCACCAAGTCCGACGCCAAAGACGAAAAGGCCGCCAAGAAAGCCGGCGGTTACAGCGCCTTCGTCATGAAGCGTCTGCACTCTCTGCCCGACTACTGGAACAACTACGCCGGCGGCCCGCTCTCGCCCTCGGACAATCCCGTCACCGGCCTCGATGCCGCCGAAATCTCCGCGCTCACCGACAAGCTCACGCACGCTCCCGAAGGCTTCCACGTCCATACCAAGGTCGAAAAACTGCTCGCCCAGCGCATCGAGATGGGAGCCAACAAACGCCCCATCGACTACGGCTTCGCCGAGCTCCTCGCCTACGCCTCACTCCTCAAGTCCGGCACGCCCGTCCGCCTCTCCGGCCAGGACTCCCAGCGTGGCACCTTCAACCAGCGCCACTCCGTCCTCATCGACACCGAGACGGAAGTTCGTTGGTCGCCGCTCTCGCACATCAGCCCCAATCAAGCCCGCTGGCAGGTCTACAACTCCATGCTCTCCGAGGCTGCCGTCCTCGGCTACGAATACGGCTATGCCCGCGACTACCCCGAAGCCCTCGTCCTCTGGGAAGCCCAGTTCGGCGACTTCGCCAACGGCGCTCAGATCATCATCGACCAGTTCCTCGCCGCCGGCGAAGCCAAGTGGGGCCTGCTCTCTGGCGTCGTCCTCTTGCTCCCGCACGGCTACGAAGGCCAGGGCCCCGAGCACTCCTCTGCGCGCATCGAGCGCTACCTCCAGCTCGCCGCGCAGCAGAACATGATGATCACGCAACCCTCCACCGCCGCGCAGTACTTCCACCTCCTGCGCCGACAGGCGATGCGCAAATGGCGCAAGCCCCTCATCGTCTTCACTCCGAAGTCGATGCTCCGCCACCCCGACGCGATGAGCACCGTCCCCGACTTCGCCGTCGACAAATTCCAGCCCGTCCTTTCAGACACCTCCGTCACCAACGCGCAGCGCATCCTCGTTTGCTCCGGCAAAATCGGCCACAACCTCCGCGTCGAACGCGCCAAGCGCAAGATCGACGACGTCGCGATCCTCTTCGTCGACGAACTCTACCCCTGGCCCGAAGCGAATCTCTCTGCCGCCATCGCGCAGCACCCCAACGCCACTGAAATCGTCTGGGTGCAGGAGGAGCCGGCCAACATGGGCGCCCTCAACTACGTGATGCCGCGCCTCCGCAAGCTCGCCGGCAACCGCGCCGTCCTCAGCGTCAAGCGCACCGCCTCTGCCTCGCCCGCCACCGGCAGCCCCAAAGCCCACGAGCTCGAAGAAAAAACCCTCATCGATCTCGCCTTCGGCCTCTAATCGATCTCGTATGGCTCTCCTGCATCGTCACTCGAGCCACCATTCCTTAACCGCCGTCATCCTGAGCCGTAGGCGAAGGATCTCCGTATTTCGGACCACCACGACACCATGCCCGAATACGCCTACGTCTACATCCTCTCGAGCAATGGCAAGCGCCTTTACATCGGAGTAACAAGCAAGCTGGAACAAAGAATCTGGGAACACAAAAACAAGACACACCCAGACTCATTCACCGCAAAATACAACATCAACCAGCTCGTCTACTTCGAGCAATTCACCACAATCACCGCCGCAATCGCGCGCGAAAAAGAACTAAAAGGCTGGCTCCGCTATCGAAAGATCGCCCTCATCGTGAGCAGCAACCCCGACTGGCGCGATCTGAGCGCAGACTGGGGCAAATCCATCCAGCCGTTTCGCGAAGAAGATCTAAAGCCCCCGAAAACCTTCCCGCCCAAGCAGTCCATCTCTTGACGCCGTCATCCTGAGCCGCAGGCGAAGGACCTCTGTATTTCGGACCACCCCGAACGCCGACGTTCACCCGACGCTTTCCCAACCGCCGTTATCCTGAGCCGTAGGCGAAGGATCTCCGTATTTCAGACCACCCCGAACGCCGACGTTCACCCGACGCTTTCCCAACCGCCGTCATCCTGAGCCGCAGGCGAAGGACCTCCGTATTTCGGACCACCACCGTCCCAACCCCTGACCATCACTCTCCAAACGGCCGTCATCCTGAGCCGTAGGCGAAGGACCTCCGTATTTCGGCCCCCCACGACTGTTCCGTCGCCCGAGCTCTTGCTTCTGGTACCCCGAGGCTTCAGCCTCGGGTCTCCCAGAGCGAAAAAACAAAAACGGGCTTAACCCCCGGGGTATGCCTTCACTCCAGTTTGAAGAATCCGATCAGAACATCTCTACAGCAGGGAACTCAGCCGCTGAATCCAGCGTGCCGGTGCCGGGTACCTGGTCCCAGTTAGTCCGAACACTATGACGCCGTTCTCCTTCACATAATCCTTGTAGAACAGGTTCTCAGGCGTCTGAGGACGTCCGTAGTAATACCAAGTCCATCGCACCGCATCCGCACTCTCAATGCGAAATTCAGTCGCATTAATCTCAGTCCCAACAGGGTTCCACACGGCCAGGACTTCTCCTGAATCGAATCGCAGGCGCAAACAGTCATCCGTTGCATCGCACGAGATCAGTGTGTGGATGTTGTCGTATGGCCTGCCAAACCATTGCCCCCAGAACCTCAACGTGCCGCTCTTAACTTTCGGTAATGCGTTCGTGATCCCTGCTGCGAGTTCGGAAGGCCTCGACACCATCCCGTGAGAATAGCCGATAGGAATTTCTCTGACGTTTTGCAGTATCAGGATAGAGGTCCGCTGTTACCGCACCCCCACCACCATCCCATCCCCCCTCTTCGCCACGCCCGGCAACGTCACCGGCAACTTCCCACTAATCGCAATCTCTCCCGTCAGCGCCTTCGCCGCCGCGCGTTCCGACGTCGTCACCCAGCTATACGTGCACACATAGCTCTTGATCCCCGGAAAATTCAGAATCGCATACGGACTCCCCAGCGCCACCACAACCGTCTTATCCGCTGCGTTCGACAAAATCCCCCGCAAAATCCCCGCCGACCCTTCCGCAGCCAACCCACTCGCACTCGTCGCCGCCGCCTCCACCGGCCCGGGCTGCGACACGCTGAACACCGCCGCAATCACTCGCGTCGCATTCGTCGCCAACTTCGCAATCGCATCTGCCTCAACGTCCGCCGACCGCCGGTCCACATACACCACCCGCGCATTCCGAATGCGCGACCGCAGCTGCCGCTCGAACGCATGCCCCTCATCGCCATGCGCATCGCTCACAAAAATCACCACAAGCGTCGACCCATCTCCACCAGCCATCGGCACCAAATGATTGTCGTCACGAACCAGCGTCACCGACTTATCCGCAACCTCCTGCGCCAGCGCATAACTCGCCGGCTTGCCCACATGATTCTGAAGATCATCCAAATCCACCAGGTGCTTGCCCCGCGTGTTCAACCCGGCCTTCGCCTTCACCAGCAGAATCCGCCGCACACTCGCATCAATCTGCGCGCGCGGAATCTCGCCTGACTTCACCGCCGCGAGCAGCCCGTTGTACGTTCCCTCCAAATCCGACGGCAGCTCCAGCAAATCCTGCCCGGCCTTCACCGTATCCACCGCCGCCCGCCCCGCTTCCTGGCTCGGATCGCCCGGGTACAGCTTCGTCAGCCCATGCATCTCCATCGCGTCGGAAACAATCACGCCCTTGAATCCCATCTGCTCGCGCAGCAGCCCCGTCACCACCTTGTGCGAGGTCGTCGCAATCTTCGTCGGATCAGGCTCCAGCGCAGGGAACGCCACATGCGCAATCATCACCGCATCCGTCCCGGCATTGATCCCCGCCTGAAACGGCGGCAGCTCCACCGTCTTCAGCCGCTCCAGCGGCGCATTCACCCGCGCCAGGTTCAGATGCGAATCGACATCCGTGTCTCCATGCCCGGGAAAGTGCTTCAGCGTTGTCAGCATCCCGCCTTCATGCGAGCCCTTGATATACGCCTGCACAAACTCCGACACCGCCGCCGGATCCTCGCCATATGACCGCGTGTTGATGATCGGGTTCTGCGGATTGATCTGCACGTCCGCGATCGGATAAAAATTCCAGTCGATCCCCAGCGCGCGCGACTCCTCCGCCACAATCTTCGCGAACCGCTCCTCGTACGCCGGATTTCCCGTCGCCCCGAACGCCATCGGCTCCGGCCAATCCTCAACCTGCGTCAGCCGCATCGACGGCCCCCGCTCAAAGTCCACGGAAAAAATCAGCGGAACCTTTCCGCGCGATTCCTCCTGCAACAGGTTGGTCGTCATCGCAGCCTCATACGGCGGCATGCGCAGCAGCAGCGGCCCATCCACATTCACCGACAGGTGCACCGCGCCCAGGTGATACTTCCGTATATCCGCAATCAACTGCGTCCACCGCGGGTCCTCCGAGTTATAAAACCCGAAGATTCCCCGCACCTCGATCATCTGGCCGATCTTCTCTTCCAGCGTCAGGTGCTTCAGCGTTCGATCCGCCCACCGCTCCTGCGCACGCGTCACCGTGCCGATACTCTGAGGCTCCGCGGTCTGTGCCTTCTTTGAGAAAGCCATGGCAGAAGAGACGCCGGCCACGAACAGGGCGAATGCGGCCAAGCCGCACTTAACAGAAGTCATAAAACCGACTCTATCTCACAAAGCCAAGTCCATCCTTAATGCCGTCATCCTGAGCCGTACCGGGTCCCAACAACCACACCACTCTCCACCGCCGTCATCCTGACCCAACTCCTCGGAGGCCGTCATCCTGAGCCGAAGGCGATGGATCTCGGTATTTCGCTTGGGTAAATATCCCCTCAGAACAAGTGAAGGCTAATAAAGCTGGAGACTAGTGGTGCCAGCCTTGCGGTAGAGCCGCAGGGTTGTGAGGGTTCCATCCATTGAAACGCGCATTAGGTACGGCTTCTTGCGCTTCGCGATCTGTTCCAAAATCGCTGGCCGTGCCGTCGTTAGCCGCCTCTTCCAACTTGCGACGCCATCATTGTTAGACATGAGCAATATGACACCGATCCGCGCTGCATATATCTCTGCGGCATAGGTATATTCAAGCTTGCCATCGCTAGTTATGAGCACGAGTTTTCTTCGGCCACACTCAGCGATTATTTCAGGATCGGGAATGCGCTGATTCCACACGCGACCGTGTTCGTCGCTGTATGCGATAAGGTCGTATCCCGCATCTCTGAGCGGCTGTATTAGGTCGTCCGAGCAGAGATTACGGTCAAGATAGAAAACGTGTTTTCTAGGCCGCTTGCGGCCTCCTGTAGGCCTTGACCGCTTGCTCAATAGTTTTCCGATCTAAACCGTAATCGCGTGCAATGGCATCGGGGCTGTCACCAGCGCCCGTGCGCGATACCAGGATCGAAACCATGATTCCAGTACCCGCAACAACAGGCTCGCCAGAAGAGAAAAAGGGGCTGATTGAAACAACTTTGTTGGTTAGCGGTGCGAACTCCTCTGGAAGCCCGTCAGGCCCGCGCTTGATGGCGGATAGATGCTTTGCAAGTATCTGCTTCATTGCAAGTTGCCCATGCTTGCTCGCGTTCAAGAGCAAACCCAGCTCGCGAATGAATATTGAACCGTGGGTCGTCGCAAGCTTCGGATGAAGCAGGGGGTGTTCTCCGTCATAGTGCGACCTGATGTATTCGACGGCCAGCCGGACACGTTTCAGCGATACATGCTTGTTTCGCGAGAACCTGAGAACATAGGCTTCGGCCAAGTTGAGAAATGACAGGAGACCTCGCTCCGGATCGGCCAAGCGAATAACGCCGGGATAACGTACACGATGCCCATGCTTGTCGGTGCGCGTATAGCCACGCACCCAAGACTTGAGTGTGCTTACAGGGATTTTCAGATAACCCGCCGCCTCTTCGATACTGTAGCGGGGGTAGTTGCGCAAATCCCCTGCGAGTCGAATTTGCTGTCGTCTCCCTATGTCCCTACCCTCATCTACACAGCCGCGCATTTGCCCTCTCCGTGTTAAAATCTCGGGGAGGGCGCTGAATTGTCAGAACCATCGAAGCCGAAAGCGAAATCACCGGGGCTGCCACCACCTGTGTTTACGCGAGACGACTTCCACTCACTGCTCAAGCGGGCTATTAAGACGCCCGCTCACAAACCTCTGAAAGCAACGAAGTAAACATGGGCTGTCTATCGTCGCGGTGATTATAGCGGTAGGCGTATTCATCGCAATAGCTCTGTAGGTACTTTCGGCTAACGGAGTGATAAACCCCTCCGATCCCCCTCTTCAGCAAACTCCAGAACCCTTCAATAGTCTGCGTATGGACGTGACCCATCACGTATACGCGCTCTGAATGATTGATGCGGTGATGAGCGTATCCCTGCGGCATGGCACCTACTTTGTCATACGTCGTATAGCTATCCGTGTAGACGGTGGATGCGGGAAGGATGCGCTCTGCCATGATCGGCAAAATGGTCTTTTCTTTCGCGTCCGGCGTGACGCGGGCAATCACGCGGCCCTTGCGCTCAACAATGCCAAAGACGGTCGCTTTCGTGTTCGTGGAACGTCCGCGATTGCCGCCGCGCCTTCCGAGATGCTTGTTCTTTTCGAGACCGCCAACATAGGTCTCATCACACTCGACTGACGATCCCTCCAGTCTGATGTCCTCCGACATCAGGGTGCGAATCTGTTTGAACATGCGCCAAGCGGTTTTGTACGTGACGCCCGTCTCACGCTGAATCTGTTTGGCAGAGATGCCGCAGCGGGTCGAACCCATCAGGTACATCGCATAGAACCAGAGCTTGAGCGGGGTGGTCGTCTTCTCGAAAATCGTGCCAGCAAGCGGATAGATGTGTTTCCCGCAGTAGTCGCAGGCGAATGCCGTCCGCCCAGAAACCCGGTGATGGCGGCGTTCCGCGTTGCCACACGTCTTGCTATCGCAAACGGTGATGCCGTCAGGCCAGCGGGCATAAAAGACGTGATTCAGACAGGCATCATCATTGGGAAACTCGGCATTGAAGTCCGCAATGGTGTACTTTTGCGCCTTCGGCTGCGAGTGGTTCCGGTTTCTCTGACGCGTCGCCATGATAAAATCATTTTGCCATTTCTTCTACTTGTTGTCAAGGGATAATTACCTTTGCACAAAGCCGCAAAAGCGAGGTCCAAGCCTAAGTCTTTTCTTATGAAGATTTTGCACCAAAAGTGCCGGGGGAGGGGGGGACCCCCGGAATCTCCTCTGCCCACACTCCATGGCTGATCTTCGGCGGCCCCTCGCCGTTGTGCAGCGACCACACCTTTTCGCGAATCGCCTGGTCCGCCGCAGTCACTCTCTCGCGCGACCGCAAATAATCGAGCCAGCTCTCCATGATGAATGTCTCGTTCACATGAGTCGGGTTCGCCGCGTCGCGATACACTCCCCACCGAACCGCGCCATCTCGCAATCTCACCCCCTTCAGCTCATGGATTGCATGCGTGAACTCGTCGTAGTTCTCTGGCGAAACGCAGTAGTCGATGGAGATCCGCACCGGTCCCTCATCCGGCTCCGGAATCGCCCGCAGCTTGGGCAGCGGACGGTTCGGCTTGTACGGTGTCAGGTCCGGCAGCGACCCCTTCAGGATGTGGATCCGTAGCGTGAACGGCAGCGACACCAGGAGCCCACCCGCCGAGCAGATCAGCGCTATCCGCACCGAGCTCCGCTGCGCAATCTCACCCCACACCACTGACCCCAGAGCCAGCCCGCCCTGGAACGTCATCAGGTACAGCCCCAGCGCCCGCGCGTGCACCCACTGCGGTACCGAGAGCTGCACACTCACATTCAGCGTGGACATCGTGCTCGTCCAGCAGAACCCCGCTCCCAGCAGCGCCGGAATCACGGCCCACGGCGACCGCACCAGCGCGATCACCAGCAGAGACGTGATGTAGTACACCGACGTGATCGCCAGCAGCACGTCGGCATTGATATACCGCCGTATCCAGCCCAGGCTCATCGCCGCCAACACCGCCCCCAGCCCCAGGCACCCGTTCAGGATGCCGTACCCCATCGCCCCCTGCCGCAAATCATTCTTCGCCACCAGAGCGAGCAAAGCCCAGATGGCGCTGACGAAGAAGGTGAACACAAACGCGCGAATGAGCGGACCCTGCAGGTCGGGCGCGTAGCGCAGGTAGCGCAGGCCTGAGCGCACCGAGCCCAGGATGCGCTCCGCCGGAAGAGCGCTGCGGAAGATCGGCTGCCGGTGCCACTTCCACAGGATCCAGATCACCGCAACGAAGGATGCCGAGTTGAGTGCGAAGACCCAGCTGGCGCCAGTGTCGGCGCGTAGAAATGCAGCCACCATCAAACCGCCCAGCGCAGGGCCGACGGCACGCGCGATGTTGTTGCTCGCTGCGTTCAACGTGACTGCGGCCGGCAGCTGATCCATCGGCACCAGCTCCGGCACAATCGCCTGCCACGCAGGGTTGTTCATTGCCGAGCCGATGTTCAGCAGGAACGTGAAGAAGAGAAGCGTGTATGGCGAAACGACGCCGGTGAACGTGAGTACCGCCAGGATGCCGACGCTGACCAGCATCCACGTCTGCCAGAAGATCAGCAGGCGCCGGCGATCGTAGATGTCCGCCGTGCTTCCGGCGAACAGCCCGAGCGCAAGCACAGGAAGGCTCGCGGCGGTCTGCATCAGCGCGATCAACAGCGGCGACGCGGTGAGCACGGTCATCAGCCACGTGGCTGCCGTGTCCTGCATCCACGTGCCGACGCCGGAGATGGTGGCTGCTATCCAGCGGTCGCGAAACAGCGCGATGCGCAGCGGCGCGAAGCTGCCGGTTCGCTCTTCGGCCTGTGGCGGCGTTGCGCTCGAAGGAGCGAGGTCGCTCGAATCAGTCTGGGCTGTATGTCCCACGGCTTCTATGATGCCTGTTCGTTCGCTGCATCGGTGCAACGGTAAAATTCGGGCATGGCAAGTGCTGTACAGATTGCGGACGCGTCCGGCTTTGAAGGCCATGCTGAACGGATCGTCGTTCCGGAGAACGAAGAACAACTTGTTCAGATTTTGGCTGAGGCGATTCGCTCGGCGACGCCGATTACCGTTCTCGGATCCCGCACAGGACTGACCGGATCGTGCGTGCCGCAGGGCGGATGGGCCATCTCGATGGAGCGCTTCCGGAAACTCGAGATTGAAGACGGATTCGCCCGCGTGGGACCGGCCGTCACGCTGCTGGAGTTGCGCGACGCCGCAGCGAAAACCGGACAGTTCTATGCGCCGGACCCGACGGAGATCACGGCATCGATGGGCGGAAGCATTGCAACGAATGCCAGCGGCTCGCGCAGCTTTCGGTTCGGCAGCACGCGCCGGCATCTGCGTGCGCTCAAGGTTGCGCTGCTCGATGGAACGATCCGCTGGTACCGGCGCGGCGAGACCATTGACTTCGACGTTCCCGTGCTTCCGAGTCCCGCAACAACGAAGAACACTGCAGGTTACAGGCTTGCGCCGGGCATGGACTGGGTCGATCTGTTCTGCGGATCCGAGGGAACGCTTGGAGTGACGCTGGAAGCCGAGGTTGCGCTGCTGCCGATTCCTGAGCATCTGCTTTCAGGAGTCGTGTTCTTCGCGAGCGACGACGATGCGCTGGACGCAGTAGCGCGGTGGCGCAGCGTGCCCGAACTTCGCATGCTGGAGTACGCGGACCGGCCGTCGCTCGATCTGATTCGGTCACAATACCCGGAGATTCCCAGAGCAGCACAGGCGTGCTTATTGATTGAGGCCGAGGGCGACGACCTCGAGGGATGGGAGCAAAGGCTCGTGGAGAGTCATGCGCTGCTCGATGCATCGTGGTTCGGGCTGGAGCCGAAGGACCGTGAGCGGTTCCGCGCGTTTCGGCACGCGTTTCCTGAAGTTGTAGTGGAGACGAACCGCAAGCGCGGCTTCATGAACATGGGAACGGATTACGCCGTGCCGCTGGAAAAAGATCGCGAGATGCTGCGCTACTACCGCGAGCGGCTCGAGGCGGAGTTGCCTGGCCGCTATGTCATTTACGGGCACCTCGGCGATGCGCATCTGCACCTGAACATTCTGCCCACGAATACGGAAGAGGCGCAGCTTGCAACGCGTCTGCTGCGCGAGTTTGCGGCGCAGGCCGTGAAGCTCGGAGGAACGGTTTCGGCGGAGCACGGACTAGGCAAGCGCAAGGCAGGCCTGCTCGCGCTGCAGTACACGCCGGAACAGATTGAAGCCATGCGCGCGGTGAAGCGCCGCTTCGATCCTCAGGAGTTGCTCGGGCGAGGAACGCTGTTCGGCTCGGGATTTGCGGGCGCCTTGTGATCATGCAACAACGTTTTTGCTCTTTGTTACTTCTCCTGGCTGCTGCCGCATCCGCACAGCAGAGCGCTCCGCCTGTTTCCGCGCCTGTTCCGCAGACCGTCACCGTCACTGCGACAGTCCCGCCTATCCCTCTCTCGGAATCGGATCGTTCAGTCGAGACCATCGATACGCGAGAGCAATCACTGCTGATTCCAAGTGCAGTTGATTTCCTCCGCGCCGACTCATCGCTCGATGTGCAGGCGCGCGGTCCGGTTGGCGTGCAGGCTGATCTCTCGATCCGTGGAACTACGTTTGAGCAGTCGTTGATTCTGCTCGACGGCCTGCGCGTGAATGACC
Organism: Acidobacteriaceae bacterium; assembly: GCA_035944135.1. Taxonomy (NCBI): domain Bacteria; kingdom Pseudomonadati; phylum Acidobacteriota; class Terriglobia; order Terriglobales; family Acidobacteriaceae; species Acidobacteriaceae bacterium. Next base: position 146,197 of record DASZBM010000008.1, read on the forward strand.
CCGAGACAGGGCATTTGAACCTTGACATCCCAGTGCCGCTGGATGCGATTTCGCGGATCGAAGTTCTGCATGGATCGGGATCGACGTTCTATGGCTCGGATGCGATTGGCGGCGCGGTCAATCTCGTTACCACGCGGCCAGATCATGTAAGTGTCATTGCGCGATCGGGCGCAGGGAACTACGGATCGCTCGAGCAGCATCTCCGTGCGGACTATAGCCGATCACGTTTTTCCGAACAGCTTAGCGGCAGCCGCGAGACCTCCGATGGCTTCATGCCGGACCGGAACTATTCGAGCAACGCTCTGGCGTCAGAGAGCTGGCTGAACCTTTTCGGAAAGAACACCAGCGACATTCTCCTGGGTGCAAGCGATCGTCCGTATGGTGCGAACCAGTTCTATGGACCGTACGATTCGTGGGAACGCACGAAAGGCTGGTTTGCTGCGATTCAACAGCGGCTTGGAGAGAATACTTCAGCGTCGTTTGCTTATCGCCGGCACACTGATCTGTTCGTGCTCCTGCTGGATGATCCGAATTACTATCGCAACAATCACGTGACGGGCGCGTGGCAAGGCGCACTCCGCCGCGCAGATTCGTTCAGCACAAACACCACGTTCTCGTATGGACTTGAAGCGAACGGCGATTCGATTGCGAGCACAAACCTGGGCCATCATGCGCGCAATGAGGGCGCGGGATATGCGAATCTCTCGCTTCGCTCGTTGAAGCAGTTCTCATTGAGCATTGGAGCGCGCGAACAGATATTTTCCGGTGGCGATTCCGTATTCTCGCCTTCGCTTGCCGCGGCTTACAGCATCACATCCACGCTGCGGGCGCGTGCGTCTGTAGGTCACGGCTATCGGCTTCCCACTTATGTTGATCTTTACTACTCGGACCCGACGACGATTGGAAATCCGAACCTGAAACCTGAATCATCGTGGAGCTATGAGGGCGGACTCGACTGGAGTCCTTCGAAGGCCCCCCTCACGCTGACTGCAACAGGATTCAGTCTGCATCAGAAGAATGGGATCGACTATTCCAAGTACGATCTTTCGAAACCATGGCAGGCGACCAATGTTGCGAACTTCGCCTACAACGGAGCTGAGGCTGACCTGCATCTTCGGCTTCCGGCGTCGCAGCAACTTCAGCTGAGCTATACGGCTGTGCAGGCGACCTCGCCGCCGCCCGGCCTGATTTCGGAGTATGCCTTCAACTATGCTGCGCAGAGTGCGCTGATCGGATGGACGGCGCAGCTACCGGCGCAGATCATTGCACGCACGCAGCTTGCGGTTGTTCAGAAGACGACACAATCGCCCTACCCGCTTTGGGACGTGGCTTTCGCGCGCAGGTCGGGTAGAGTTCGACCGTATCTGCGCGTGCTGAATCTGACCAACACGAGCTATGAGGAGATCCCCGACGTCCCGTTGCAAGGCCGGACGATCATGGCTGGACTCGAATTCGATTGGTCCCCTCGCCATCGATGACTAAAGTTTGAGCATTCGGAAAGAGATTGTTGCCACTGTTGCGGCGAGGCTCTATCGTTGGCGTGCACCGAAAACATGAACTTGTTCGTTGCGAAATATTCTCGCAACGGATGCTACGAGCGTTGCATTCACCGTAAAGGAAGAAAGATCGTTCCATGGCTATCGCACGTCAAGTCATCACCTCTCTTATGTCCGATGGGACCGACATGCTCGGGACCACGATGCTCGCAGTGAAGATTGCTGACGAGTCGATTGTTTCCGGGTCTCTGCTAACTGTTGAGTCGAATCACTTCTGCATTTTGAAGTCGCGCGGCGCGGTGCTGAATGTTTACGAGACCGGCCAGTACGCGATTCAAACGCCGGACAAACCGCTGCTGGGCTCGATCGCGCAAGGCTTCTTCGGCGGGAATTCGCCGTGGGTTTACGAGGTCATTTACATCAACCGGTCGAAGCTGCTGATTCGCAGCCAGGGTGTTGCGACCTCGGCCGAGATGGCGGAGATGGCGTACCAGGTTGACTACTACATTCACGTCGATTCGAAGCAGGCGGCGCTGGATCTGATGACGCATCTTCCGTTCAACGGCAATGTCATCGACATCAAAGAGGTCGCGGATTATGCGGGCCCGGCGATTGAGCAGGCGATTAACCAGGTTGTGCAAGTGACGAAGATGGAAGACATCAACGAGCACATTCAAGAGATTCGCGAGCTCGCGAAGCAGCACCTGACAGACTTCCTCGCGACGTACGGAATCACGCTGAACGATCTGAAGATCCTGATTGTGCCGAAGGATGAGCGCATGCGCGAGCTGATCTCGCTGCAGGCGATTGGGCTGTCGCCGATTGAGGCTGTGCGCTACTATCTCGCGCTTCGGATGGCGGAGAAGGGACTTGTCTCGGCGCCGAATGCGGCGGCGGGCGTGGCGTTCCAGATCGGCGGACCGACCGGCGGATTTTATCCGGTGGATGCGGGCACGAATGGGCAAGCGCAAGGAACGAAGTGATGGCGCTGGATTTTTATGACGCGGGCACTCTCCGGCAGATTGCGACGAATCTGTTTTATGGATGGGGCTACAACTTTTACAAGCGAGAGAACCAGCTTCGCGCGGACGATCAGCTCGTCCGCGCGAAGGCTGGATGGATATTGAGCAATGCTGCGGCGAGCGTGCGTGCGGCAGAGGGTGAGTATCGCCGCGAGTTTCTGCCGGCGCCGAGCAGAGCGAAGCCGTTTCCCGATGCGGCAGCGGTGAGCGGGGCGCAAGAACTGGAGCGGCTCGCGAAGGATATTAGCGCGGTTGCGAACCGGTTGGCAGAGCTGCCGGTTCCGGAGAACGATCGCATGACGCAGCGCTTTCGTGAGGAGGCGCCGACGCTGCAGGCGCTGATCGCGCTGGACGAACAACTTGTCGGTCAGTGCGAGTTGCTGCGGTCATCGCTGGAAAAGCGCGATGGAGCGTGGATCGTCGAGAAGATGGACGAGATTCGCCGAGGTCTGGAGGCGATCGACGCGACGCTGATGAAACGGCAGGCGCTGCTGCTGAGCAAGTCGCAGTAAGTGCCCCCGCGAAGTGTCGCTGCACGAGAATTGCCAACCGCGAGCACATTTTTACTAGACTGGCTCAGCTATTCATAGGAGCGAGTCATGTGGAAGCTGTTGGGCGTGATTGTTGTCGTCGCAGTCATTGCAATTTTGCTTTTGGCTGCAATGAAACCGGCGACGTTCCACGTCGAGCGATCGACGACGATTGCCGCTACGCCGGAGAAGATCCAGCCGCTGGTCGATGACTTTCACAACTGGGACCAGTGGTCACCGTGGGCGCACCTCGACCCGAACATGCATGTGACCTATAGCGGCGCGACGGCTGGTCCGGGCGCTGTGTACGAGTGGCAGGGCAACAGCAAGGTGGGCAAGGGACGCATGGAGATCCTTGCGGCCGAACCGACAGCGACCTCAATCAAGCTTGATTTCCTGCAACCGTTCGAGAGTCATAATCATTCGAACTTCGTGCTTCAGCCGGAGGGGAATGCTACGCGCGTGACGTGGAGCATGGATGGGCCAAACACATTCACCAGCAAGCTGATGAGCGTCTTCGTCTCAATGGACAAGATGATCGGCAAGGACTTCGAGGCCGGACTTGGAAACCTGAAGTCGGCTGCCGAGCGATCGTAGATTCTTCAGCCGAGGTGGCTGCTGGGCCGTGTCGGCAACGTGAAATGGAAGGTTGAGCCTTCGCCCAGCGTGCTCGTGGCCCAGATGTGACCGCCGTGCTGCTGTACGATGCTGCGACAGATGGCGAGCCCAAGCCCGGTGCCGCCCATAGCGCGTGAGTCAGACGCATCCACCTGTTTGAAGCGATCGAAGATCTGCTGCAGCTTGTCCGTGGGGATGCCGCGCCCGTGGTCCTCGACCTCGATGAGCGCCTCATCCGGTGTGACGTAGTGGGCGGTGAGCCGGATCTCGCTTGGAATCGTGGAGGCCTGCGGCGAAAACTTGATCGCGTTCGAGAGCAGGTTGTTCAGCGTCTGCAGGATGCGGTCGGGGTCTGCCCATACAGTCACGTTGTTGGGCTCGATGGTGAAGCGGATGTTGGCCCGCTGGGCTGCGCTCTGCTGCTGCTGCGTCGCGCGCCTGAAGAGGTCGTCGACCGAAGTTTGCGCGAAGTGCAGCTCCGCCTTGCCGGAGCCGATGCGCTCGAGATCGAGAATGTCGTTGACCAGCCGCACGAGGCGGTCTGTGTTGCCGAGCGCGATCTCCATCATCTGGCGCATCTTCTCGGGCCGAGCGTTCAGCGCGCCGCCGGAGACGAGGCCGAGTGCGGCGCGCAGTGAGGTAAGCGGTGTGCGCAACTCATGCGAAACCGTGGAAATGAACTCGTCCTTCATGCGGTCGAGTGCGTTGCGCTCGCTGATATCGGTGAACGCGACGACGACGCCGACGGCGCGGCCGCGCTGATCGTGCGAGAGATCCATCGCGTGCGAATCGAACGCGGACAGCTCATGCGAATCCGCAAGTGAACCATGCTCTGCGGCGGATTTCCCGCCAAACCACCCGCCCTGACGCTTTCCGGGTTCAATCAGTTCGGCAGGCTCGAGCTCACCGGCTTCGATCTGCGGACGCGCCACATACTCGACAGGGAAGCCGGTGCCGTCCTTCCGCCAGAAGACCTCGTTTGCGATGCGCACCGTGGAGAGGTGCGTGAGGCTCGCCTGAATCGGACTCTCTTCTATCGGGTATGGAGATCCGTCCAGCTTCGTGTGGTGAATCAGGTCGTGCATATTGCGGCCGAGGATCTCTTCCTGCTTGTAGCCGAGCATCTGCGCCGCTGCAGGATTTACGAGCGTGATGCGGCCTTCGAGGTCCAGCGCAAAGATGCCGTCGCCCACGGATTCGAGCACCGAGTTACTCTGCCGGCTGAGCGTATCGAGCTGCGCCTCCGCACGAATCTGCTCCGTGATATCGACACCGAAGCCGAGCACGTAGCGCTCACCGTCAACCGGCGCAACCACGCGGTTGCGATACGCGAAGGCTCTCTCGTCCCCGCGCGCATTCACCAGATGAAACAGCCCCTGCGCCTCGCCCTTCGCACGCAGCTCTTCGAAGTAACGTTCGAGCACACTGCGGCGCTCCGGCTCCATAAAATCCTGCAGGCTCTTGCCGACAACCTGCTGCACGGTGAAGCCCAGCCCTGACGCGCCGTGCTCATTGATCGTGAGGACCTTGCCCTCCATATCATGTGTGCAGACCAGGCCGAGCGATCCTTCAACGATCTGGCGATACCGCGCTTCGCTCTCGCGGATGGCAGTTTCGGCGACGCGCTGAACGGTGACGTCGATACCGGTGGCGATGACGAACGCGACCTGTCCGTGCGAATCAAGCATCGCGGTTGCGGACCACGAGATCCGGCGGCGCACGCCATCGGCCGACAGCCAGTAGTTCTCGTAGGTAGTCGGGAACTGCCCGTTGATAATGCGCTGAAAGTTGTCGACGTACTCCGGAATTTCGTCCTTCGGGATCAACCGCTCCCAGGCGAACTTGCCGATAAGGTCCGAAGACTGATAGCGGGAGATGATTTCGCAGGCCCGATTGAAGCGCACAATGCGCCCGGCGGTATCAAAGACGACGACCAGCGCGCCCACCGTGTCGAGCACGGCGGAGACGAAATTGCGTTCCACTGTAAGTGCCGACTCGACGCGCTGGCGCACGCGCGAGGACTGGCTTATGTCCCGAACACGCCGCGCGAGCTCGAGCCGGGTCGTAACGAGATTGGCAAGGGATTCGAGCGCCTCCAGCTGTTGGCCCGTCAGCTTGCGCGCGGAGGAGTCGAGCACCAGGACGCAACCGATGGCGACCCCTTCCGGTGTGGAGATCGGAGCTCCGGCATAGAAGCGATACCGCTTGTCGCCGAGAGGAATTCCATGCGGCGCGTACTCGGGGTCCCGCCGGGCGTCGGGTATCTGATACAGCCCGTCGCCATTGATTGTGGTTTCGCAGGGAAAGGTGCGCCGCGGCGCCGAGGTCTGCTCAATGCCATAGCGGCCGACGATCAGCACCTCGTGGCGATCGATAACCGTGACTGCCCCTATCGGCGCGTTGCATACGTGCGCTGCCAGGCGGGCAATGTCGTCCAGCGCGGAGTCGTGCGGGGCCTCGCGAAGATCGTAGTGGCTCAGAGCCTCAAGGCGAGGCTGCTCAAGCGTCGAGTTTAGTGGGGTCAGCTCGATCATGCTACGTATCCGAGAATACGAATTGTGCGTGGGGGAGGACGTCCCACTTTCGCGCCAAGCCGCGAACGTTGGGTCAAGGCAACTCTTTCTGAAAGAGCGGTTTCTGTGGATTTCCTTAGGGTTGCGACACCGCCGGAGGAGCATCGTTCGCACTCGCATCCAGGGCGACTTTCCAGCGGCCGTTTACCTTCTTCCAGAACGTGATATACCGCCCCGAGGACGTTATCGGCTGCCCCTTCGGATCCTGGCCCTTGGCCTCATAATGGCCCCAAGTAAAGCCCGTGTCGCCGGCCGGTCCCATCTGCGCCCCCTCGGGATACCAGGAGAGCTGATAGGACTTCGGGTCCCAGTTGGCCTGCGCTGCAATGGCCGGCTGCCCCTGCACCGCGGGTTGGCCGTTGTTCAGCGTCACGGCATCGTCAGCAAACCACGACGCAAACGCCTTCCCGCCACCCTTGGCGACGTCGTTCGCGAAGTCGCCCTCGAGCTTCATGAGTTCCAGCGCCCCGGCCGAGATCTTCGTCGTCGGCAGCGGGATCAGCGTGTGCCTGTCCGCCGGAACCGGCGCAGGCATGGACGGCTGCTGCGCGGCGGCGGCCGGGACCAGGAGAGCGAGACCGAGCGGGAGCGAAGAGAGCCGGGCGGCGAACGTACGAGACATGCAGAAAGTCTACTTCCGTTCGCCGGACTTCATCGAGTGGGGGCCGCGTCAGCGAGTTACTGCGCCTGGTGGTAGTTCGGGTACGCCGGCCGATGCGGCTCCGCCGGCGGATTCTGCTTTAGCTGCTCCAGGGCAACGGCCACCGCCTTCTCGAGCTGCGGATCGTGTCCCTCGGCAACCGCCTTCGGGTCCTGCTCGACCGAGATGTCCGGTTCGACCCCGTGGTTCTCGACGTCCCACTGGCCGGCGGGCGAGAAGAACGCCACGCTCGGACTGGTGACCTCGCCGCCATCCATCAGGACGGGGATCTGTCCGATGCCGACCAATCCGCCCCAGGTGCGCTTGCCGACGAGCGTGCCCAGGTGGTCGTGCTTGAACAGCCACGGCAGAGCGTCGCCGCCCGAGCCAGCCGACTCGTTCGCAATCATCACCTTTGGCCCGTAGATGCCGGCATTCGGCGTGTGTTCGATCGCACCATACCGCGGCGACCAGTAGGCCTCCACCTGCCGGGCGAGCACTTCGATGATGTAGTCCGCGACCTGTCCGCCGCCGTTGTATCTCTCGTCGACGATCACGCCCTCCTTGTTGGTCTGGGCCATGAAATAGCGATTGAAGTTCGTGAATCCACCGGCGCCTGTGTCCGGTAAATAGACATACGCCAGCTTTCCGCCGGAGAGTTGATCGACCTTGCGGCGGTTGGCGTCGATCCAATCCGCATTGCGAAGCTGCAGCTCGTTAGCGACGGGAGTGACGGTGATGTCGCGCGCGCCGTCTCCGTTCGCCGCGCCGATGTGTAGCGTCACGGCGTGGCCGGACGTACCTTCGAGCGGCTCCTGGATGTCCGTCGCCGCAGTCAGGTTCTGCCCATTGATTGCGAGAATGCAGTCGCCCGCGTGCACATTCAGCCCGGGTTGCGCGAGCGGCGCCTTCACCGTCGGCGACCACGTGCCGCCGGTGTAGATCTTGGCTATGCAATAGCGATCGTTCTTGATCGTGTAGTCGGCGCCCAGCAAGCCACCCGGCACCCGCTGCGCCTCGGGGATCGCGCCGCCATGCCCGCGCAGATGCCCGACGGAGAAACCAGTCAGCATCTCCTGGAAGATGTAGTTGAGGTCCGCGCGCGAGGCGATGGAATCGACATACGGCTCGAAGCGCTGCTCCTCCTCGACCGTGTTCACGCCGTGGTAGTGCGGGTCGTAGAAGTAAGCGCGCTCAATGCGCCACACCTCGTGGTACATCTGCCTCCACTCGGCCTGCGGATCGACCTTCACCTGCAGATCGTCAATCTTCACCGCGCCATCACCGGGCTTTACCGGCGCAGTCGCGGAGACGATGAAGAGCTTCGGCGCCGAAGGAGCGGCACCGCCTGCAGGTGGCTCTGCGCCTTCTTCAGGAGTGCCCATACGCAGCAGCATCTTCTCGCCGTCGGCTGAGATCTCGTAGCTCTCTACATGCTCGGCCAGCTTTTCCGTCTTGCGGCCCTCCAGCACAAAGCGGCTCAGCGTGTTGTCTCCGCCACCACCGAAGCGCCGCGATCCCGTCGTCTCGACGAAGTAGACGGTGCCCGGCTTGCCCGCTGAAAGATCGCTGTAATTGCGCGGCGGCAGCGGCAGCGGAGCCATGCGTCCGGCAATCGTCTCCAGGCTCGCACCTGCGATGTCGATATCGGTCGGCTTCGGTGGAGTGGGCTTCTGCGGCAGCGTTGGATGCTGCGTTGCTTCCTTGTTCTCCTCAGCAGTCGCGCCCGCGGGCGTGACGTCGGCGTTTTCCTTCGCCTTCTCCTTCACCTCCGCCGGAGCCTTTTCGTCATCGCTCTCTGGCGCCACAGGCGAGAGCGTCTTCGCAGAAAGCGCGAGCGAGTAAATCGAGCTCGTCACGGTGTACAGGTCGCTCGTCATGTCGAGGCCGGCCTCCGTCGCGCCCTCGTTGTTGCTCGCTAGGAAGTACATGTACTTGCCGTTGCGGTCGAACGCCGGCGTGTGCGCGTCCGCCATGTCGTCGGTCAACTGCGTCGACGTGCCCTTGTCCACCGAGTACAGAAACAGCGAGTGCAAATGGTTCGGCATCGAGCGCGGATAGACCAGCCACTTCGAATCCGGCGACCACGCAATTGCATGGGTTTCATTCGAGAACCCGCCAAAGACATTCGGCTCGCCGATCTGCGTGAGCTTGCCGCTCGTCGTGTCCAGCAGAAAACGCCGCATGCGGTTGTCGTAAAACGTAATCAGCTTCGAGTCGGGCGACCACACGGGCTCGAAGTAGTACGCGGGTTCCGGCGCCAGCGCAAACTTCTTCACCGCGCCCGCGCCTGTTTGCGAGACGACGTGCAGGTGATACAGCGCGGGCTTGCCATCGGCGCTCGGCTCATCGGAAAAGAACGCGATGGACTGCCCATCCGGCGACCACGCGGGCCCGCGCTCCATCACGCCCGGCGAGTTCGTCAGGTTGCGCACCAGCCCATTCTTCGTGGGCACTGTAAGGATTTCGCCGTGCGCCTCCACCGCGATGCGCAGCGCCGTCGGTGACAGCGACATGTGCTCAATCTCGGTCGCGACCTTCACAAAGTGCGAACGCACATCTGGCAAATCGCCCGTAACGTCGATGTCCACCAGATGCGGCTGTCCGCCCGGCTCCATCGTGTACAGCTCGCCCAGCCGGTCGAAGACCAGCGTATGCCCGTCGCTCGCCAGCGAGTGAATGTCCGACCCGGTGCTCTGATACACCTCGGCCACGGCCTTGCTCGACGCGTCGTAGCTGTAGATCGAAATCAGCCCCTTGCGCCCCGAGAGGAAATAGAGCTTGCCGTCAGCCCACGTCGACGAATAGTCCGCAGAAGTCTCGTGCGGGACCTCGACAGACTCCAGTCCTGGCAGCGTCGTAATCCAGATCGCCGGCGCCAGTCCGCCGTGATAATTGCCCCACGAGACAAACGTCGTGAAGTTGAACGCCGAGCCCGGCCCCAGCGGGTTGTATGCGATCCGCGACCCATCCGGCGAGAGCTCTCCCGTGTACGCAGTCGGCAGCGGAAGCACCTTCTCCACGCCGCCTTCCGCCGGCACCTCGAAGAGTTGCGTGTAGCGGCTCGCCGCATCGCGGTTCGACCGAAACACAATGCTCTTGCCATCCGGCGTCCATCCCACCGCGACATCCGCCGCCGGATGATACGTGATGCGCTTCGGAATTCCGCCCGTCGTTGGAATCGTGAACACGTCCGTGTTGCCGTCATACTCGCCGGTGAACGCGATGGTCTTTCCATCAGGAGAAAAGACCGGCTGGCTCTCGATGCCCACGCCGGTCGTCAGGCGCGAGGCACGTCCGCCAGACCGCGGCACCGTCCACAGATCGCCCGCATAGCTGAACGCAATCAGATCTCTGCTGATCGCGGGCTGCTCGAGGATGTGCGGATGAGGATCGGCGGCGAAGGACGGAATGGAGCACAACGAAACGGCGAGACTGAGAACAGCAAGACGCAAGCGCACAGGCTTCTCTCCCGGAAGGGTTTCAGGTGTGCCGCTATCCTACACGCAACCTCTGCGCTGCATCGCAGACGCCCGCGGCATATCGGGACATTGATATCCTTCCCGAACGATGTCCAAAGACCCCGGCTCAACTGGCTCACTGGCCGCACGTCCGCCTCGCGGCCGGCGCGCCGCTCTCCGCGAAACCACTGCGCTCATCGCGGGTATCGTCTGCTATTGCGCCGGCATTATCCTCGCCGCGCTGCACGGACCGCATACCGCCGCGCTCGTCCTTCGCTGCCTCGGAGTTCTCGCGCTGCTGGTCTTCGCCACACTGCGCCGCAGCCTCTCCGTCTGGATGTTTGTCGCGATGGTGGCGGGAGCCGAGCTCGGCTTCGACGCGCCCAAATTCGCCGTTCAACTGCGCGTCCTCTCCGACATCTTCCTGCGCCTGATTCAATGCGTTGTCGCTCCGCTCATCTTCGCCATGCTGGTCGTCGGCATCGCCAGCCACGGCGATCTCAAGAGCGTCGGCCGCATGGGCATCAAGTCCATCGTTTACTTCGAACTTGTCACGACCGTCGCGCTCTTCATAGGCCTGCTTGCGATCAACATCAGCAAGGCCGGCGTAGGGCTGGCATTCACTCCCGGCAGCATCGCGCCGCAGGCTACCCCTCCGCCCACGCACTGGAACGACTTCCTCATCCACATCTTTCCGGAAAACTTCGCCAAGAGCGTCGCCGAAGGCCAGATCCTGCAGGTCGCCGTCTTCTCCATTCTCTTTGCCATCGCGCTTGCGCTGGTGCAGGAGTCCAAACGCGCGCCCATGCTGCGCTTCTGCGAAAGCCTCGCCGAGGTGATGTTCCGCTTCACCAACATCGTCATGTATTTCGCGCCGCTCGGTGTCGCGGGCGCGATGGCCTTCACGGTCGGCGGCCTCGGCCTCGGTGTGCTCGTCAATGTCGGCAAGCTTGTGCTGACGCTGTTCGTCGCGCTCACGGTCTTTGGCTTCGGCGTCTTGTTGCCGGTCGCTCTGCTCTTCCGCATCCCCGTCATGGGATTCCTGCGCGCCGTCGCCGAGCCCGCAACCATCGCCTTCGCCACAGGCGCCAGTCAGGCAGCCCTGCCCAGCGCCATGGAGCAGATGGAGGCCTTCGGTGTTCCTCGCCGCATCGTGGCCTTTGTCATTCCGGCGGGCTACAGCTTCAACCTCGACGGCACAACGCTCTATCTCGCCGTAACCTCAATCTTCATCGCGCAGGCCGGCGGCATTCACATGTCCATCGCGCAGCAACTCATCATGATGCTCACGCTCATGCTGACGAGCAAAGGCGTCGCCGGCGTTCCGCGTTCCATGTTCGTCATCCTGCTCGGCACGGTGTCGACCTTCCATCTTCCCGTCGAACCACTCTTCGTTCTTCTCGGAGTCGACACGATCATGGATATGGCGCGCACCACCGTGAACGTCGTCGGCAACTGCCTCGCCAGCGTAGTTGTGGCGAGATCAGAGCACACCTTCCGCACCGAGCAGCCCAGCCCGGCCGCGCTGGAAGCTGCGATCGACGCCTGAGTAATTGACTTACAGGCAGTTCGGATTTTCAGGCGCGCCGGCGGGAGTTGTCGGCGCGGGCGCAGGTCTTCCAATCGCCAGCTGATGCGCAGGGCAGGGTTGAGGCGTCGCCGGTCCCTGCGTCTGCGCAAATTCCCCGTTTCGTCCCTGCAGCATTCCGATGCGTCGCAGCCAATCGGTTGCCGTGTGCGTCCAGTGCTCCTCGGGGAAACCCACCGGGCGCACGCCAAAGCCATGTCCGCCCGTTGCGTACAGATGCAGCTCCGCCGGAATACCTGCATCCTTCAACGCGCGGTAGTACACCAGCGAGCTGTCGATGTACGTCCTGTCATTCTCCGCCTGCACCATGAACGTCGGCGGCGTCCTGGAATTCGGAGTCAGGTTTTGATCAAGCTGTGTCCCATTCGGCCCGGCCGACAGATACGCCGGATAGCCGAGGATCGCAAACTCCGGGCGCGCGCTGATGCTCGTATCGACATCCTTCGCCGCGGGCGTGCTTTCCACACTCTTATCGTCGAAGTGATTCGACAGCGCCACAGCGAGATGCCCGCCTGCCGAGAACCCGATCACTCCGATCCTCGCCGGATTGATGTGCCACTCCGCTGCATGCGCACGCGCCATCCGCATCGCCTGCTGCGCGTCTTCAAGGTCCGCTGGATTCTCCGGATAATGCCCCGTCTCCGGCACCCGATACTTCACCAGCACGCACGCCATGCCAATCGAGTTCAGCCAGTGGCAGACGTCAATTCCTTCGCCGTCCCACGCCAGCCGACGGTACCCTCCGCCCGGAAACACAACGGCTGCAGACGTAACTCCCATCGAATGTTGCGGAAGGAAAACTGTCAACGTAGGCTCCGTAACATTCGTCAAACGTGCTGTACGGTGTCCGTTGATCAGGGCGTCCTGATCGGTCGTCACATCCTTCTCCGGCTCCGTCGTCTGCGGAGGTTCCGGCGTGCCATGCGGCCATAGCGGGAGGACGGTTTGCGCGTGAATCAAGCCAGCGCCGGCAAGTTGCAGAGACAACACAATCCCAAGGGCCGTGACCTTCATGGCAGCCATGCTACCGCAACCACAACTGCCCGTGTCGGGTTTAACGTCTCATGGTTGATACACTGAGAAGTCGGTGCGCTGACGTCAAAACGGAGCCATCAGCTCCCAAGATTGAGCCATCAGCCCGGCACGAAATAGGTTCCAATGAGCGAGTACCTGAGCAGGATCAAGTCCCCGGCAGATGTTAAACGGCTTGGATTAATAGAGTTAGAACGCCTCGCCGAAGAGATCCGCGAACGCCTCATCACCGGCGTCGCCAAGACGGGCGGGCATATCGGGCCGAACCTCGGCGTGGTCGAGCTGACCATCGCCATGCACTACGTGTTCGACACCCCCCGCGACAGCTTCGTCTTCGACGTCTCGCACCAGAGCTACGTCCACAAGCTGCTCACCGGCCGCGAATCCCGCTTCGACACCATCCGCCAGCCCGGCGGCCTCAACGGCTTCATGCTCCGCACCGAGAGTGAGCACGACTGCTTCGGCGCCGGTCACGCAGGCACCGCGCTCTCCGCCGCTCTCGGCATGGCCGTCGCGCGTGACATGGCCGGCGGCCACGAACACATCGTCGCGCTCGCCGGCGACGCCGCCTTCACCAACGGCATCAGCTTCGAGGCGCTCAACAACATCGCTGCTCAAACGAAGCGCATGATCATCGTGCTCAACGACAACGAGTGGTCCATCGACAAGAACGTCGGTGCCATCGCCGAGTACCTGCACAAGGTCGCCACCAGCGCCACCTGGATCAACCTGCACGACCGCGCCACCGGCCTCGTCGAAAAGATCGGCGGCAAGGCCGCTCGCCACATCGTGCGCAAGGCAGAAGAAGCCGCCAAGGGCATCGTCGGCCGCGGCATGATCTTCGAAGAGTTCGGCCTCGACTACTTCGGCCCCATCGACGGCCACAATCTTCCGCTGCTCATCGAAACGTTCCGCGTGCTCAAGCAGCTCGATCGCCCCGTCATCCTGCACGCCATCACGCAGAAGGGCCGCGGCTTCCAACCCGCGCTCGAAAAGCAGAAGAAGTTCCACGGCCTCGGCCCCTACGATCCAGAGACCGGCGAAACCAAACCCACCGGCCAGAAGACCTACTCCGAAGTCTTCGCCGAGAGCCTCACCAAGCTCGCCGACTCGAACGACAAGGTCGTCGCCATCACTGCGGCCATGCCCAACGGCACCGCACTCGATCTCTTCCGCCCGCACCACCCCAATCGCTACTTCGATGTCGGCATCGCCGAGGAGCACGCCGTGCTCTTCGCCGCTGGCATGGCCACCAAAGGCTTCAGCCCGTTCTGCGCCATCTACTCCACGTTCCTGCAACGCGCCTTCGATCAGGTCGTCCACGACGTCGCCCTGCAGGAGCTCCCTGTCGTCTTCTGCATGGACCGCGGCGGCCTCTCCGGCGACGACGGCCCCACGCACCACGGCCTCTTCGACATCAGCTATCTGCGCGGCATCCCCAACATCATCCACATGGACCCCAAAGACGAAGACGAGCTGCAGGACATGATGTTCACCGCGCTGCAGCACAACGGCCCTAGCGCCATCCGCTACCCGCGCGGCGTCGGGCCCGGCACTCAAGTGAAAGCCCAGCCGCAAGCCCTCGAGATCGGCAGAGCTGAAGTCCTCCGCGACGGTTCGGACGTCGCCATCTTCTCGCTTGGCGGCATGCTTCCCGAAGCCGAGCGCCTCGCCGCAATGCTCCGCAACGAAGGCCAGAGCGTCGCCGTCATCAACGCGCGCTTCGCCAAGCCGCTCGATCACGAATGCGTCGCGCGCTACGCAAAACGCTGCCCCCTGCTCGTCACCTTCGAGGACCACGTCCTCGCTGGCGGCTTCGGCTCCGCCGTGCTCGAGTCGCTCGCAGAGCAGGGAATTGACACACCTGTCGTTCGTATCGGCTGGCCCGACCAGTTCATCGAGCACGGCAAGGTCGAATCCCTCCGCGCGAAGTACGGCCTCACCGCCGAGGCTGCCCTCGAGCGCGTCCGCCCGCATCTCCGCCACGCAGTGGGCGTCTGATCGAGTCAGCGCAGACGAAAACATGAAGGACCGCCACAACTTTCGTGGCGGTCCTTTGCGTTCCTTTGGGCCCTTTGCGTCAAAAGCTGCCGCATCAATGCGGCTTGAACGTCTTCCCCGTCTCAATCAGCGTCTTCATCCGCGAAAGAATTCGCGGCCATCCATCCGCCGTCGCCGCAGACGTCTTGTCCTCTTCCGCCCACCGATCATGCGTCACGACAACCTGCGTCGCCTCGCTCTCCTGCGTCAGCTCCACCGTCACGCGCGACGCTCTGCTGAAGTCGCCCATTGCAAACGTGTACTGAAGCAGCTTCGGCCGCTCCGCCTTGATCACCTCACCGCGAACAAACGTGACGTGCTTCCCATCCGGCCCCGTGCCCACCCAGTTCATCGACCCACCGGGCTTCAGTTCCGCCTCTAACGTCGCCCCCATAAACAACACACGGTTCGACTCGGCAGAAGTAAACCCCTCCCACACCTTCTCCGCCGGCGCGGCGATGTAGAACACAAATTCCAGCGGAGGCTGCTCAGCCATCTTAATCTCCTTCGGAGTGCTCTCTACCCCTTCAACGCCGCGCTCACCAGCGCCTTCGCCTCTTCCTGAATCCGCTTCAGATGCTCCTCGCCCTTGAAGCTCTCCGCATAAATCTTGTACACATCCTCCGTGCCGCTCGGCCGCGCCGCAAACCATCCTTCAGCCGTCGCCACCTTCAGGCCGCCGATCGCCGCCCCATTCCCCGGCGCCTCCGTCAGGATCGCCGTAATCGGATCGCCCGCCAGCGTCTTCGCCGTCACTTGCGAGGCTGAGAGCTTCGCAAGCTTTGCCTTCTCGTCCTTCGTGGCCGCTGCGTCGATCCGCTGATACACGGGCGCGCCATATCTCGCCGTCAACTGCCCATACAGCACACCCGGATCCTTGCCCGTCGTCGCCGTCATCTCCGCCGCAAGCAATCCGCAGATCAGCCCATCCTTATCCGTCGACCACACACTCCCATCACGCCGCAGGAAGCTCGCGCCCGCCGACTCCTCGCCGACAAACCCCAGTGTGCCATCCAGCAATCCATCCACGAACCACTTGAAGCCCACCGGCACCTCGAGCATCTTCCGCCCCAGCCCCTTCGCTACGCGGTCAATCATGCTCGACGACACCAGCGTCTTGCCAATCCCCACCTTCTCGCTCCACTCCGGCCGATGCATAAACAAATACTGAATGCACACCGCCAGATAATGATTCGGATTCAGCAGCCCCGAACTCCTCGTCACAATGCCGTGCCGATCATGGTCCGTGTCGCACGCCCACGCCACGTCATACTTGTCCTTCTTCGCAATCATCGACGCCATCGCAAACGGCGAGCTGCAGTCCATGCGAATGCGCCCATCCCAATCCAGCGTCATGAACCGGAACGTCGGATCGACATACTTATTCAGCACCTCGAGCGGCAGTTTGTACTGCTCCGCAATCCGCGGCCAGTAGTGCACGCCCGCGCCGCCCAGCGGATCCACCGCCAGCTTCAGCCCACTCGTGCGAATCGCCTCCATGTCCACCACGCTCGGCAACTCATCCACGTATGACCCGATGAAATCGAACTTCATCGTCGTCTCGGCCGAAACCGCACGGTGATACGCCAGCCGCTTCACGCCCTGCAGCTTCGCCGCAATCAGCTCATTCGCGCGATTCTCAATCCACTTCGTCGCCGTCGTGTCCGCCGGGCCGCCGCTCGGCGGGTTGTACTTGAAGCCGCCATCCTCCGGCGGATTGTGCGATGGCGTAATCACAATGCCATCGGCGCGCGGCGACTTAGGATCTGCATTGTGTTTCAAAATCGCGTGCGACAACGCAGGTGTAGGCGTATAGCCCAGGTCTCTATCAATCAGCACCTGCACGCCATTCGCCGACAGCACCTCGAGCGCGGTCGAGAACGCCGGCTCGCTCAGCGCATGCGTATCCTGCGCCAGAAACAGCGGTCCCGTCGTCTTCTCTTTCGCGCGATACTCGCAGATCGCCTGCGTGATCGCCAGAATATGCGCGTAGTTGAAGCTCGTCGTCAGCGACGATCCGCGGTGCCCGCTCGTCCCGAAGCTCACCCGCTCCGAAGGGTTCGCCACATCCGGATGCCGCGCATAGAACGCCGTAATCAGCCGTGGAACATTCACCAGCCGATCAGGTGAGGCAAGATGCCCCGGCGTATTCAATTCAGTATCAGCGGCAGTCGCGTTCATCGTCTCAGTAGGCATAGGTCACAAGAATACGGCGAACATCCGCCCCTTCAAAGTTCTAACTTCCTCGCTGACAGACCCTCCGCCGGGCGATATGGTTGCTCCATGCGCTTTCTGCTCGCCGCGGCCGCACTCTGCCTCTGCCCGCTCGCGGCCGCGCAAACCTCAACCCACATCCTTGACGTAAGCCCTATCCCGACCGATGGCCATCCATCCCAGGCCATCTTTACCCCTGACGGCCAGTACATCCTCGTCACCGTCACGCACGAGCACCGCCTCGGCTCCGGCATCGAGGTCTTTCACATCGACGGCGACAGGATCAAGCGCATCGCCTATAACCCCCTCGGCGCCGAACCCGCCGGCGGCATCCTGCTCATCCCCAACAGCCGCACCGTCGCCGTCGGTTTCTTCGACGCCGGCGTCGCCTTCCTCCCGCTCGATTCCGTGCTCCAGGGCAACGCCGCCGCGCACATCATCCCGCAGGGCGACCATGCCGGCTCCGGTGATCTCGCCGTCACCCCTGACGGCCAAACGCTCTTCGTCGCCAATGAGTTCCTCCGCGGTGGCAGCGTCGGCGTCATCTCCCTGCGCCGCGACCCCAAAGGCCAGCTCGCGCCCGTCGGCATCGGCGAAATCTCGACCCAGCTCGTCACTCCCGGCATCGCCATCTCACCCGACGGCACACGCCTCTACGCCACCAACGAGCTCCTCCCCGAACACCAGCCCGAGCGACTCCCCGGCCACGCCAACCCAGACCTCCAGCACGGCAACTGCGTGCAGGACGACATCAATCACCCCATGCAGAACGGTGGTCTCTCGGTCATCGACACTGCCAAGGCCGCCGCGCCCACCAAAGACTTCAGCCCGCAGCAGGAGCGCCACGCTACCCTGGCCGTCATCAACGCCGGCTGCTCTCCCATGCACGAGGCCGTCTCCTCCGACGGCCGCACCGTCTACCTCACCGCGCAGGGCGACAACAAGGTGCTCGTCTTCAATACCGCCGCGCTCGAGCATGACCCGGAGCACGCCCTCGTCCGCACCATCGACACCAGCGGCGAAGCCCCCGTCGGTCTCGCCCTCTTCGATCACGACCGCAAGCTTCTGGTCGCCAACTCCAACCGCTTCACCGACGGCCCCGGCAACGCCGCCGTCATCGACCTCACCATCGACCCGGACAAACAGCCGGTCATCCAGACCATCAAAACCGGCGACTTCCCACGCAGCATCACCGCCTCACCCGACGGCCGCACCCTTCTCCTCACCGTCTACCTCGCCGACAAAGTGCTGCTCCTCACCATGAAGTGAAAACAGTGCAGGGAAGGGGCACAACCACGAAATGAAGGGGCACGGCTTCAGCCGTGCCATTTGACGCGAGAAAAACGGGGCTTTAGCCCCTGGGGTCGCGACTACGCCGCAGTCCCACGCCGCTCGTAATGAAACAGCAGCTCCTGCTCGCTCGCGATCGGCGTCCCATTCCGCGTCGCCGGCGTAAACGTCCACGTCCGCACGGTCGCCATCACCTGCTGATCCACATCCGGCCCAAGGCTCTTACTCACCGACAAGTTCGTAACCTTCCCCTGCGCATCGATCAGCGCATCAAGCACCACATCGCCGCTCGTCCCCGGCGCCAGCGTCGACAGATCCGGCGTCGGCCTTGGATGAAACTGCACCAGCGCGATGCTGATATTGCCGTCACCCTCTGATCCGTCCGCCGCATTCCCCGGCGCCTCATTCGTCGCCGCCTGCGTCAACTGCTTCGCCTTGTGGGTCAGGCTCTTCGCCGGCGCAGGCAGAGCCGGCCCCTTTGCCTGCACGCGCGGAGCCGCGCTCGCCGACCCGGGCGGCGCTCCCAGCAGCTGATAGTTGAACATCAGCACCGTGCCCTGCGCCGTCCCCGGCATATGTTTCGGAGCCAGCAACGGCCCATGCACATGCGCCATCAGGGCCAGCACGCCGGCGACACCCGCATGCACGCCAATCGACAGCAGCGCACTCCGGCGATTTGGCGCCATCCGTCCCATGCCACACAGTCTAGGCCCGCTCTCTCCGAAACTCCAGCATCAACATTGAGTTGTATTGCACGAAATGCCTTATCCCGCTACAAAACAAACGAGTATTCACCACATCTGCTGTATCCGGTCACCCGCCCTGTAGCGATGTGACACGCTGAGTTTCGATCGCTGAAAGGGTTAAGAGGTTTGTCGGGACCGCATCACCGGACAACTTGGAGGAGCCTCCTCTGCGCGCTGCTCGCGCTGCTTTGGAGCGTTCCCGTCTTCGCCGTCCAGGCCACCCTCCTCGCCGACACTCACGTCTCCTCCGCCCAGCCCGACGTCAACTCTGGCACGCTCTCCAACCTCAACGTCGGCGGCGGTTACACCACGCTCATCCAGTTCGACCTCGGCATCCTTCCCTCCGGCACAACGGCCTCCCAGATCACCCGCGCCACCCTGCGCCTCTACTGCAACCTCGCCACCACCCCCGGGGCCGTCTCCGTCGCTCCCATCACCTCCGCCTGGGGCGAGTACAGCGTCACCTTCAACACCCTCCCCACCATCGGCTCCCCCATCGGCTCCATGCAGGTCCCTGCCGCCGGCCAGTTCATTACCGTCGACGTCACCTCTGCCGTCCAGTCCTGGGTCACCGCCCCGTCCTCCAACAACGGCCTCGCCCTCACCTCCGCCGCCGCTATCCTCCAGTTCGACAGCAAAGAGAACGACCAGACCTCCCACGCCCCCGAACTCGAGATCGCCCTCGCCGCAGGCAGTTCCGACGCAGGCACGGTAGGCCCACAAGGCCCCGCCGGCCCCCAGGGTCCTGCAGGCCCACAGGGTCTCCAAGGCCCCGCAGGCCTCACCGGAGCGACCGGCCCGCAGGGTCCCACCGGTCCCGCCGGAGCCTCCGGCGCCGGAGCCTTCGTCTACCAGGGCGCCTACAGCTCCTCCACCAACTACGCGCAAGGCTCCGTCGTCACCTTCGGCGGCTCCACCTACGTCTCCCTCGCCGACGCCAACCACGGCAACACCCCATCCTCGACCCCTTGGGCCTGGGGAACCCTCGCCCTCGGTGCCACCGGCGTCCAGGGCCCGCAGGGAATCGCCGGTCCCCAGGGCCCATCCGGCCCAACAGGCCCGCCCGGAGCCACTGGCCCCACCGGCCCAACCGGCGCCGTCGGACCGCAAGGCCCCACCGGCGCTCCCGGCCTCGCCTACCAGGGCGCCTACGACCCCACCCACAACTACGCCGTCGGCGACGTCGTCCTCTTCTCCGGCTCCAGCTTCGTCTCCACGCTCGGCAACAACCACGGCAACACGCCCGGCCAGACCTCCGCCTGGGGCACGCTCACCTCCCAGGGCGCCCCCGGAGCCACCGGCGCCGCCGGCCCGCAAGGCCCCACCGGCGCCCAGGGCCCCATCGGCCCCGTCGGCCCTCCCGGCCAAACCGGCCCCCAAGGCCTGCAGGGAATCCCCGGACAGCCCGGAGCGCAGGGCCTCACTGGCCCGCAAGGTCTCGCCGGCCCTCAAGGCGCCACAGGCCCTCAAGGCCCCGCCGGTCCCATCGGCCTTAACTTCCAGGGCCCCTACGACCCCACCCGCAACTACGCGCTCGCCGACGCGGTCCTCTACAACGGCTCAGGCTACGTCTCGCTCCTCGCCAACAACCACGGCAATGCGCCCGACCAATCCCCCTCCGCCTGGTCTCTCTTCGCCTCGGCCGGAGCCCCCGGCCCCCAGGGTCCCGCAGGCCCCACCGGCCCGCAAGGCCCCTCCGGCGTCACCGGTCCACAAGGCGCAACAGGTCCCACCGGCCCGCAAGGCCCCACAGGTCCCGCAGGCCAGGGCCTCAACCTGATTGGCACCTACAGCAATCTCACCAGCTACAACCTCGGCGACGTCGTCAGCTATAACGGCTCCAGCTACGCCTCGCTCGCTTCCACCAACCACGCCAACATCCCCGATCAATCGCCCTCGTACTGGATGCTGCTCGCTGCGCAAGGCCCCGTCGGTCCCACCGGCGCCGCCGGAGCCCCCGGCCCGCAGGGTCCCGCAGGCGCAACCGGCTCGCAAGGCCCCACCGGACTCACCGGTCCGCAGGGCGCAACCGGCCCAGCCGGCCCGCAAGGTGCCACCGGCCCGGCAGGGCAGGGACTCAACCTCACCGGCGCCTACTCCGCCACCACCAGCTACAACCTCGGCGACGTCGTCGCGTACAACGGCTCCAGCTACGCCTCTCTCGTCGCCTCAAACCACGGCCAGCCGCCCGACCAGTCTCCCGCCTACTGGATGCTCCTCGCCGCCCAGGGCCCCGCCGGAACCCCCGGCGCGGCCGGCCCACAAGGCCCCACAGGGGCAATAGGCGCGACCGGCCAACAGGGCCCCGCCGGCCCGCAAGGCCCAGCAGGTTCCACCGGAGCCACGGGCGCTCCCGGCATGAACTTCCGCGGCCAATGGTCGTCCGCCGTCCATTACTCCACCAATGATGCCGTCAGCTTTGACGGCTCAACCTACCTCGCGCTCTCCGCCGGCTCCAATCAGGAGCCCGACCAGTACGCGCAGGTCTGGACCGTCATCGCTCAGGCCGGCAGCACCGGCCCCACCGGTCCCGCAGGCAGCGCTGGCACCATCACCGTCGGGACCGTCACCACTCTCGCCGCCGGCTCTTCCGCCACCGTCACCAACTCCGGCACCGCCCAGGACGCCATTCTCAACTTCGGCATCCCGCAAGGCGCGACCGGCCCCGCGGGCAGCAGCGGCTCGACGACCACCACATCCGGCAGTTTCGCGGCGATGTACCACCCCACCAGCTACAACAACACCTATTACGCGCTTAACTCGCCCAACGCCTCCACCACCGAGAGCGACGCCGTCCTCGCCTGGATTCCCAAGGCCTGCACGGCTACAGAGTTCGACGTCCAGTCCCGCCAGAGCGGAAACATCACGGTTACCCTCCGCCTCGGCGCCTCCGCCACCACTATGGCCGACACCACGCTCGCCTGCACGCCATCGAGCGCCGGCTCCTGCCCCGCGCTCGGCTCTGTCTCCATCCCGGCCGGCAGCTTCGTCGACCTCC
Source organism: Acidobacteriaceae bacterium (assembly GCA_035944135.1). Classification (NCBI taxonomy): domain Bacteria; kingdom Pseudomonadati; phylum Acidobacteriota; class Terriglobia; order Terriglobales; family Acidobacteriaceae; species Acidobacteriaceae bacterium. Next base: position 168,445 of record DASZBM010000008.1, read on the forward strand.
GCATCAGCGGAGCCTCCGGCACCGTCGCCGGCGTCTGGACCTCACTTACCTGCAACTAAAGTTGTACTTTCAATAGGTTACGTGTCCTGCTGTTTCGGCGTCTCAGCAAGCATGGGTGCAGAACAGGACTACAACGGTAAAGACGCCCTCAGCTCCACCACTAGCTCCCGCAGAGTCACAGGGTCTACCACGCCGTCGTCCTCCAGCAAATGCTCGATCTCCCGCGCCAGCTCCGTTCCGCGCGGGTACCCGAACATTCCCAGCGACCCCGCCAGCTTGTGCGCGGTATCCGCCGCGCCGCGCCGCATAATCGGAGAAAGCCTCCCGATCACTGCCGCCTCGCACGCGATGTCCAATCCATTCAGCCGATCTGAAAGCAACGGCACGCTGCGCTCCCATAGCGCGCTGATCAGTTCCCGCGCAACGTCGCCCGGCCTCGTTCCCGCGCCGTGCCCGTTTAGAGAGCCGTGTCCGTTGTGAGAGACGTGTCCCAAGCCGTTGCCCGACCCGTGTCCGTTGTGAGAAACGTTTCCCAGGCCGTTGCCCGCGCCGTTGAGTGTGCTACGCCGCTTCGGCGGGTGACAGCCAGACTCCATCGTGCTTCTAACTCCATCCCAGCGTTGTCGCCATTTGCTCGGCAAGCGTAAGCGGATCGAACGGTTTGAATAAAACACCCGCAACGCCGAGCCCCGCAAAGCGCCTTTGATCTACGCCTTGAACTTTCGCTGTCAGTAGAACTACGGGAATCTTAGCGATCTCTGGTAGACGTTGCATCTCACGAAAGGTGGTAGGCCCATCCATCGAAGGCATCATAACGTCCATCAAAATGGCGTCCGGTTGTTCTTCATGGGCGGCACGAATGCCCTCAGCACCGGAGCATGCGGTCAAAACGCACCAGCCGGCAACAGATTCCAATGACAGAGCCGCAACCTCGCGGATGTCGTCCTCGTCATCAATGATGAGAATACGGCGCATGTACCAGACCTGGAGATGAGAATTGCTGCTTTATTCTACGCTGATACCGATCCCATTGCCGGTTTTCCTAAATGCCGAACCATGGCCAGTATCAAATCTTCAACGTGGCGGGGCTGAACTCTGGCCTTGGTTAGGAACTGCGTCGGTCCCAAACGCAGCTGCGCCATCTCCGCCTCGCTCAGCTCGCTGCCAGAGTAAACGACCAGCGGCAATGTCCTGAGTTTCGGCTGCCTCCGCAGCCAGTCCACCAGCGCAAACCCTGATCCGTCCCGCAGCGTCAGGTCCAGAATCAGCAGATCCGGTGCATTTTCCTGGCAATAACTCTCCGCCTCCGCCAGCGAGCTCACGTGATCGATGCTCAGCGAACCCTCCTCGCCCGCTGACCTGAAACTGGACAGAACCACCGTCGCCAGGTCCTCGTCATCCTCCACCAGCAGAATCTTCCCCGGCCCGCTGGTCGGGTGCAGTGCCCGGGTAATCTCGGTCAGCAGCAGAGTCTCATGGAACGGTTTCTGCACCCAGCCCTGGGTCGTCGGCACATCCGGCGTCCGTGTCGCGGGCGAAAGCACGCTTAGCACCACCACCGGAATCTCCGCCGTCTCCGGCTTGCTCTTCAGCCGCTCCAGCGTCTCCCAGCCCGACATCCCGGGCATGCACAGGTCCAGCAGCACAGCATCCACCTGCTGCTTGGCCACAGCCTCCAGAGCCTCTTCGCCGCTGGCCGTCTCAATCACGGTGTACCCATTGCGCCGCAGATGTTCGCGCACCACGTTGCGCACAATCGGGTCATCATCGACGACGAGAATGGCCCCCTCCGACGCCGCCGGCAGTGCCGCCGCCTGCTCCGCCGTCGAGTATCGCGGCAGTCGCAGGATCACCGTCGTCCCCGGTCCCGCGCCCTTCGTATCGTTCCGCTCCGCCCAGATCGTCCCGCCGTGTTGCGCCACGATGCTGCGGCAGATCGCGAGACCCAGCCCCGTCCCGCCCTTCTGTCGCGCATCCGACGTTTCCACCTGCCCAAACCGGTCAAAGATGCTCTCCAGCTTGTCGAGCGGCACGCCACGCCCCACGTCCACCACCTGCAGCACGAGGTTGTCGCCGTCCGAGGCCGTCATCACCTTTACCTGCCCGCCCCGTGGCGAAAACTTGACTGCATTCGAGAGCAGGTTGGTCAGCACCTGCTGAATCCTGTCCGGGTCGCCGTCAAACGAGATCGGCGTCTCCGCCGGCTCCGGCGCAATCTCCAGCGCCACCCCAAACTTCTCCGCCATCGACCGCATCGTCTCGACCGACTGCGCCACCACGTCGCGCAACTCCAGCCGCCGGATCTGCAGCGGCGCCCGGCCCGACTCCATCCGCTCCAGGTCCAATATGTCGTTAATCAGACGGACCAGCCGCTCCGTATTGCTGCTCGCAATCCGCAGCAGGTTCGCAGCCTTTTCATCCACATGCCCGGCCTTGCCCGACGACAGCAGCCCCAGCGCTCCATGGATACTCGTCAGCGGCGTTCGCAGCTCATGCGACACCGTTGAGATGAACTCATCCTTCAGATTGTCCAGTTGTTTCCGCTGCTGCAGCGCCGTCTGATGCTGCAGAATCTCCCGCATCGCCCTCGCCAGCTCATCTGCCAGCAACGCGCTTCGGCGGCGTGCCCGCACCAGAGCCACCGAGACAATTACAAGCGCGACGATCAGAGCCGCTGAGAGCCAGATTAAAACCATAAAAGCAGTGCGGACCGGAACCTAATGGTACCGCAGACCTGCAACAATCGTTGTACCAGTACGGGTACGAAGGTCGCGCCTTTCTACGACTTCTGGTCTCGTAACTGCTCCGGCAACCTCCCCAAAGCCGCTTGTAAACACAAGATTCCAATGCTAAATAACTGCCTGAGCAGGCCACACCGTCTCGCTATCCGCTAAGACCTAAGCCGCAACATCTGCCCTTCCGCTCACCGCCAGCACCGCCTCCCGAGCCTCCGCCGCCGCGACCTTGCGGTCCTCGAGCGCCGCCCGCGAAAACTCCACCGGCTCTTCCGCAAACCGCACCTCCGCCTGCACCTCATTCAGCCCGAGAAAATTCCACAGGTGCTGCACCAGCGTCTGCGAGCTCCAGTGCACATCGTTCCGCGCGCTCTTGCCCTCCGCCCGGTCCTGCTCCGACACCTCATAGCGGATAAACCCTGGCCACACCGGCACCTCCGCCTCCATCGCCTCCGCCAGCAGCCCGCTGCGGAACGGCATCACCGGCTCATCCCCGATAAACGTCCCGCCCTCCGGAAAGAACACCACCGGCAGCCCATCGCGGAACCCCTTCGCCATACCCTTCGCCGCCTTCTCCGCGCTCCCACCCCCGCCGCGTTCCACATAAACCGTGCCCACCATCTTGCTGATCCACCCGATCACCGGAATCTCCAGCGTGTCCGTCGCAGACACAAATACGCACGGCCGGATCGCCCCATGCACCACGATGTCCAGGTAGCTCAGGTGATTCGTAATCACCGCGCCTTCCATCGGCACCGGACCCTCAGTCTCATACGTCACTTTCGCCACCCGAAGCGCCCACCTGCACGTCCCCGTGAGCCACTCGGCGCGTTCTCGCCTCGTCCGCGGCCGCGTCACCATAAACTTCATCACCCGCACGGCAATCACGCCAACGATGCCTGCCGCGCGCCACAGCTTCCTGAACACACCCACTAGCCCAACCCTTCTTACGGCGCCCCGTGATACTCCTCAACCGGGTCCGCGCTATGCACCCAAGCCGAATAAATCAAATCCCGCAACTCAATCGCCCCCGCCGCCAGCCGCTCGTCCGTAAACGCCTTCGCCTCCGGAGTCCCCGCGCCCGTAAACCCTCCCGCCTTCTCCAACTGGTACACCTTCTCCACCAGTCCTTGCGAGTGCTCAATGTACTTCCAGTACTGCGTCCACTCATCGTCAATCTTCACCGGAGCCGCCGCCTTCACCAGCGGGTCCACATCCGCCCGCTTCACATTCGCGCTCACATACACCGACTCAAACTCCGAATGAATCTTGTGCTCCGTCGTATATCCATTCGGATTCGGCCCCGTCCACCCGTTGTACTGAATGGTCAGATGCAGCGGCTGCGACCCATCGCCCACATAATGCCCCAGCCACCCCGCGTCATACAGGACCGCGAGCTCCACGCCGCTCGTATCCTGATTCGCCGCAGCCTCTTTCCTGTACTCCCGCAAATCCGACTTCAGCCGCTGCCAAACCTCTTCCACCTGCCACGGCTGAAACCCCACTCTCTCATCCAGCTTCAATTCCGGATGCTGCGCCTGCGCCGCCGCCAGTGCCCGGATAAAGTCATACCGCCGCCGCGGAAACTTGTACCCATCGACGCAATCGGTCGTCCCTTCCGCACACTTCGTCGCCGCCAGCACCGCCCACTCCCAATCCAGAAAGTGGTCCGGCGACTGCACCGCCACCAGCTCCGGCTCCGCATCCGTCTGCTTCCACCTGTCAGGCTCCGGCCCCATCCACGTGTCCACATCCACCGCATTCCCATTGCGCATAAACGCCGGCACATCGGCTGGCAGATTCTCCACCGCCAGCTGGTTCACCATCATGTGCCCATCGCGGCCCCACGCCCACGCGCTCTGAACACCACACCCCAACACGGCCGCAACCACCACCGCAGCCCCTACTAACCCTCGCCCAAATCGCATTGCGGAAGTATACGTGTGAGAAGTTTCGTTAAGGGCACGGCTTCAGCCGTGCCGCAGCTAGCCGAGAACGCGCGGAGCTTTAGCCCCTGAGGTACCGTGCTCAGCCGACCCCAGACCCGGGTGGCCCATCCTTTCACGGTCTTATCGTGAAAGGGTGGGGTATCGCGCGTTAAGACGCGCGAGAAGAAACTCGAATTCGGCAGAATTCTTGAAACAGACATCCGCGACTACATCGAGAAGGAGTCTCGTCAAGCGCACGGCCTCAGCCGTGCCATACAGCCACAACGAGAACGGGAAGGGCCCGACTTCAGTCGGGCCGTAACCGCCGCGCGCACCGCGCGCTTCCGCTCTGCCGAAGGCCCAAGCGCAGCCCGAAGGGCGATGCGCCTGAATTGCCTTCCTGGGCGCCTGCTACACTCCCTCTGACCTCCACAACAGGGCTATCAATGCAACTCTGCCGCACGCTCACCTTCAGCTTGATTTCTTTCCTCATTGCGCTGCCTGCTATCGCGCAGCTCAAAGAAATCGACGCCACAAAGCTCCCTCAAAGTCCCGCCGTTCAAGCCGCCTTCCGCAGCGCCCAGGATCTCGAGCGCTACGCCGATACGTGGACTCTGAATTGGAACTACGACATCCCAAAGGCTCAGGTTCAGGACAAGCTCGCTGACGACCTCGGCATCCTCAGCAAAGCCGTTCAAAGCGATCCCAACAACCACGAACTCCAGTTGCTCACCGGCCTCGTCGCCCACTTCGCCTATAACGTCAACGACGAAGCCGCCTTCGACCCCGCCACCAGCAACCTCACGAAGGCCGCGGCAAGCGATCCCGCCGATATCCGCGGCGACTGGTTCCTCGGCATCCACCAATGCCAGGCGCTTCAGGTTGTTGCCGGCATGAACCGTCTCCCGAATGTCGAGGCCAAAGATAAGAACCCCCCGCCTGACTTCTGGTACGACTACATCACCTGCGCCAGCATTGCGATCCTTCCCGCGCACACGCTCCGCGCCATTGACCGCGCCGTCGCCGACGGCCAATCCCCGGAAAGCTACCACCAACTCTCCGAAATAGCGGCCAGCCGTTACAAAACTGCAGATCTCACCAAGACCATCAATGCCCATGAAGCCTGGGCAGACGAAATACTTCCGAACAATCGCGACCTCTTCACCAGCCACCTCTGTGGTGTCTCTTTCATCGTCGACGTGAGGTCAGACATACGCATCTCCGACGTAACAAACGGCGCCTGCTATGCAATGGCCAGTCCACCATCGGAGAAGCCTCCCGCTCCCACCTTCCTCGTCATCGCCACCACTCCCCCTGCAGGCCAGACCCTCGACGACTTCGCGAGGTCCTATCTGAAAGATCACGACGTTTCCAAAGAAGGCAACACCCGGATAGTTACAGCGCAGGGTCTGCCTTGTCCCGTCGATCGCTGCCTCTCGCTTGATATCGTTGCCCCCACCGTCTACTCGAAACAGGGGGGCGCCCATATCCTGCTTGTCGCCTTTGAGCGTGACCAGCCCCGCTACGACGGCCTTCCGTTCGAAAAGCCCCAGGGCCCGCCCGTAGAAAAGCCGCAGGAGAAGCCAGTAGCCTTCCACTTCGATTACATCTTCCACCGCATCCCCGGCAAGCTCTACTATCTCGTCCTGCTCGATTCAAACCAGCAGATCTTCGCGACCAGCAAACCAGAGTTCGACGAATTCCTCAAATCTCTCGTCGTCGAATAACGTACACGCGAGAGATCTCGCGAGAGCCACAGCCCCGAAGGGGCACGGCTTCAGCCGTGCCGTAAACCCCGCGCGCATCGCGCGCTTCCGCTCTGCCGAAGGCCAGCGCGAAGCCCGAAGGGTGAAGCGCCTGAATTGCTTTTCTCAACGCGCCCCGAAAGGCCCAGCCCCAGCTATCAGTTCTCCGTCGGAACCTGATCAACATGCTCGATGACAATCGTCGTCTGTTGTACCTTCTCCTTCACAAACTGCAGCCCAAGACTCTCACGAAGAACGGTCAGCAACGAAGGGAGCGATGAATCAGTCGACTCCGGCGACGCGTAGCTCAACCGAAAATCGTATTTGCCTTTCAGTCCCGTCTCATCAACCGTAGGCCGATACCCCAACGGCCGCCCCAACATCGACGCAATATCCTGCATCGTCGCGTTTTTGGCGACCATGAATCCGTTTTGCGCTCCCTGGGTAAAACCCAACTGATAGGACCCGCCCTTGCTCTCCTGAAGCTTTGGACCACCCTTTCCAATCACCAGTCCATATCCCGGAACCTCATCCGTCTCGCTGTGGTATCGGAGGTGCAGCCGTTCATCGAGCAGATGCTGCAACGGAAGCCGCAGTTCCTCATAGGAAAGCCCCCGTTCACCCTCCGCCTTGGCTCGAATCGTGTACGCCGTCGAAAAGAACCACTTAGGTTGCCCTATCACCCGAACATCGCCAAAAGCGAGGATCATCAAGGTGGAAAGCGAAGCATTGCGCACGATGAACTCGGAAGCTCCCGGATCGCTCCTGGCAAAGACGTGAACCGGATCGTCGGAGACCCTGAACGACGCCACCTCGAACGACTCAACTGGGTGAGGCCCATTCGTCCTGGCTGGTTCGAGTCGACTCCGGTCGGCGGTCTGAGGAACGGCCGCAGACGACCACCACAGCAGCAACAGCAGCAAAACCACGACAGGTAACCTTGTGAAGCCTGGAAACCTCACATCTCCGCATTTTCCAGGTGCCATCCGGTTCATCCGTTCGCCAATACCCTAATTCGCCAAGCTGGAAAAAACCGAAAGATTAAAAGAAAAACAACGGAAGCCTTTCACAATGCCGTCTGAGCGTCAACGCCACCGGGGCTCGCCGTCAGCTTGTAATCATCCTGCAGCCGATCCGCCATATTCGCCGCCCGGACAGCTTGCTCCAAAACCTATTACGCTTGACAACCCACCCGGTTCCCCAAGGGCGGCTTTGCTTCGAGGTCTATCACTCCAGGTCAGAACTCCAGCAGAATCAAGACTTTGCGCACAAAGTATCTGGAATGAAGACTTTGGAAATTAAGTCCAGGCCTAACCATAAACAAATCAAGACTTTGCACAAAAAACCGGGGGGAGGGGGGGGGTACCCCTAAACCAGCACCGGCTGCTCCCTTAGCACCGGTGTGCCGAACACGCTCCGGTAGCGCGCAATCTCCTCCGCCGGCCCGGTCGCCTTGCTCGCATTGTCCGAAAGCTTAATCGTCGGCATGCCGTCCACGCTGGTCAGCTTGCACACCAGCGAGATCGGCTCAAACGAATCCTCGCCGCGCGGATGACACCCTCGGAAGTCGTTCGTCAGCAGCGTCCCCCAGCCGGCCGCAAACCGTATCCGCCCCTCGAAGTAATCATGCAGCGCAATGATGGTCTCTGCGTCCAGCGCATCGCTCGCAATCAGCCGCTTCGTCCGCGGGTCCTGGCCATGCCGCAGCAGCCACGCAATGTACTCATCCCCGGCCTCAAACGGGTCCTTCGAGTCCACGCGCTCCCCGGTCCATCGCGCCACCCACTCCGGTGCCCCCTCCAAAAACTGATTCGTCCCAAACGTATCCGGCAGCAGAATCAGCAACTCGCCGTGATAGCTCTGCTGCCACAGCTCGAGCACCCGATACTGCGATGCGCGCAGTTCCTCGTCGCTCCCGCGCGAGGCCATCGCCGCCAGCGCCATCGGCAGCTCATGCGCATTCGTGCCGATCGCCTCCAGGTTGTGCTTGTACGCCAGCGCTGTGTTCGAGGTGCCGCTGAACCGCTCCTCGCCCACATCGAGCGCAGCCTGCAGCGCCTCCACGCAGTACTCCTGCCACAGGAAGCTATGCCGCCGCCGGGTCCCAAAGTCCGACAGCCGCAACCCCTCCACCCTGCGTAACTTCTCAATCTTGTCCCACAACCGCGTCTTCGCACGCGCGTAGAGCACGTCCAACTCGAGTTCGTTCAACTCGGCGAGGGCCGCGCGGGTCTTCATCTCGCTCACGATTGCCAGCGAGTAGACCTCCCACATCGTCACCTCGGTCCACAGTCCGCTGAACCGCAGCACCAGTTGACCGTCCTGCTCGCTGATCTCATAGTCCGAGAGCCGGAAGCTATGCTCCATCCAGTCCAGGAACGCGGGCTCGAAGATCTGCCGCACGCCATAGAAGGTATTGCCTGCCAGCCACACAAGCTCTGACCGCTGGAACTTCAGCCGCGTCACGTAGTCCATCTGCTCACGCAGCGCTTCCGCCGAGATGCGCTCCGCCAGCTTCACCTTGACCGTCCGGTTGGTGATTTCGCTCGATGCCGTCACGCGCGGAAAATTCTTCCAGATGAACTGCAGCATCAGGAACTTGTAAAAGTCCGTATCGAGCAGCGAGCGCACGATCGGGTCCAGCTTCCAGTTATGGTTATGCGCGCGCTCGGCGAAGTTCACGTTCATGGCTCGTTCCTAAGCCTACATGGATGTCCACCGACGGAAAACGGCGCAAAAGGAAGAGGGCCGCTCGAGCGGCCCTCTTCCGGGATGCTGAAGCAGATTAGATCAAGCTTTGAAGCGGCGGCGAAGAATGCCAGCTGAGCCGAGCAGGCTGGTTGCCAGAAGGGCAAGGCTGCTGGGCTCGGGTGTTGTCGTGATGCTGACGTTGTCGAGCAACGCACCGATGTTGTTGTTTGGCCCCAAGTCAATGAATTGAAGCTGAACTGGATCGGAGGTGACATTGAAAAGGGCATTTGTGACGACACCCGATGTGATGTCATCGCTGGCCAGGGTGAACGTCTGGTCGTAGAAGGTCTGGGTCGGGGACTTGACGATGACCTCGGTGGTGCTCGAGACGCCGCGATCTGAACCGATCAGGTCAAAGTTCAGGAGGTAGCTCCCCGCCGCAAGGTTCAGGGTCGTCGTCAAATTCAGGTTTCCGGCCGAGTTTCCGCCGGTGCCGCCCATATCGACGCAGTTGCCGGATTCCGGTCCCCTGCACAGATATCCGTAGCCGTCAGCGGGGCCGACGATATCTACGTTCGTTCCATTGATCGCAGTAAAGGCACCGGCGGTCGTCACATCAAGTTGAGCGGTCGTCTCGTTGAAATTTTCCGAAAAGACGGTGTCCGCGTGCATGACTCCAGTCGTCAGCAACAGCGCTGGCACACAGAGTAGGAGGTTCAGTTTTTTCACTACGCACCTCGTTAGAGAGAATTGCCCACCAATCTCCCTGAGGCCCGCAGACACACGTGCTCTTCCCGAAAGACTCTGCAAGGAAAGTAGATTAGGCATGAGAAGAGATACCAAACGGCTCCTCAAGCGAACAAGAAGGTAAAAGTAACTGAACAAGACTCTTTGGGTGGTTACCGGGATTGTTAGGGAAAACGCGCTTCGCTCCTCTCCAGGAAAGTTGTCAATGGTGCTTGACATGACAAGGACGCTTGACGTAAAGTTTGCTTGTCATCAGGAGAGAGGCGAAAGATGCGAGCGATCTGCGGGAATCAGACCAAAGCAGCAAAGCGTTACGTTCAGCGCATGGGTGCTATCGCACTCGTTTACTTGGCCACCGTGTGGGTGATTACGACGTACGTGCATCAGCACCGGCCGACGGGAGCCAAGTTGTTCGTGCTCGCGGCCGTGCCGGCCTTTGATGTTGTTGCGATGATCGTCGTGGTCGGGTTGTACCTACGCGAGGAGATCGACGAATTCAAGCGTTATCAACTTGTCGTATCTATTCTGTGGGCGGTTGGCTTCACCCTTGCCCTGATGGCGTTCATCGATTTCCTGCGAGCCTACCAGTCGATCACTGCTCCTCCGCCGTTTTTTGAGTTCACAATTTTCTGGATTTCGATGGCTCTCGCGCAGGCGATCCTCACCTTCCGCAACCGGGTGCGCGATGAATAACCGGTTGAAAGATCTTCGGGCAGAACGCGGATGGTCGCAGGCGGCGTTGGCGGACAAGCTTGAAGTCTCGCGGCAGAGCGTAAACGCGATCGAGACAGGGAAGTACGATCCGTCGCTGCCTTTGGCGTTCCGGATCGCGAGGATATTCGGCAAAACGATTGAAGAGATTTTCTCGGAGTAGTTGAGGGTTTTTGAAAAAGGCGAAAGGAACGTTGCGATGAAGTGGGCATGCAGGAGCGATAGGGCAAACGTTGCATTCTGGGTTGCGGTTATGGTGTCGTCAATGACCCCGACGTGGGCAATGCCGCCTGTGCACCACGGCCGGACGTGGCTGATTGGAGTGGTGGCTGGGTCGGTGATGACGATCGGGTTGGGGCTGCTGGCGCTGCGGAAACGACGCTGCGCATGACAAGTGTCCTGGGCGATTGCTGATGTTGTAAGTATTTGCGTGGCGTAGTGGAGAGTAGGATGAACATGTCTAGCGAAGGTACGGAAATGAAGACGATTCTGCAGTATGTCGTGGCGGCGGCACTGATCATTCTCGGAATCATTCTGCTCTTGAACCCCCTGCCTCCGGCAGAGACGACGAGCCAGATCCAACCCCAGCAGGGAACCAGTTCGCTGCCGATGAACCGCCCAGCTTATCGTCCTATGATGAGGCTCGCGTAATTTATCGCGCATTTGTATTGGACCCCCGTGTTTACTAGCGAAACACGATAAACTGGAAGCTGACATGGCTACCAAAAAAGAACTCCTCCAAAACAAGATTCAGCACATCGACATCACCGAGCACAATGTTGTGCCGCTGGTGGACGCGATGGCTTCGATGGCCTATAGCTCGCGCGATCTGGCGCGTGCGGCCAACATTTACGACATGATGCTGCGCGATACCGAGTGCGGCGTCATCCTTTGCCTCGCCGGCTCGCTTATCTCGGCCGGCCTGCAGAAGGTCATCGTCGACCTGGTGCGCAACAACATGGTCGATGCGATCGTCTCGACCGGCGCGAACATCGTCGACCAGGACTTCTTCGAGGCGCTCGGCTTCCGCCACTACATCGCGGGTGACGAGTACAAGTACGGCGCGGGCGATGCCGACCTGCGCGAGCTGATGATCGACCGCATCTATGACACGTTCATCGACGAGGAAGAACTCCGCATCTGCGATGAGACGACCGAGAAGATCATCAACGGAATGAAGCCCGGCGCGTACAGCTCGCGTGAGTTCATCCGCGAGATGGGACGCTACCTAAAGGAGAACGGCCGCACGCCTGAGAAGGGCAACGCGGACTCGATCGTCCTTGCCTGCTATGAGAAGAACGTGCCGATCTTCTGCCCCGCGTTCTCGGACTGCTCGTTCGGCTTTGGCATCGTGGCACACATGCACGCGCGCCAGGGCAAGCCGCACTGTTCCATCGATTCAGGGAAGGACTTCTACGAGCTGACGCAGATCAAGATCCAGAACCCGACGACGGGGCTGCTGATGATCGGCGGAGGCGTGCCGAAGAATTTCGCGCAGGACATCGTGGTCGCGGCCGACATCCTCGGGGTCGAGGCCTCGATGCACAAGTACGCGATCCAGATCACAGTGGCCGACGCCCGCGACGGTGCGCTCTCCGGCTCGACGCTCAAGGAAGCAAGCTCCTGGGGCAAGGTCGACCTGACCTACGAGCAGATGGTCTTCGCCGAAGCGACGATCGCATTCCCGCTGATTGCAGGCTACGCGTATCACAAGAAGGCGTTCGCAGCGCGCAAGGGCAAGGCGTTTGCGGAAAAGCTGGATCTGGTGACGGCGTAACGAGAGTGGTTAGTGGTTAGTAGTTAGTGGTTAGTGAGCGGCGGAGCTTCGGCTCCGCCGTTTTGCGTTAGGCGATATCAGTCCTCGAGTACTTCTCTAAGTGATATTCGGGATCAGCTCCTCTCTGGGGCGGTGTGTTGATCCCTGAGATGAAGAGGTGGCACGGGAAAGCAGCCGCACAGATGATAAGCTCCGCTCCTGCAGAACCTAGAAAGCTGCCGCCGGCTTCAATCGTGTGGCCTTCATCCGAGATCATAAGCTTCTGCCGCACGTACCGAATCTTCGAAGCCAACTATATCGAGCAGGAGATCGTCAGGAGATGGTTCAGTAACACGTTCGAAGCGCAAACTCCCAATCTCCGTTCGGTACGCGACATCGTGCATCTCGGATGAGATGCGGAGGCCGTCCTCGTTGCCGAACCAAAGCGTGACCTGAGTCGGTCCTCCGTAGGACGCGAACTCTGTTGAGATTCTATGGAATGGGCGCGCTAGCAAGCTTGCCAGGTCGACTCCCGGGTTTGCTTTGAACGGAATCACTGGTTGCATAGTCAACAGTTCACAATAACCCGCGCGTGCGCAGTTCTCGGAAGATCTGTTCGATGGACCAGTCGAGGGCGTCGGTGCCGAGTACGGTCATGGTGGCGCGGGTTTGTGAAGGGATGACGTAGAGGTCGGCCATAGGCTTGACGGCAGCGTTGTACTGCTCGCGGACGGAGTCTTCGGTGCGGCCGCGCTCGCGGATGTCGCGGTGGATGCGGCGGGCGAGGCAGAGCTCGTCGGGTGCGTGGACGTAGACGGAGAGATCGTAGGCTGCGCAGAGCTCGGGCCAGTGCAGCGCCATAATGCCTTCGACGACGACGAAGCGCGTGGGCTGGATGCGGTCGAAGGCGCCTGGCACGCGGGTGTGCGTGCGGAAGTCGTAGATGGGGCGGTCGATGGCGTGGCCCTGCTTGAGCGCGAGGAGATGCGGGATGAATAGCTCGCTCTCGAGCGAATCGGGGTGGTCGAAGTTTTGCTTACATCGCGAGTCAAGCGGGAAGTGCGCGAGATCGCGGTAGTAGAGGTCGAGCGGGAAGAGTGTGGCCTCAAGCTGCGCGGCGAGCTCGCGCGCGAGGGTGGTCTTGCCAGAGCCGGAACAGCCGGCGATGCCGATGAGGATCGGCTGCGCGGGAAGGCTGAGCTGTTCGGGCTGGGGCACGGTTGATAGTTTATCGGGCAGCAGGAATGAAAAGCAGATTCCCTTCGGGAATGACAACAAGAGCGCAAAGCGCTGGCGCGTCTTACGCGCGATACCCCACCCTTTACGCAAACGCGCGCAAAGGATGGGCCACCCGGGTTTATGCGTTGGCAACGATTGCTGCGACTTGCGGGATGAGGGCTTTGACGAGCGAGGTGAATTGGGCTTCGACGCGTAGGCCAGTCTCCATGACTTCGGCGTGATGGATGGGTTGATCGACGACGCCTGCTGCCATGTTGGTGACGAGTGAGAGGCCGAGGACTTCGACGCCCATGTGCTGCGCGATGATGACCTCATGCACGGTGGACATGCCGACGAGGTCGGCGCCCAGGGTGCGGAAGGCGCGGATCTCGGCGGGTGTTTCGTAGCTGGGGCCAAGGACGGCGAGGTAGACGCCTTCGGGCAGCGGGATGTTCTGGCGCGCGGCCTTTTCGGCGGCAAGTTTGCGCAGGCGCGGCGAGTAGGCGGTGGTCATGTCGAAGAAGCGCAGGCCCGCGCCGGGGCGGATGGCGAAGCGCGGATCGTTGGGCCCGAGGGCGGCATTCTGGCCGGTAAGGTTGATGTGGTCGGAGATGCAGACGATGCCGCCCTGCGCGAAGGACTTGTTGATGCCGCCGGCGGCGTTGGTGACGATGAGCGCTTTGCAGCCGAGCAGCCCGAGCACGCGTGTGGGGAACGTGACCTCAGACATTGCGTAGCCTTCGTAGGCGTGCACGCGGCCCTGCATGACGGCGACGGGAACGCCCGCGATGGTGCCGAGGACGAGTTTGCCCTCGTGGCCTTCGACGGTGGAGCGCGGGAAGTTCGGGATCTCGCTGTAGGGGATGACGGTGGGGTTTTCGACCTGAGACGCGAACCCGCCGAGGCCGGAGCCGAGGATGATGCCGAGTGCCGGCTGTACGTCAGTCTTGAGGAAGATATGGGTGAGGGCCTGCGTGACGCGCGTGTGGAGGTCTGGCGCGTTTGACTCTGTGGCGGTTGTCGGCTGCTTCTGATCGGCCATTCGAAAACTATAAGCGAAGCACGCGGAGTCTCGTGAAACGGCCGCTAACGTGACGTGCGATTTCGAAGCGCTCTCTTGAAGCTAGGCAGCAGGTCCTTGAGGTGCTCGGTGAAGTAGAGCTCATTGCGCGGCCGGGGAGGTGAGATCATCTGCGGCGAGATGTTGGCGAATGAAGGAGCCTCGCGATCGTTGTACTGCGACAGGATGGAGAGAAAGTCTTTGGCTAACTGAGGCGTGGAGAACCTCTGCCAGAGAGTTTCGATCACGCCGGAGTCGATGATCGCTTGTGAGTCGTTGGCGGGATCGAGATTGCGCAAGATCTGATCCAATTGCTCGGGAGAGTCGAAGAGGAACCGGTCCAGGCGAAATTCGCGCAGCAGGGCGGAGTAACTCGGTGTGTCCGACGCAATGGGAATGAGGCCCGCCATGAGGGAAGTGACCAGCTTGTTTGGCGACTTGATATAGGAATTCAGCGCGAGATCGAGCGAAAAGTGACTGAGGATGCAGTAGTCGAAGGCGGTGGCTTCTTTTTGAAATGAATCGTTGCGATAGGGGATGGTGGGGAAATTGAACTCATTTTTGAACTCTGCTTCATTCACGATGAGTGAGAAATCTGTGATGCGGTCAGCCGCCAGATGCAATCTGAGCACAGGAATGAGCGAGGCCATCCCCTTGTTGAAGCTCTCGGCGTATCCGAACCAGAGGAGCCTGGAAGTTTGCTTGATGGGAAATGTTGGTGGGTGTTGGCTGTCCGTGCCGGCGATGGGGTCGATTGCCTCGGGGAGGTAGTAGACGGGCTTGTAGAACTGGCTGGCGAGCACCTTCCTGTGCAGAGGTGTCGGCATCAGGAAGAGGTCCGCAACTTCGTAGCTCGGGAGATAACGAGAGAATTCGTAGATGTCGCTGCCGAAGCATGCGGCGAGGAACTTTCTTCCCGTGTTGCGAGATGCTTTCAAGGATGTAATCGCGGGGAGATCGTCGAAATGAAAAAGAACGCAAGAGCCATCCTCGATTTGAAGATCCTGAGACGGCGGGACGAGGCGTGCGGAGGTACCAGGCATGCTCTGCAGACCACGTAGCAGGGCCTCGGACTGCAGTCGCACAGTGGCATCTGAATCGTCTTTCGAGCTGACGATGAGGAAGGATGTGCACATGGTTTGCGCAGATAATACCATCGGCCCGCAGCGATGCAGGCTAGTGCGGTTTACGGCTCTTTGGCCTGCGGGTGGAAGCGTTCTTTTCGACGCGGAGTTTGTAGGCAGTCTGGAGCGCGTCGTGCAGCGTGTCTTTGTCGACGGCGGCGAGGATGATGTGTGTGGCGCCCATGCGGCCCCAGCCTCCGGAAATGGGCAGGAAGACTTCAGGCGCGTCGGCGACGAAGCCTGCCTGGATTTCGGGGGTGAGCATGAGGTTGCCGTAGCCCTTGTCTGCCATCGCGAGCGTGGCGAAGATGTGGCCGCCGACACGGAAGTCGGGCTGTCCCATGTGCGAAGCTTCTTCCGCATTGGGAAACGAGAGCGCGATGCGGCGGAAGTCGGCGATGGTGGCCACGGCTCTTACCTTGGCAGAAGCATACTCACAATGCTGGCGGACATGAGGTTCGCCATGGTGCCGGCGAGCAGAGCGCGCAGGCCGAGGCGGGCGAGGTCGTTGCGGCGGTGAGGGATGAGCGCGCCGATGCCGCCGATCTGCATGCCGACGGAGCCGATGTTCGCAAAGCCGCAGAGCGCGAAGGTGGCGATGGAGAGTGTGCGCGCGCTGATGGCGCCGGTCTTCGCCAGCGTGCCGAGCTGCGTGTAGGCGATGAACTCATTGAGCACAGCACGCGTGCCGATTAGGTTGCCGACGATGGGGGCATCGTGCCAGGGCACGCCGATCATCCACGCAATAGGCGAGCAGAGTACGCCGAGCGCATTGCCGAGCGAGTGCGGGAAGTGGATGTGGCCGTGCGCCCAAAGATCGTTGGAGATGCCAAGCATGATGGCATTGATGAGGCCGACGATCGCGAGGAAGCTGATGAGCATGATGGCGACGTTCCATGCCAGATTGCCGCCATCAATGGTTCCACGTGCGATGGAACCGACGAGATTTTCTTCCTGGTGCTCCTCGGATTTTGGCATCTTCACCGTGCCGAGTGTGGCGGGAACTTCGGTCTCCGGCACGAGCATCTTGGCGATGAGGATGGTTCCCGGCGCGGTCATGATGACGGCAGAGAGCAGGTCCTGCGCATGGATGCCGAAGAGGATGTACGCGGCCATGATGCCGCCGGAGACGTGCGCCATACCGGAGGTCATGATGGTCATGAGCTCGGACTGCGTGGCGTCACCGAGGAAGGGGCGGATGGTGAGTGGGGCCTCGGTCTGGCCCATGAATATGCTGGCGGCGACGTTGGTGGACTCGGCGCCGGAGGTGCCCATGGTGCGCTGCATGAGCCAGGCGACGACCTGGATGACGCGCTGCATGATGCCGAGGTGGTAAAGCATCGCGAAGAGCGCGGAGACAAAGATGATGGTGGGCAGAACCGCGAAGGCGAAGACCGCGAGCGGGCTTTTGGGGTCGCCGAGCTGGGGCCCGAAGACGAGGATGGAGCCATCGGCCGCATGGCCGAGCATGGCTGTTACGTGGTCGGCGGACCACTTGAGGATGACTTGGCCGACCGTCCACTTGATGACCAGGAAGGCAAAGAGGATCTGCAGACTGAGTCCCCAGATCACAGTTCGCCAGCGGATCGCATGCCGGGCAGTGGAGAGCGTGTAGCCCACGCCGATAAGAACAGCAAGTCCAATCAGTCCAGTAAATCTGCCCAACGCGCACTCCTGTACTGGAGGGGAATGGGTGGAGTGTAACGAGTTGTGTGAATATTCGCTACAGCGAAGTTGACGCGATGAGCGTTTGCTGCATCAAATAAATCATTGAGTGCATGGAAGATGTTCGCACGTGGTATACTGGAACAGATCGACGAACTCCGATCTGGTTTTTCTTGCTTGTTCCGGCTCTACCGCTCGACCTCGCGAAATCCAAATTGCGTTCAGCGGTACATCTAATTGAATAGGAACAAGTGAATATGGAACAGGGAACAGTGAAATGGTTTAACGATGCGAAGGGCTTCGGCTTTCTGAGCCGGGCTTCAGGCGACGACGTGTTCGTGCATCACTCGGCAATCCAGAGCAACGGCTTCCGCTCGCTGCAGGAAGGCCAGCAGGTTGAGTTCAACGTTGTGAAGGGCCCCAAGGGCTGGCAGGCAGAGAACGTTCGCGCTCTCTAAGCGTTGCGAAGTTGAATTCGGATAGGGCGGTCGGTTGACCGCCCTTTTCCCTTTTGCACACGCGAGCAGGATGGCTGCGTACCTGCAGCCCCGTGAGGACGGATTTCCTCATTGAACCGAAGTGCCTGGAGGATTCATGGCCGTCGTTATCTCAGACAAGTACCACCTCAAATCCATTCACGAAGAGATCGGCCTGTTCGACCGTAAGCTCGCGCATCTGATGAAGTTCGAAAAGTTTGAGACAGAGGCCGCGCGTGACGAAGCTGCACGCAAGATGAGGGTGAAGCGCGAGACGCTGGTCAAAACAGCGACGCGGCTGGCCGAGGAAGGCATTGAGTTCAAGCCGGGAGATTTGCCGCGGTCCATGCGACCGGAAGGCGAGCCTGAGCCGCCTCCGCCGGCGGTGGTGATTGCGGAGACAGTTGTTGTCGAGCAGCCGGCCCCCAGCCGGAGCCTGGGACGTGAGAGCAGCGGACCTTATGCGGGCACCTCGCTCGACTGGCAGGCAAGCGTTCGCCAATACATGCTGAAGAAGGGCAAAGCGTAGAGCAGAGCGCTATTGCCGGCGAACAATTTCGCGGATGAGCGGCTGCGGCGCGGGCGGCTGGTCTGCGATGCAGACAGTTTCCTCAAGCATGCGGAAGGGTTCGTCGAGCAGCGCCGGATCTTCGGTAAACAGCGTGAAGATCGGCTGGCCCGCCTCGAGTTTTGCGCCGAGTTTTGCGTGCGATTCGATGCCAGCATGCGCACTGACCGGATCGCCAGGCTTTGCGCGGCCCGCTCCGAGTCGCTGCACGGCCCAGCCAACCTCCTTGCAATCCATACCCCTGAGGTAGCCCGCACGCGACGCTGCGAGCGTCCGCGTCGCCTTTGGTTTGTGAAACGCAGCGGGGTTGTCGAAGATGCTGGTGTCTCCGCCTTGCGCGCGCACAATGTTGAGCCACGCTTTATAGGCTGCACCGGAGCGGAGCAGGTTGTCCGAGAGCTTCGCGCCGTCGTCGGGTGACTGCGCTTTGCCGGCGAGGAAGAGCATCCAGCCGGAGAGCGCATTCGAGAGCTCGATGAGGTCGGCGGACATTGCGTGACGCGTGCCGCGCATGATGTCGACGCACTCCCAGACTTCGACCCAGTTGCCGCTGAAACGGCCGAGGGGTTCTTCCATTGATGTGAGCAGGGCAACAGTGCGTGTGCCTGCGAGTTCACCGGTGGAGACCATGAGATTGGCGAGCAATTGCGATTTCTCGTATGTCGGCATGAATGCGCCGGAGCCGACCTTCACATCGAGTACGAGGCCGCGGAGATCTTCGGCGAGCTTCTTGCTCATGATGCTTGCGGTGATGAGGAATGGCGATTCTACGGTGCCTGTGTGGTCGCGCATCGCGTAGAGGATGCGGTCGGCGGGGACGAGCCGCGGCGTCTGGCCCACGAGTGCGGCATGGCACTCGCGCAGCACTTCGCGCATGCGCGGCAGTGAGAGCTGTGTGTCGAAACCGGGAATCGTCTCGAGCTTGTCTAGAGTTCCGCCGGTATGACCCAGGCTGCGGCCAGAGATCATCGGGACCGAGATGCTGGGACTGTTTTCGAGTCCCGCTGCCGCGAGCACCGGAGCGATCAGCAGCGAGCTCTTGTCGCCGACGCCACCGGTTGAGTGCTTGTCGACGGTGAATGTGTCCAACCCGGAGGCGTCGAAAGTCTCACCGGAATAACGCATCGCGGTTGTGAGATCGGCGAGCTCGCGCGGCGACAGTCCGCGCTGAAAGACCGCCATGAGGAAGCTGCCGATCTGCGCGTCGGTGATGGTTGGCGTAGATTTTCTTTCGCCACCTTGAACGACGCTGCGGACGAACTGATTGATCTCTTCGGTGGACAGCTCGTGGCCGTCGCGCTTGTGAAGGATGAGATCGATAGGATGGAAGACTTGCTCGGACATATTCGCTTCGGTGCGGGTTTTACTTCTGGAGAAACTGCATGCGGAAGGCGTGTGGAAGCAGCGCGCCGAGTGTAGTCGATTCCTCTGCACCCCTTTCGCCGGGATAGAGGATGAGAACGTCATCGTCGCCGAACTCGCTGAGTGTCTGACGGCAGGCACCGCAGGGCATCGACGCTGAATTATTCAGGTTGGCTACTGCGACGGCACGCAGGCGGACGGAGGGACCGCGCTCGGAGACAGCGCGTGCGACCGCCGCCTGCTCGGCGCAACTGGTAAGCCGGTAGGAGCAGTTCTCGACGTTGCAGCCGGTGATGATCGAACCATCGGTCAATAACAGCGCGGCGCCCACGCGAAAGTGGCTGTAAGGTGAGTAGGAGTTTGCGGCCGCGGCCCGGGCGAATTCACGAAGGTGTTGCTGATCAGCGGGAGAAAGCGAGTTTGTGGCAGCGGCAGACGACATGACGAGTTGTTTAGGGTAGCCGCTCGGGCGAACGAAGGCAAGGTGTCAAGCATGAGTCTGGAACAGCAGATGGCCGGGAATTGAGACTGTGCAGCGCACGAATGCATCAAAAGCAGAGGCAGAATCTGGAGCGAAATCCTTGGCGAATCGGGAACGTCGATCGAAGGAACGGGCCTCTGCGGAGACGCCGATGAACGTGTCGGCGTCCGCTCCGGAGGATGTCCTCGATCTGTTTCATCCCGTAACTGCAGCCTGGTTCCGCGCGGTGTTTGAGGGGGCAACCGCTCCTCAGAGCGAAGGCTGGCCCGCGATTGCGCGTGGCGAATCCACACTGATTCTGGCGCCGACGGGAACGGGGAAGACGCTGACTGCATTTCTCTGGTGTCTTGACCGGCTGATGCTGCGCGAACAACCGGCGACGCCAGGTTGCCGCGTGTTGTACGTATCGCCGCTCAAGGCGCTCGCGGTGGATGTGGAGCGCAACCTGCGCTCGCCGCTTGCAGGCATTGCGAACATGGCGGAGCGCGAGGGCGTGCGCGTTCACCTGCCGGAGATTAGTGTGCGCACCGGCGACACGAGCCCACGGGAGCGCGCACGGTTCAAGAGGCATCCCGGCGAAATTCTTATCACCACTCCTGAGTCGTTGTACCTGATGTTGACCTCGAGTGCGAGTGAGGCGCTGCGTTCCATCGAGACGATCATCATCGATGAGATTCATGCGCTGGTGCCGACGAAACGTGGAGCGCATATGGCGCTTTCGCTTGAGAGACTGCAAACGCTTGTTGGGAGGCCGATACAGCGGATCGGTCTCAGCGCGACGCAGCGGCCGCTGGAGGAAGTTGCGCGATTCCTCGGTGGTGCCGATGCGGGTTTGGCAGGTCAGCAAACGAGCAAGTCAGCGAGTCAGCAACTTAGCGACGAATCCGTCACCCGAAAGCTGAGCGACGAGGATCGATCTGGGACCGAGATCGAGGGCGTGCGTTTTCGGCCCGTGACGATCGTGAACGCCGGTGCTCGCAAGCCGCTGGTGCTTTGCGTAGAGGTTCCGGTCGAAGACATGGCGAAGCTCGGCGAGGTTGAGGAACAGCCGAGCGGGCCGGCCGCGCAGGGACCGAAGCGAACGAGCATATGGCAGTCGATCCATCCGCGTCTGCTGGAGATTATTCGCAGTCGCACGTCGACGCTGCTGTTTGTGAACGCGCGACGTGTTGCGGAGCGGCTCGCAGGCGCGCTAAATGAGCTCGCAGGTGAACCGATCGCGCGCGCGCATCATGGCTCGCTGGCAGCGGCGCAGCGGAGTGAGATTGAAGAGATGCTGAAGGAGGGGCGCATCCGCGCACTCGTCTGTACGTCATCGCTCGAGCTCGGCATCGACATGGGCGCGGTGGACCTGGTCATCCAGATTGAAGCGCCGCCGAGTGTGGCGAGCGGGATGCAACGCATTGGGCGTGCGGGGCACCAGGTGGGCGCGCCGTCGCACGGAATCATCTTCCCGAAATATCGCGCGGACCTGATTGCGTGTGCGGCAGTGACGCAGGCGATGCACGAAGGGCACGTGGAGTCGACAAGATTTCTTCGCAATCCGCTCGACGTGCTCGCGCAGCAGATGGTCGCGACCGTGGCATATCCGCCACTGCCTGTTGGTGAAGCGGGACGCCTTCGAGGGCGCGGAGAGATTGAGTCAGAGTCGCCGGGAATTTCCTATGAGGCGCTGCTCTCGATTGTGCGCAGCTCGGCCCCGTTCGCTGGATTGAGTGCGGCGGTGTTTGACGGCGTGCTGGACATGTTGGCGGGCCGTTATCCGTCGGATGAGTTTGCGGAGCTGCGCCCACGTGTGACCTGGGATCGGCAGCGCAACTGGATCACACCGCGGCAGGGCGTGCAGCGCATCGCGATCCTGAATGGAGGGACGATTCCGGACCGTGGGCTGTATGGAGTCTTCCTCAGCGGAACGCATGCGAAGCCGGTGCGAGTGGGCGAGCTGGATGAGGAAATGGTGTTCGAGGCGCGCCAGGGCGAGACCTTTGTGCTCGGTGCATCCACGTGGCGGATCGATGAGATCACGCACGATCGGGTGCTCGTGAGCCCCGCGCCCGGCGAACCGGGCAAGATGCCGTTCTGGCATGGCGATCAGGCAGGGCGGCCGATCGAATTCGGCCGCCGCATCGGTGCGCTCGTGCGCGAGCTGCGTGAATTGCCGCGGGGTGCTGCCATCACGAAGCTCACGCGCGAGCACGATCTTGATCAGCAGGCTGCGGAAAACGTGTTGCGCTATCTCGCGGATCAGGAACTTGCTACAGAGCAGGTGCCGGATGATCGCACCATTGTGATAGAGCGTGTGCGCGATGAGTTAGGTGATTGGCGGGTTTGCTGTCTGACTCCGTTTGGCAGTCGCGTGCATGCGCCGTGGGCGATGGCAGCAACCGCGAAGGTTAAGGCTGCGGGGCTGGATGTTGAGACGATGTGGAGCGAGGACGGGTTCGTGCTGCGCTTCCCAGAGACGGACGAGCCACCTGAAGCCGATCTGCTGTTGCTGGATCCAGCGGAGGCGGCGGAGTTTGTGCAGCATCAGCTTGGATCGACGGCGCTGTTCGCGGCTAAGTTTCGGGAAGCTGCAAGCCGAGCGTTGCTTCTGCCTCGGCGCCGTGCCGATGGCCGTACACCATTGTGGCAGCAACGCAAGCGTGCGTACGACCTGTTGAGCGTCGCGGCGCGATATGCGAGCTTCCCGATTCTTCTAGAGGCGTATCGCGAATGCCTGCGGGATGTGTTCGACATGCCGGCGCTGTCGGAGACACTGCGCGCGATTGCGAACCGCAGCATTCGTGTCCACGTGGCGGACTCGCGGACGCCGTCGCCATTTGCAAGTGCGTTGTTGTTCAGTTACGTCGCGAACTACATCTATGACGGCGATGCGCCGCTGGCAGAGCGGCGGGCCCAGGCGCTGTCGATCGATCAGGAGCAATTACGTGAATTGCTCGGCGACGCTGACCTCCGCGAGCTGCTGGATGTGAATGCGATCGAGGAGACAGAGGAGCAGCTTCAGGCGATTGCGGACGGCTACAAGGCGCGCAATCTGGATGCCGTGCACGATCTGTTGCTGCGACTTGGAGATCTCACATCAGCGGAACTAGCTGCGCGGTGCGAGGGGGTGGATGCGGACGCAAGCGTGGCCCGTCTGCTGCGTGCCCGGCGAGTGCTGCAGGTGAGGATCGCAGCCGAACCCCGCTTGATCGCGATCGAAGACGCGGGCAGGGTGCGCGATGCGTTGGGGGTGCCGCTACCGCCAGGGCTGCCTGATGCCTTTACTGGAAAAATACCCGAGGCCTTGGTTGACATCGTTCGGCGCTATGCGCGCACGCATGGCCCGTTCACGACGGTCGAGGTGTCGAAACGCTACGGGCTCTCCACTGCCGGAATCGAGCCAATCTTGCAGAGGCTCGTGGGAATGGGTCGCATCGTCGAGGGCGGCTTTCGTCCGAGCGGCGTAAACCGTGAGTGGATCGATGTCGAAGTGTTGCGCACGATTCGCAGGCGGTCGCTTGCGCGGCTTCGCAAAGAAGTTGAGCCAGTTGAGCAGCGCACGCTGGCGAGGCTGTTTACGCGATGGCAGGGTGTGGTGCAGCCGCGCCGCGGACTCGACGCACTGCTGGATGTAATCGAGACTCTGCAAGGAGCGGCACTACCGGCGTCCCTGCTGGAAACTGAGATACTGCCCGCGCGGATTATCGGCTACCAGCGCTCGGATCTCGACACACTCATTGCCGCGGGTGAAGTGGTCTGGGTGGGGTTGGAGCCTTTGGGTGAACGCGATGGCCGCATCGGTTTGTATCTCGCGGATAAGGTCGCGCTGTTGTGGCCTCCCGATCGTGTGGTGATCAGCGGCGAAAAACAGAGCCCCGCGCTGAGCGATCGCGAACAGGCGGTCGTCGGATATCTCACACGGAACGGAGCCTCGTTCTTTCAACCATTGCATGAGGGAGTTGGTGGCGGATATCCGGGCGAGACGATTGATGCACTGTGGTCACTTGTGTGGCGCGGCCTCGTGACGAACGATGCAATGAATGCTCTGCGCGCCTACTGCGATAAGCCGCCGACGTCATCTCGAAGTACGAAGCAGACGCGACGCATCCACAATCAGCAAGGATTCCGCAGTCGCCGAACCACTCCTCCCAGCGCGCAAGGACGATGGAGCCTGAATACTGCTGCGTTTGCTGAGACCCGCACTTCGTCTGCCGAGCAGACTGTCTGGAGTCACGCCATCGCGCAACAATTGCTGGCACGATACGGAATCGTATTTCGCGAAACCGCGCACGCTGAAAATCTTCCCGGCGGCTTCAGCGCGATCTACGACGTTTTGAAAGCGCTGGAGGAGGGCGGGCGCATTCGTCGCGGCTACTTCGCGGCCGATCTCGGTGCGACGCAGTTTGCGCTTCCGGCTGCGATCGATCTACTGCGTTCGCTGCGTGCGCCCGTACAGGAAAAGCATGAGGTGGTGATGCTCGCCGCGACCGATCCTGCGAATCCTTATGGTGCACTGCTGCGCTGGCCGGCCGCGCCGGAAGAGGGATCGATGCTCACGCGGACGGTGGGAGCCCGCGTTGTGCTGGTCGATGGCGCGCTGACCGCATACCTTCGCCGGGGCAATCCAAACCTGCAGGTGCTCTTGCCGGAGGATGACCCCGCGCGTTCGCAGGTCGCACGCGTGCTCGCGGAGTTCCTCGCTGCGTATGTTCAGCGTGTGGACAACCCTGAAGGCCGCGGCCGCACGTCGATGCTTATCAGCAGCGTCAATGGCGTTCCTGTGGCCGAGCATCCGCTGTCCCGCTTCCTGCTCGATGCAGGCTTCCAAGCAGCGCCGCTCGGGTTCAACGTTCGGCGCGGTCTGCCGTCGTTGCCGGGCGCGACTGCTGAGACACGCAGCGATGCCTGAGGGCGATACCATCTTTCGTGCCGCCCGTGCACTGAACAAGGCACTCGGTGGCAGAGTGATCACGCAATTCGAGACGACACTCGCTCCGCTCGCATGTGTGAACGACGACAAACCGGTGGCAGGCCGCACGGTGGAGCGGGTGGAGGCACGCGGTAAGTGGTGCCTCATCTTCTTTTCCGGCGACCTCATTCTTCTCACGCACATGCGAATGTCGGGCTCATGGCACATCTACAAGACGGGCGAGCGATGGCAAGCTCCGCGCAGTGCGATGCGCGTTGTGATCACCTGCGGTGATGTGCAGGCGGTCGCATTCAACGTTCCGGTGGCGGAGTTTCACAGCGCGCGTTCGCTCGAGCGCAGCCCCGATGTGCCGAAGCTAGGAGTCGATGTGCTTAGCCGGGATTACAGCATAGATACAGCAGTGCATGCGCTACAGGAGTATCGCCGGTCCCACCCCGATGCCGAGATCGGAAATGTTCTGTTGAATCAGCGTGTACTCGCAGGCATTGGTAACGTCTACAAGTCCGAGATCGCATTTGCCACGGGCGTGAATCCGTTTCGCACGATGCAGACGATCAGCAACCGTGAACTTGAGCGCATCGCAGAAATCGCTGAACGTTATATGCAGGCAAACATCAGCGAAGACGTTGGCGAAGCGATCGTCACCTACACGGGCAATCGGCGAACAACACGCGCGATGGATCGGGGTGCTCGGCTGTGGGTTTATGGGCGGCACGGCCAGGAGTGCCGGCGCTGCGGAGCGGTCATCGAAATGCGGAGGCAGGGAACTGGTGCCCGCTCCAGCTACTGGTGCCCTTCGTGCCAGCCCTGGATTGATTCTGAAGCCAACACTACAGTCCCGAGTTAATCCTGCGGAGGCGCGGGCTGCTGCTGTTGGTCCTGCTGCTTGCCTTTGCCTATGCCGAACATCTTCTGGAAGAAGTTGCGGTGCTTCGTCCCGTCATCCGGTGCGTTCGGATTGCCTTGATTATCCGGGGTGGCGTCAGGATGGAACAACCTGTTCGCGAGCGTCTGAGAGTCCTCTCCCATCTGCGAGCATGTACCCTGCGGCGCCGTTCCGTTAAGGAACGCGATAGTCATGCTGTCACTCGGGCATGTTGCATCGGCCGGGAGGTCCGTCACGCGATCAATGCGCAGTGTCTCGATGCCGTCAGGTGCCGAGAACGACTTCATGTCGGAATACTGCGGCAGCTTGATTGCGCGATTCATGAACTCAGCCCAGATTGGCGCGGCCGCATCTGCTCCCTGCAGCGCGTGTGTCAAGCCGTGCGAGATGTCGGTGTAATCGTCATTGCCGACCCAGATGACGCACAGCAGATTCGAGGAGTAACCGGCGAACCACACATCGTGCGATGTGCCGGTCTTGCCTGCCGCTGGCGCGGTGAAGCCGGCCTTGCGCGCGGAAGAGCCGGTGCCGTAGGTCATCACGTTCTCAAGCAGCGATTGAGTAAGGTACGCGACGCGGGGATCCAGAACCTGCTTCGCCTCGGGCGCGTAGTCCGCGATGATGTCACCGTTCGGATTGCGCACACTGGACAGTAGCCAAGGCTTCAGGTGAACGCCGTTATTCGCGAACACCGTGTACGCCCCTGCCATGTCGAGCGGTGTCGCGCTGTAGGTTCCAATTGCCACTGACGGTGTTCCGCGCGCGTTGACGATGCCGGCCTGGCGCGCGAGCGAAGCGACATTGTCGAAGCCGACCATCTGCGCCAGGTTGATGGTTGCAATGTTCAGTGAATGCGCGATTGCCGTGACGGCCGTTACCATACCCGGATATTCGCCGCGCTCGAAGTTGCCTGGTGTATAAGCCTTCCCGTCATAGGTGAAGGTAGTCGGATCGTCGTTCAACCTGGTCAGTGCGGTGAACACGCCGTTGCCGTCGAGGTTGGTTCCGTTCAGCGAAGTGTTATATGCCGTTGCATAAACGAACGGCTTGAAGATAGAACCTGTAGGCCGCTCCGCCATTGCATGATCGAGCTGCGAAACACCATAGTTGCGGCCGCCAACCAGCGCGAGCACCTGACCGGTATGCGGGTCCAGCGCGACAAGCGCTACCTGCGGATAGGTGATCTCGTCACCCTTTTTGTGCAGCTTGCGTATTAGATCATCGACATGCTTCATCCCTGCTTCGACTGCGTCCGTCGCGGCGGCCTGTAGCGCGGGGTCGAGCGAGGTATAGATGCGCAGCGAGCCGGACCGTGCGACATCGGTGTCGCCAAGGCGCTGCAAAATCTGGTCGTGCACGAGGTCAACGAAGTAGGGGGCTTCGCTGCCGTCTACGTTTGGCGGCGCAAGGCCCAGTGGCTCGGCCTTCGCGCGCTCCGCCTGCGACGCGGTTATGGCGCCGGTCTCCACCATCGAGTCAAGCACCACGTTGCGGCGTTCCATCGCGCGGTCCGGATGCTTGTATGGAGAGAAGTAGTTTGGCCGCTGGATCATGCCGGCGAGCAGCGCGCACTCGGCCACATCGAGCTGACGAAGATCTTTGCCGAAATACGCCTGTGCAGCCTCACCGAACCCATTGATGGCAAAGCTGCCGCGCTGGCCGAGGTTGATCTCGTTCGCGTACATCTCGAAGATCTGCTGCTTAGTGAAGCGGGCCTCGAGCTGGTACGTGATCATGACCTCCGCAATCTTGCGTGAGACCTTCTTCTCAGGTGTGAGAAAGAACCCGCGCGCGAGTTGCTGGGTGAGGGTCGACCCGCCGCAGCTCATGTGGTGAGCGGTCAGGTCCTGTACGGCGCACTTGACGGTCCGAACGTAATTGATGCCGCCGTGCTCGAAAAAGCGCCGGTCTTCGATGGCAAGGACGGCCTGAACCATCATTGGAGGAATTTGGCTGTAGGTCACCATGCGGCGCTTCGTGCGACTGCTGCCCTCAGAAAGCGCGGTGATCAGTTGCGGCTCAAGCTTGTAACCGGCCAGCGGAGCGCCGTCCTCGGCGGTGATCGTCTTCACCACGCCATCTGTGGTCACGATGGTCGCGCCGTCCGCAGCGAGGTAGCTCTGAGCCCCCGGCTTCACCTGGATCGTCTCGCCTTCCAAACGGAAGGTGCCCATCTCAGGGTTGGTGTTGTAACCGGCCTTACGCAGGGACGCGGCGATCTCGTCTGCGGTGCGCTGTTGTCCCGGACGAACCTCCTGCGGTGCTGCGTAAATCTGCGCAACGGAGGCGAAGAGCGGTCCCTGCTTCAGGCGCTCGCTCACCATGCCCTGGTACTCGTGGTAGAAGTAGGCGAACACGCTGGCGGCCACCACGACCGCCGCGAGCACAAGAACGAGGACAATTCGCAGTAGCTTCCACCAGATCGAATGCTGTTGCGATTGGTCGATCTTTACTTTTACGGGCATCGGGTTCCAGTCTGGCAGGGGGCGCGTCGAGGATGTTAACTCTTGGACGCGGCCAGTAGTGATTGGATGTGCGCAGCGAGCGCCTCGATCGTTACGTCAGCCGAGGTATGCTGCAGTCGGTCAACGATCTCAACTTTGCCTTCGGCGAGCTTCTTGCCCACATTCACGCGGTACGGTATGCCGATCAACTCGGCGTCCTTGAACTTAACTCCGGCGCGCTCGTCACGATCATCCAGCAGAACGTCCACACCGGCGCGCGTCAGCTCTTCGGCAATCCGCTCACCGGCGGCCAGCAACTCTGTCTCGCGCACATTCGTGATGGTGATCACAACCTCAAACGGCGCGATGGAAGGAGGCAAAGCGTACTGGTCGGCAGAGTTAGCCGACGGCTCGGCATCCGGGAAGCGCTGTTTGAACGCTGCGGCGGAGCTCTCAATCGCTGCGGTCAGGATGCGCTCAATGCCGATGCCATAGCAGCCCATGATCGGCATCACCTCTTTACCATTTGCGTCGAGCACACGCGCGCCCATCGACTCGGAGTACTTATAGCCGAGTTTAAAGATATGCCCGATCTCGACCGCCTTGCCGATACGTAGCGGCTGGCCGCCCAACGCATCCAGCTCCCCTTCATTCACATTGCGAATGTCGGCCACGGCAGTCCAGGTGAAGTCGCGGCCCGGCGTCACGTTCTTGTAGTGATAGTCGAGCTTGTTCGCTCCAGCAACCAGGTTTTTCCGGTTCTGAAGTCCCAGATCGACGACAACGATTGTCCGCAGACCCTCGCTCGCGTTATCGCGAAGCACGCCTTTGAGCTTCTCCAGCGCTTTCCCGGACTTCAGGCCATTCAGCGAACCCTCAGTCATGATCTGCGCTATACCCACTGGTCCCAGATAGCCCGCCGGTCCGCCGATGTGCAGGGCGAGCTCCTCAGGCATCATCGGGCGCAGGTCAGCGGTCCCGGCGATCCCGTTCAGCTTCGTCTCATTCACCTGGTGATCGCCGCGCAAAAACGCAACAACGGGACGGAGCGGTTCGCCCGGCTTATGGTCGCGCCCCGCACCCATAAACGCCACGCACTTGATGTCCTGCGCAGCCGCAATGCCAAAGAACTCCGTCACATCCGCAATCGAAGCCTTGCCCGGCGTATGTACGAGTTCAGGCTTGTCGCTCGTCGCTTCAAGGTCGTTCACCCGCGGAAGCTGCGAAGTGGCCTTCTCGAGGTTGGCCGCGTACCCCGACGCCGAACTCGCAATCAGGTCCTCGCCGGCATCCGTGTAGACCATGAACTCCTGCGAGCCGGAACCACCCATTGCCCCCGAGTCGGCCTCAACTGCAACAAACTGCAGCCCGCAACGCGTGAAGATGGCGCGGTACGCGGCGTCATGCTTGTTGTAGCTCTCGTCCAGCCCCGCGGCGTCAAGATCAAAGGAGTACGAATCCTTCATGATGAACTGCCGCACCCGCAGCAGGCCCCCCTTGGGACGGGGTTCATCGCGGAACTTCGTCTGGATCTGGTACCAGATCTGCGGCAACTGCTTGTAGCTGCGCACCTCGTTGCGCGCGATTGAGGTGATGACTTCCTCGTGTGTCATGGCGAGGACGAGATCGGCCCCTTTGCGGTCCTTCAGCCGGAACATGTTCTGACCCATCACTGCGTCGCGGCCCGACTCCTGCCACAACTCGAGCGGGTTCAGCGCTGGCAGGTAAAACTCCTGCCCGATGCGGTCCATCTCCTCACGAACGATGGCGGTGATCTTGTTCAGCGCGCGTTGACCGAGGGGGAGATAGCTGTAGATGCCGGCCCCCAACTGGCGGATGTAACCCGCGCGGAGCAGGAGCTTGTGACTGGCGACCTCAGCGTCGGCCGGGGCCTCGCGCAGAGTAGGAATGAAGAGCTTGGACCAACGATGCATGTCTCCTTCGATTGTACCGAAGCGTCCGGATATCAACGATGACCAGAAGGCTGCAGAAAGCATCTAATTTTCAACCGGATGGCGCCCGGAGTGGCGCCACGTACGCTCAAAGAATTCGAGGAAAACGTGCAACATACGGATGGTCAAACGGCCTTGCTCCGCGGGACCGGCAATCACCTGTTCGATCGGTTGCCGGACGATGAATGGCGACAAATCGCCGAACTTCTGGAAGAGGTCGACCTGCCTTTGGGCATGAAGCTCACCGAGCCCGACGCTCCCGTGGACTTCGTCTACTTCCCAAGCTCCGGGTGCATCTCCACCGTCGCGACCACCTCCGCCGGTGAGTCCGTCGAGGTCTTTCTCGCCGGCAGGGAAGGCTTCTCCGGCGTCGCCGCTCTTTTTGACCTGCCCGAGATGGCCCACGGTGTCGTCGTGCAGGTCGCCGGCCGGGGATACCGCATGCGTGCGGCCGCGTTTCGCAATTTCGTGCAGTCCTGCCCCGGTTTCCGCAGTCTTGTCTATCGCGTGCTCTACATGCGCATGGTGCTGGCCGCGCAAAGCGTGCTCTGCAACCGTCTGCATGAGGTCGAGCAGCGCCTCGCCCGCTGGCTGCTCACGCTTTCCGACCGCGCCGAGTCCGACCAGGTGCTCGTCACCCAGGAGTACATGGCCGAAATGCTCGGCGCCCGCCGCTCCACCGTCACCGTCGCCGCGGGCGCCCTCCAGGACCGCGGCCTCATCACGTACTCGCGCGGCAAGATCACCATTCTCGACCGGCCTCGCACTATCGACGCCGCGTGCGAGTGCTACTCCATCGTCGCATCAGCCTATCGGCGAACCTGGGGGCAGGAGACTTCCTAGCTCTTCGACGATTCCGGCACGGCCCACAAGTCGTGCGTGTGCAGAACACCGAGCACCGCACTGCTCGCTGTGCCGTCCTCCGTCACCACCAGCGAGGTAATCCGGTGCCGCTCCATGATCTCCAGCGCCTCTGGCGCCAGCGGCTCCGGCGCAATGGTGCGCGGGGAGCGGTTCATCACCTCCGCCGCCGTCTTGCCGAACGCCCGCACGCCATCGCGCTCCAGCATGCGCCGCAGGTCGCCATCCGACAGTACGCCAAGCAGCCGCCCGTTCTCCTGCACGGTCGTCATACCCAGCCGCTTCGCGCTCATCTCATGCACAATCTGCGGCAGGCTCGCGTCCGGGCCAACCGTCGGAATCGCATCGCCCGTGTGCATAAGCTTCGCCACCGGCATCAGTCTGCGCCCAAGATTCCCGCCCGGATGCAGCTCCGCAAAGTCGTTCGCCCGGAAGCCGAGCCGCCGGCTGACATCCATAGCCAGGGCATCGCCGAGCGCCAGCATCGCTGTCGTGGACGCCGTCGGCGCAAGCTGATGCTGACACACTTCCTGGCCCACACTTACATCCAGCACATGCTTGCTCGCCTGCGCCAGCGTTGATCCAGCGCACCCGCACAGGCTCACCAGCGTCACGCCCAGTCGCGGCAACACCGGCAGCAGCCGCAGCAATTCCTCCGTCTCGCCAGAATACGAGAGCGCGACCACTACATCGCCGCGCGCCACTATGCCCAGGTCGCCATGCATCGCGTCGCTCGGATGTAGAAAGCATGCTGGCGTTCCCGTCGACACCATCGTCGCCGCAATCTTGCGCGCAATGAGTCCGCTCTTACCAACACCCGTAAGAATCGCGCGCCGGCCGCCGCGCGCGGCGTCCGTTAATAACGCTGCCACGAGCTCGAATGTCTCACCTGCACCGCCCTCCAGCCTCGCCGCGAGCTGTTCGAGCGCGGTCGCTTCGATGCGCACGAGTGCGGAGGGGCTTGGGTTGTCAGTTATTTGCGTCGCGTCGAGCTTCACTTTATCCATGGGCTGCAAACTGACGCTCATGCTAGCAGAGCCCGGCAGCCTCGCGGACGCCAGCGCATCGTCCAGCGTAGACTTGAAGCAGCGCAAAGCCGAAGGGGGAACTGATTTCGTGGGACGTAGACTGGCTGTGCTTGCAATCATGATCGCGCTGGTGGCCGTGCTCTTCTGGGCCGGCGTACACAACCTGCGCCACCGCCGCGCACTCGGCCAGATCCCGCACATCACGCTCATCCCCGCCTCACCCGCCGATGACAACTCCCCCGCACCCGAAGCCGAAGGCGCCGAACTCCGTGGCAAGGACGCGCCCACCTTCACGCTCACGGATCTCTCCGGCAAGAAAGTCTCGCTGGCAGATTTCAAAGGCCATCCCGTCGTCATCAACTTCTGGGCCACATGGTGCGGCCCCTGCAAACTGGAGATGCCGTGGTTTCAGGAGTTCTCCACGAAGTACAAGGGACAGGGACTTGAAGTGCTCGGCCTCTCGCAGGATGACGGCGCTTCGCGCCAGGACGTCGCCGACGCGGCAAAGAAGATCGGCGTCACTTACCCAATCCTCATGCCTGACGAGAAAGTTGCGAAAAAGTATGGCGGCGTCGATTATCTGCCCGAGACGTTTTATATCGACCGCGCCGGCAAAGTCGTGGACGTAACTGCAGGCGCGCCCAGCAAGGACCAGATGGAAGCGCTCATTCAGAAGGCCATCGCGGCAGGTGGTGCGTGAAGCGCACCTTCACAGCGAAGAAATTCGCTCTTGTCGGCACGGCTATAGCGGTTCCTCTCATCGCCGCCGCGCAAATTTCGCTTGGCGGCATCGATCGCGCGCCACAGGCGAAGAAGCAACACGTTGAGCTGCTGACCGACGCGCTCCAACTCACCGCGAACAAGCCGCAGGATATCGAACTGCGCTTCCGAGTCGAGCCCGGCTTTCACATCAACTCGCACACGCCCAAGGATGAGCTGCTGATCCCAACTATCCTCAAGCTCGATTCCGGCTCACTCCACATTGCCGACGAGCAGTATCCCCCAGGTCAGCACTTCCGCCTGCAGGTGGGCAGCGGCGAAGACCTTGACGTCTATCAGGGTGAGTTTCGTGTCATGATTCGCGTGGAGGCGCCGAAGGGCGCGACCACTCTCACCGGTACGCTGCGCTACCAGGCGTGTGACACGGCCGCATGCTTTCCGGCCAGGACGCTTCCGGTACAGATCGCGGTCGCTGCACGTTAGGCCCGGTGCTGCGAGAGCGATAGCGTGTTCCCATCCGGGTCCTTGAACCACGCAACCTTCGCTCCACTCGGCGAAGACCAGATACCCAGTTCGTCCTGCTCGAAAAAGCCATAGCGCAGCGGCTCAACCCCGCTCGCGACCAGCTTCTTCACGCTCGCGACGATATCGTCGACCTGCCATCCAAAGATTGTGTACGGCGCCGGCTGGAACTCCGGCGTGTTCACGACGCGCAGCATCAGGCCCGGCGGTTGCCCCGCGCGAAAGACAAGCGCAAAGTCATCCTCACTCTCGAACTGCAGCCCCAGCTTCCGCTCATAGAACTCTCGTGCGACGGCTGGATTGCGCGTCGGGATAAACGCGATCGGCTCATTTGTCCGCAGATTCATCGTTCGCTCCACGGCAACGGGTGAGCGCAGTCTACCGCTTCATCTTCTTCTGCGTCTCGATAAATCGACGCAAGCGATCAATGGATCGCGCCTTTCCAAAGACAATCAGCGAGTCCATCAGCGGCGGCGACTGAACGCTGCCCGTAATGATCGCGCGCAGCAGCATGAAGTTTTCCTTCACGCTCCAGGCCTTCTCCTCGCCCAGCCTCTTCATCGCCGACTCGATCGCCTCAGGCTCCCAGGCCGCGGCTTCGAGCGTCGCCAGAAGGTCGCCGGCGAACGCCACCGTCTCCTCCGGTGTGCGCTTCTTCGGAACCCAAACGGTTTCCGCCGGCATGACGTTGTCTTTGAAGAAGAAATCGGCCATGTCGCCAAACGCGCCCAGCGTGTCGATGCGCGTCTGCACCAGCGGAGCAATCGCCTTCAGATATGCGTCCGAAAACACAGTCGCGCGCATCGCTGCGAAGAACTCCTCTGCCGACAGGTTGCGCAGATACTCGCCGTTCATCCACCGCAGCTTCACGAGATCGAAGACCGGGCCCCCCAGCGAAATGCGCGAAAAGTCGAAACGCTCCAGCATGTCGTCAAGCGTGAAGAGGTCAGCCTGCTTGGTATCGAGGCCTTTGCTGACGATCTCCTGCTCGGTCGCATGCGGCATGCCGCCGCCCATAAGCCCAAGGAAGTTCAGCATCGCCTGCGGCAGAAATCCTGCCTCGCGGTAGTAGTTCAGCGAAACAGGATTTTTGCGCTTTGAGATCTTGCTCTTGTCCGCGTTACGCAGCAGCGGCATGTGCCAGAAGCGCGGCAGCTCCCATCCGAACGCCTTATAGAGCAGCACGTGCTTCGGCGTCGATGAGATCCATTCCTCCGCTCGGATCACATCGCTGATGCCCATCAGGTGGTCGTCTACAACGTTTGCGAGATGGTACGTCGGAAACCCATCGGACTTGAGCAGAACCTGATCATCAACGTTGAAGTGATCGAACGTAATCTCGCCGCGCAGCTCATCGCGAAAGCTCGTTGAGCCCTCGAGCGGAACCTTCAGCCGAACAGTGAACGGTTTGCCCGCAGCGACGTTCGCATCAATTTCATCCTGCGAAAGATTGCGCGAGCGCCCGCCATACTTCGGCGGCTGCTTGGCCGCAAGCTGCGCCTTGCGCTCGGCATCGAGCTCCTCGGGCGTCTCAAATGCACGGTAAGCATGGCCGCTCTCGACCAGTTTGTCGCAGTATTCACGATAAATTTCGGTGCGCTCAGATTGGCGATAAGGACCATACGGTCCGCCGACGTCCGGTCCCTCGTGCCAGCTCAGGCCGAGCCAGCGCAGGGCGTCGAAGATCATCTGCTCGGAGGTGGGAACGAACCTGGTGCGGTCCGTGTCCTCGATGCGCAGCACAAACTTGCCGCCTCGTTGCGCGGCAAAGAGATAGTTCAACAGTCCGATGTAGGCGGTGCCGACGTGTGGGTCGCCGGTAGGGGAAGGGGCGATGCGGACGCGGACAGGGCGGGACGTGGCAGGCGATGCGGCGGAGGAAGTCTCAGTCATTGGAACAACTTCAATGGTACTAGAGCTTCTTCCGCCGCCCGGTGTGGACTAGAGCTGCGATGGAGGCGTAGGCGGCGCGGGAGGGTATGGCGGAGGATAATTCGGCGGCAACGTGCCATATTGCGGTGGCGCCGGAACAACGTTCCACTGCGCGAAAGCAAGAATGCAGAGGTCTACGATCAGGCCGATGGGCCAGAGAATGACGAGCAGCGAAAGAGGTCCCGCCATACCCGCCTTCGTGAAGATTCGCCAGAACAAAAAGATGATGAACGCCAGGCAGATCAGGGCGATGAACATGAAAACCCCGATCATCCCTGCGAACGCGGCGCCTAGATGCTGTGCCTGATATTGGTCCATGGAATTGCCTCCTGGGATTGCACCCAATGTATCCGAGAACCGCGAGCCTAACCAAGAGATTTCAGCGATTTACTAAGTAAGGTCGTCGGGGTCGAACGCCGGACGCTTGCGGCCGAGCGCGGTCAGGTCGTGGGGCTCTTCGAGCAACGAGCTGACCACACCGTCGATCTCAGCCTCATCGGGCGCTTCTGCAGAAACTGCGATCAGTTTGTCTTCCGCAGGAAGCTCGATGGATTCGAGAAGAACGACGACGTGGCAGACGGCGGTGGAGTCCTGGAGGAGGCCTTCGGGGGTCTTGCCCTTGATGCTCACCCGCTTGATGTCGAGCGAGAGCAGGTCGGCGACGCGCTCACGGAGCTCAGCCGCGATGGGAACGATCTTCGGCCGATGCATCACGAGCACGCAGTCGATGTTGACGATCTTATAGCCGGCGAGCGCGACCTCCTCAATGGCGGTCTGGAGGAAGACAGTGGAATCGGCTCCTTTCCACTTCGGGTCGCTCGGCGGAAAAAATGTTCCGATGTCGCCGGCGGCGACGGCGCCCAGAAGGGCGTCGGTGATGGCGTGGAGAAGGAGGTCGCCGTCGGAGTGGCCCGCGAGGCCTTCGGGGTGGTCGATCCTTAGGCCGCCGATGACCAGCGGAACTCCGGCCTTGAAGGCGTGTGAGTCAAAGCCGAGACCGATGCGCATCGACATTCTGACTATCGTAAATCGAAGTTTTGGGGTGGTACCCCTCCCCCCGTACTTTTTTGTGCAAAGTCTTCGAAAAAGAGACTTTAGGTCTGGACTTTATGGCTGCCTGATCTGAAGCCGCAACCCGGCGCAAGGGTTCTCCGCGCTTTTATGCGTCGGGGTTTGTCAAGTGGTCGAACGGTTATTGAACGACCAGGGTTATGGCTTCTGTCGCCTGGTTTGAGGAGGCATCGGAAGCCGTTAGCTGGATCGTGTAGGTGCCCGGTGCGACCTTTAGCGGTTGCGGGGTTGTCGTTCCCGAACCTCCGCCACCGCTGCATCCGGAAATGGCGGTGGCAAACAGGAGCGTTCCGAAGCAGACCAGGGCTGCAGCTCGTTTTCGATTCCGCTTGAACGGGATCACAAGGAGAAGTCCGAGGACTGTTCCCCATTCACCTGTGTGCAGCAGAGCGGCGGTCTGGGTGGTTTCAGTAGAGATGGAGAGCGTGAAATTTGTTGGAGTGCCGCTGGTAAGAGAGAGGTTGGCAGGAGTGAAGCCGCACGAGGCGTTCGCCGGAAGGCCAGTGCAGGACATGTTCACTGTGCCGGTATACCCTCCGGCGGTAGTGATGGAGAGTGCGTAGTTTGCCGTGACGCCAGCGGTAACCGTGTTACTCGTGCTCCCGGCGGTTTGGGTGCCGATGGAGAATGGCGTCTTCGGGGATGTCCCAGAGAGGCTCACCTGCTGCAAAGGTAGATTCGAACTGTTTTCAACGAGGACTGTGGCGGACGTTGTACCTGTCGCCGATGGTTTGAAAGCAACGCTGAATGTGCAGGAGGTATTGGGAGCGAGCGAATAGCCACACGTGTAGGTGAGCGGAAAGATCGGTTCATCGGCCGAGATCTGTCCGAAGCCGATGCCGTTGAGAGTGGCATTTCCTGTATTCGAGATCGTGATGGTCTGAGCGGCGGATGTCGTGCCAACCAGTTGGGGGCCGAAGGTGAGGGAGGTGGCCGAGAGTGTCATCACCGGTGCCGTCGTTCCGGTGCCTGTAAGTGGCAGCACTGCGGGAATGGGCGAGTTTGAAGCGATGGTCAGGGTAGAGGATTGATTGCCCGAAACAGACGGCGCAAAATGCACCGAAACCGTGCAGCTCTGGCCGACGGCCAGATTCTGGAGGCATCCATTCTCGGCTGAAGGAATGGAGAAGTCCCCTGAAGGGGTCGTGATGTTGGTGATGGATAGCGGCTGCGCACCGCAGCTGGTGATTGTCAGCTGTCTCTCAGTAGAACTGCCAACCGGGGCAGTCAGGTTGAAGGCGTAGTTGGGATTGAGGCACAGGCCGGCCGAGGAGACTGCGGGATCGATCAGAGCGACATAGGCGTAGGTGGATGAGGTGTATCCGGCGCCGGGAACAGGAACCGAACCGGCGTAGGCGCCGCTGGTTGTGTACATGCCATACTGGGCTGCTCCTGAGACGTGCACGCGCAGGTTCGGATCGATGGCCACGCTGCTTGCATATCCGGCGGCCGGGCCACCCAGAAAAGTTGAGAACTCCAGGTTCTGTCCGGTCGGATCGAATTCACTTACGACTGACATGGGTGATGCCATGATCGATTGCAGCGGCAGCTTAAGCGGAAACTGCGCGTCACTGGTCTGCGACGCCAGCCAGATGTTGCCGCTGGAGTCGATCGCCATTCCATTCACAGTGCATGTTGCGCAGACCATGGTGGAGTAGACTAGGGCGGATCCGCTCGCATTGAGCTCGGTCAGAAACGAAGAAGAGCCGCTTCCGTTGTTCGCCAGGTAGGCGTTGCTCGTCGTGGGGTACGTCTTTCCTGCGTCGTCACCCGTGATGAATACATTTCCGTTGCCGAGCACGGAAAGGCCCTTCACAACGTAGGCGTAGTCCAGGTAGGTGGAATAGAGGACACTCTTCGCATCCGGTGCAACTTTGATGACGAAGGGAGTCGCGTACGGCTGCGATCCTGCGATCGTGCTGAGATAGGCGCCGCTTGTGATGGGCCAAAGTGTGCCGGCCTGTCCGGCGACGTATGCGTCGCCAGCGGCATCGACGGCGATGGCGCTTGCGCCGATCGGTCCTCCGCCTCCGTTTTGCGGGTCAGCGGTTCCGAGCACCGCGCTGTAGACAAGAGCGCCGGCGGGGCTGAATTTGGCCAGATAAACGTCGAAGCTGTTGTAAGAAGAGTTGCCCGTGACGGCATGGTTCAGAGCTCCGGATGAGATGAAAAATCCGCCCCCGGTCTCTCCAGTTACGTAGGCATTGCCGGTGCTGTCCAAGGCGACGGCGGTCGCATACGTCATCGCGCTCTGCGTGGCCGCCGGCCCGCTGCTCAGCAGGGTGCCGTAGTTCAGCGAAGAGCCATCTGGCGAGAGCGAGACGAGAAATCCCACGTAGTTGTTGTTCTGAGGCAGAATCGGCTGGCCTGACTTGGTGGGGAAGTCCGTCGCGCCGGTCCAACCCGAAACGATGGCATCTCCGCTTGCATCCACCGCAATGCCGGTGGGCTGGGCAAAGCTGTTGCCGCCGAGCACGGTGGAATAGATCAGCTTTGAGCCATCGGAACTGAGTTTGCTGATAAAGGTGACACCGTTGTTCGCCGTGCACGTGGCGCAACTGGAAAATGCACCACTGGTGACTGGGAACCCAAGCGAGCCCGTGCCTGTCACATAACTGTTGCCATTCGCATCCGTCGCGATTGCGAGTCCGTCCGATCCCAAAGGAGACAGATAGGTTGAGAAGTCGAGTACCGGATCGATGACCAGGTCGAAACGTGGATCGTAGTGTGCGACCGTGAAGCCGATGGAGCCGTCGGACTGCAAGTGAAATGCTCCGTCGCGAGGCTGCTTTTGACCGTTTACGTTTTGATAGATAGAAGGCGCGTCCATGCGCAGTGACATGCCGGCGAGGGTCATCGTGAGCGCGCCGTCGCTCTCGATGTGAGCCTGCGAGTTCGCCGGGAGACGCATACGGATCTGCCGGTAATCCGCACCGGGCTTCACGATGAAGTCATGCTCGAGGTGGCTTCCGTTGCCATAGAAGACAGCGTCGATGTCTTTGTACAAGCCGAGATAGACGACCCTGGCGTAGTTTGCGACGTGAGTGCGCCACAGCGCCGGATCACTTCCGAGCAGGTAATTGGTCTGACTCTGCGCACGGTCAACAGCGCTGGGTGGGGTCGGTTGAGCGCCATCGAAGGTGATTGCGAACGGGCCGGGCTGGTGACCGGTGTAGATCTCGATTGCCGAAGGTCGAAAGGCGACGGTCCCGCCAGCCACGCGGCCGATGATGGCGACGGAACTGTCTTGTGCGGCAGGTGCAGGCTCGAAGACGATGGGCAGATTGCTGCCGACGATCTTTGCGTTTGATCGTGCGGGAACCTGAGCTGTGAGAGGGACGAATGAACCGAGAAGAAAGCCAGCAAAGAAGATCGAACGCCTTACGCCCAAAGCACACCCCATGGCCCGGATAACGAAGATTTAAATAAGTGAACTTCGCCGGGGAGTATAGCCGAGAGAGGACAGGTTCGAACGTGAAAATTGTGTGGGGAGGACTGAGGCCAATTGTGGGTAGACCCTCCCCTTCAGGCATCTCGCCCGGATTGCAATTATTTCGGGAGGTTGTGAGAGTTCGCGGCGCTGGCTGAGGCTACGGCGAATGAGACCAAAGGGTGATCGAGCTTCTCGAGCGTAGCGATTTTGGCCGCGATCTGCTGAGCCTTGCCCTGCTGTTTTGTGGCGAGCAAAAACACCTTGTATTGCCGCAGGGTTCCGAGGTAGGCCGGATGGCTCCAACTGATCTCGCTGGAAAGTTTCTGTACGCCGCGGTCCATCAATATGTCCCCCTGGGTTGCATCGCCGGTCTTCCACAAGGTCTGGCCGAGCGTGAATTCGATGTAGCCAACGGGAATACTGTCATCCGGATAGTTTTCGTGCGCGATGCGAAGCGCTCCCTGGAGAGCGGCCAGCGCGGTCTGGCTCGCACCCGAGGCGGATTGAATCAGCGAGAGATCGACTAACGCGTTCATCTTCTCTTCGGGAGTCGCGACGGATACGCCTGCGTGGTCACCGTATTCAGGGACGAGGAGATTGACGGCGGTCTGTGCTTCAGCCTGAGCGGGGCGCAGCGCGTTCTCGCCCAGCAGGATCATCGCCATATGCATGTGGCTGACTCCTGCGCCGAGTTTGTCGTGCTGATATTCGCGGATGGCGAGGGCATGACGTTCAATGGGCTCAGCTTCCGATGGCCGGCCGCTCGCGATGTACATGGTGGCCATGTGATCGAAGACGTCCGCGACGGTGAGCGGGTCGGGCGCTCGCAAGAGAGCGATGGTCTGACGATAGGCGTCCTCGGATTGACGGTAGCTTCCAGCATCCTCAAGGAGAACCGCGAGTTTCAGCCATGCCTGCCAGTCCTTGCTGGCCGCGGATGCCACGATGGTCTCTTGTGCGGCGATCTCGGCGGGCAAGGTGCGCGGGTCAATTTGTGCATATTGGGCGAAGGTTCTGGTGCTAGCAATCAGGATGAAGAGGGCAACGGTCAGGATTATCGAAGAGCGCATACGTTCTCACCTCGTGGCAAGAAGATAGGCGGAAGGTGCAGCTCCGACCTATGCGAAAGGGTCCGCGAGAAATTTGTTGGGGTGAATGGTCAGAGGCGCGAGGTGAATCGTAATCGCGAATTTTTGAGATGGAGAATCACGTGGCGGTGTGATCGCTGCACGCACTAGACTGCGGTCTCAGAGATGTATGCAAGGATCGTCGTCATTTCCGGGTGCGGCGTTTGGTCCGCGGGTGACTTCCCGCCAACGCTATCTGCGACAGCTTGCATTCTCCGTGCTCTGCTGGAGCGGGCTCATCATCCTTGAGGCGAGCCAGGTCTTCGCGGCGGATGTTCCGTTGGGAAGGCAGCTGCCGTTTGTGCATTATCTCGCGTGGGCAGCGTTCAACTGGTTTGTCATGGTCCCGCTGACTCCGCTGATCTATCAGCTTGGGGAGCATTACCCGATTGTCGGGCCGAAGTGGACGACGCACCTCATCAAGCCTCACGCCTTCGGCTTTTTTGTCTGCCTGGGTGCGCAAGCCCTGGGAAGGGGATGCGCCGGGTGGATCTATACACGCCATCACGA
This sequence comes from Acidobacteriaceae bacterium, assembly GCA_035944135.1. NCBI lineage: Bacteria > Pseudomonadati > Acidobacteriota > Terriglobia > Terriglobales > Acidobacteriaceae > Acidobacteriaceae bacterium. Next base: position 210,113 of record DASZBM010000008.1, read on the forward strand.
ACTGCCCGCTACGTTCATCGGTCTGGTGAGCCAGTGGATAGCGATGCGCGGGATTTTCGCGGTGATTGCGTACCTGACGATCATTCTGATAGCGGGACGGGTGCAGCTTCGCGAGCAAGCTCGACAACGCGAGGTTCACCGGGCCCAGGTTGAAGCATCCCTGGCTTCCGCCGACCTCGAAAAGCTGCGCATCCAGTTGCAGCCGCATTTTCTCTTCAACACGCTTCAGGCCGCGATAACGCTGGTTCAGCAGGACCCGCAGGCTGCGGAGGATGTTCTTCTCCGCCTCAGTCAATTGCTGCGTGTGGCTCTGGATGAAATGGAAGCGAAGGAAATTCCACTTTCCCGGGAGCTGGAGATTCTGGATCTGTATGTCGGTATTCAGCGACGCCGTTTCGGTGAGCGTCTTGCGGTAGAGGTTCACGCGGATGCTGCGGTGCTGAATTATTCGGTGCCGCCGCTGATCCTGCAGCCGCTTGTCGAAAATGCCATTCGGCACGGCATCGGCAAACGCAAAGGACAGGATTGCGTCGAGATCTTTGCGCGCCGGCATGAGGATGATCTGCAGATTGAAGTGTGGAACCGGAACAGCATCGTGGAGGAGTCGCAGACACCGCTGGACCAGCGCGGCGTCGGCCTGAGAAATACGAGGGCGAGGCTGGAGTATAGCTATGGATCGGGCGCGTCGCTTACGTTTCGTCCGCTGAGTCCCGGAGGAGCGGTTGTCCTGATCGTCATCCCTCTGCATTCCGGCGTGCCGGCAGCGACCAGCGTTCCATCGAGGGCTGCAGTATGACGATGCGGGCCTTGATCGTGGATGACGAGGCGCTGGCGCGGGCCGCGCTATCGCGCCTGCTGAAGCGAGATGGTGGAATCACGATTGTCGGTGAATGCGAGGACGGAGAATCGGCGGTGCGGTCGATCCGGCAGATGAAACCCGACGTAGTGTTTCTCGATGTCCAGATGCCCGAGATGGACGGGTTTCAGGTTATCGAATGCATTGGAGTGGAAGAGATGCCGACGACGATCTTCGTTACGGCATATGACAAGTACGCGATGCGCGCGTTTGACGCGAATGCAGTGGATTACCTGTTGAAGCCATTTGTGCCGGATCGACTGTCGCGCGCACTGGCGCGGGCACGGGATGGCTGGCAGAACCGGCAGGACAAAGATGCGGCCAAGAGGCTGTTCGCTCTGCTGGAGAATCGTTATGCGTCAGATTATGTACGGCGCCTCGCTGTGGCTTCGAGCGGAAGGATTGTGTTTGTCGCCGTGGAGGAGATTGATTGGATTGGAGCGGAGGACAACTACGCGAGATTGCATGTGGGGCGCCGCGTGTATGAGGTCCGCGAGACGCTGCAGGCACTGATGGAGAAGCTGGACCCGGGCGAGTTCATTCGCATTCACCGGTCAACAATTGTGAATGTGCGACGAATCCGGGAGGTGCAGCCGTGGTTTCAGGGCAGCCACATCATCGTTCTGCAGAGCGGCGAGGAACTGCGGATGTCGCGCTATCAGAAAGAGGCGGTCGAGCGGCTGCTGGGAAAACGAGCGAGTCACGCGCGTTGAGAGCGCTAGAGCGGCCTGCGGCCGATATGAAAGACGTACGCGACTCCGATGGTCCCTGTCTCCGAGTAGACGTGACCGGAGGTTGTGACTGGGCTCGAGTAGCGCTGCATCTGCAGGTCCAGCTTCAGCGCGAGGTGGCCGGTGGCGAAGACGTCGGTACCGCCGCCGAGCGAAAAGACGTTTGAAGATGACAGCGTATAGAAGACGAGCTTGCCGGGGACCTGGTAGCCACCGTTCGCGTAGGTGGTCTCCCCGCGGCCGGCAAGGAAGTCGGCGTAGGGGCGGAATCGGCGGAAGGGTCTCGAGATCTTGAGGCCGGCAAGGTTGGTCTTGAGGCTGTCGACCTGGCCTTTGGCGATGGCGTAGGTGCCGCGGTACTCGATGGCTGGGTGCAGGATGTGGTCGGGGAGGAAGTCGAAATCGACGCCGGCGGTGAGGCTGACGTTGCGGCCTGCATCGAGGCCGGTCTCGACGCCGGTGATGCCGGCGAAGACGGATGGAGTGATGCGCCTGCTGGCCGTGGAGCCTCCCTGCGCGGCTGCATGAAGAGGGGCTGCGAGCGCGCAGAGAGTGAACAGGATGAGTAAGCGTGAGGCGCGAGGCAAGTCCATTCCTCAGGATTAGGGTGTGATGGTGATGGTGAGCGTGGCGGTCTGGGTGTTGTGGTTCACGTCGGTGGCGATGACAGGGATCTGATAGGTTCCGGGAGCGACGGTGGCGGCGGTGTACCAGGCATTGGTACAGCCGGTGGTCGTCTGAAGCGCGAGGGCCAGAAGGGCGAGGCTCAGCAGGCGCGTGAGATTTTTGCGCCGCGCCCAGCCGAGCGGAACGAACAGGAGCGCGAAGGCTGCGAATACAGCGGGGAGTGCACGGGAGCCGGGCCGGGTGGGGATATCGCTGACAGAGCCGCTGGACTTGAGCAGAGTATTGAGGCTGAGTGTTGACGAGGCTGTGCCGCCGGTGCTGAGTGTCACGGAGCCGGGGTTGATGGAAGCGGATGCGTTGGTGGGAAGGGTGCCGTAGGTGAGGGAGAGCGGGCCGGCGAAGTTGCCGACGCTCGTGAGCTTGATGGCGGCGGTCGCAGATGCGCCGCGCTGCATGGTGATGCTGCCGGGGGCGAGCGCAATGGTGAAGCCGCTGGCGAGGATGACTTCGTTCACAACGGGTGAGGTGGAGGTGACGAAGGTGTCGGTCGCTGGAGTGAAGACAGCGGTGATGGGGTGCGTGCCGACGGCGAGTGTGGATATGGTCGGCGTGGCGGTGCTCACGAGGCTGACGGATTGTGTGCCGAGCGAGGTCGCGCCGTCATAGAACGTGACAGTGCCGGTGGTAGGTTGTGCGGACGTGCCTTGTGCGGAGACGGCTGCCGTTATGTTGACGGTTTGGGTCGCGTAGGCGGGGTTTGGAGAGACGGTGAGCGTGGTTGTAGTTGGAGCGGGAGAGACGACTTCAGTGAGAGAGCCCGTGCTGGCGAGCAGATTGGATGTGCCAGCGAAGCTGGCGGTGACCGGGTAGGTGTTGGGCGTCAGTGTGTTGATCGTGTACGTCGCCGAGCCGTTTGCAGTGGTGGTGAGGGTGAAGGTTTGTCCGTTGAGGCTGAGAGTGATGGTATCGCCAGCGCCGACGGGTTTGCCGTTGGCGGCGAGCGACGCCGTGAAGGTGACAGCGGTGAGCGCGGTTGCGGGATTGTTGCTGGATGTGAGCGTCAAGGCTGTTGGAGCTGCGTTCACCGGCAGGGGAACGATGTTGCAGGAGCTCGCGGAGTAGATGGAGCTTCCGCTGTATGTGCAGGTGAGGTTGTCGGTGCCGCCAGGAAGTGTGCTGAGCGTGAGAGAGGCGGATCCGGCGGCGAGCGTCGCGGTGCCGATCGCGGAGCTGCCGTTGTAAAAGGTGACGGTGCCCGTGGGAGTGCTGGGGCCGGGCGGTGTCGCGGGGGAGACTGTAGCGTTGAGCGTGACCGGCGAGCCATAGGTGGAGGTGGATGGAGTGATCGACAGAACGGAAGTGGAGGGAAGCGTCGTCACGGTCTCCGTGCATGAGGCGGAGCTGGCGCCGAATGCGCCGGTGGGAACGAAGGTCGCGGTGAGGGTGTGGGTTCCGACGACAAGGCCGGTGTAGGTGAGGTTGGCTGCGCCGCTGAGAAGACTTTGCGTGGCGAGCGCGGCTCCGTTGTCGGTGAATGCGATGGAGCCTGTGGGCGTGCCACTAGTGGAAATGACGGTCGCGGTGAGAGCAGCCGTGTTGAAGACGGTAATGGATGCGGGAGAGCAGGTGAGACTGGTAGTGGATGGTGGACCGGTGACTGCGCCGGAATTGAGCAGGACCGTGATGGAGTTTCCGCTGAGTTCGGACGAAGCGCCACCGTTATTGGGAACCACAATGTCCGGATATCCATCGCCATTGAGATCGGTCACGATAGGAACAAGTGTTGAATAGCCGGCTGTGTAATCCATCTCCGCACCGAATGTCCGACCAGGCTGGGAGTTTACAACGGCCACATTGTCACCGAAGGCCAGGTCGACGAGGCTTGTAGCGTACGCACTACTGAATCCAAGCACGAGATCGGCGAGGCCGTCTCGGTTGAGATCAACCGCAGTGAGGTTTAGATACTCGCGGTCGAATGAACCCGCAAACACCGGAGTGGAAAATCCTCCGTTCCCATTGCCGTAGTAAACCCAGACCGCGGTGTAGTAGGTGTTGTTCCACGACCCCGTGCTGCCATAAACGGCGAGAACGGCGATGTCGGCGTTGCCGTCGCCATCGAAGTCTGCGGTGGCTGTCGCAATGGCGTTCGTTGTCGCGATTCCGGAGAGTGCGGGGATCGACAATGCTACGCCGGGTGTGAAGGTACCGTCGCCGTTGCCCTGTGCTGTGTAGAGATGGGTAAGCCCTCCATAGACTGCGTCGAGCTTTCCGTCTTTATTGAAATCTGCGAAGGACGGAAGCGGAATGTTATAGATGGCATCGTCCGGAACGGTGCTGGTCACTGATGTGAAGGAACCATCGCCGTTTGAGAGGTTGGCGATCAGTGTGGCGCCGGTCGAGTTGACGGTTGCATTCATCAGGTCAGTGCGACCGTCGCCATTGATGTCGACCGCGGCCGCGTCCCTGAGATTGTGGAAGTAGTTGTTTGAAGCGCTGGTGATCGCAATCGGCGGCTGGAACGAGCCGTCGCCATTGCCGAAGAGTAGCCAGGGGGCGCCGGTGCTATCGCTGGCGACGAGATCCTGCTTGTGGTCCCCGTTGAAATCACCATGCAGGATCCAGCCGCCTCTGAAGTTAATGCTGGAAGTGCCGTTGGACAGATTCGTTGGTGCAAGGAACGTACCATCGCCCTTTCCCAGGCTCAGGTGAATGGGCACCTCGCCAGTGCTGGCGACATCGGGAACGCCGTCGCCGTTGAAGTCAGCGACCGTAGCGGCGGTCAGTAGTTCTCCCATTTCATAGGCCGGTGCAGTTGCGAGGGTTCCATCGCTCTGGCCGTAGCTGATGTAGATGCCGTGTGCAGCAATCGATACGACGTCCGGGATACCATCGCCATTCATATCCGCGACGCGAAACTGATAGTCGGCCAGCCCGAAATCGCTGGCGAAGTAGCCGGTCGCAAAGTGCATCGGATAGGCGAAGGTGAGTCCGGTCTGTCCCAGCAGGACGGAGGTGCCATCCGCTGCGTAGGCGAGTACGTCCGGTATGCCATCGCCGTTGGCGTCGTAGACGGCTTTGGGGAATAAGAACGTCCCGAATCCATCTAATTCGTACGCCTGGTCGCCGTACTGAGTTGTGGAGATTGGGGTGGTGTTGAACGAGCCGTCTGGATTGCCGCGGAGAATGATGAGTCGGGAGCCGCCTGTTATGTCTCCGTCGCTGGAATCGACGAAGCCGCAGACGGCGTCAAGATGCCCTGAGTTTTCCATGTCGTGGAAGACGCAGTTCGCACCGTAGTTCGCGAGCGTGGAGTAGTTCGTTACCAGGCCGAATTTTCCGCCGCCGGTACCGAGCTCGACTTCGGGGCCCTGCGAGAGCAGAAGGTCAGGTATGCCGTCTGCGTTGACGTCTGCGGCGAAGACTGCACCGTTGTTGATGTCGGACTGAACGGCCGAAGCAACCGTGAAGCCACCCTTGCCGTCGCCTAGGAGGATTTCGTTCTGGCCGCCGTATCCCTGGCCCTCGATCAGGTCCGGGTAGCCGTCGCCATTGAGGTCTCCCGCCAGCATCAGCAGGGGGATAGAGTAGCTGCCGTTGTCTTGAAAGGGGACAGCAGTAACGACCGGGGTCTGAAAGGTCCCGTCGCCATTGCCGAGATATACGTCCACGTTATTCGTAAATTCGTAGGCGCTGGTGCAGGCCAGGTCCTGATGGCCATCCTTATTGAAGTCTGCGACGACGCACTCCGGAGGTCTGGTCGTGACCGGAAAGGTGATGTCGGGTGCGTTGGTGTAGTCACCGCCGGCGGTGGCCATCAGGATGTGCAGTTTGGACGGCGAGGTCGAGAAGTCGACCCAGGCAATGTCCGGGAGTCCGTCACCGTTGAAGTCGCCGATAGCCATCGTTGCGGGGTCGACGGGAGTCGGTATGCGGCGCGGGTTCTTAAAGGTTTCTGCAGAAAGACAGGACGGGCCGACGCTGAGAAGCAAGAAGGCAGCGAAGAGGGCCGAACGGAGCCTGGTGAGCTTCGAGAACATTTCGGAGCGGGGTGTTGGGGCGCTTCAGTATAGCGCGCCACGATAGAACTCCGAACCCCGAAGGTAACGCTTCGGTTCAGCCGGCGGCGAGGGAGCCTCAGCCCGCTAGATAGAACTCGGCGATTTCGAGGTCGCCCGGCTGGGTGACCTTCAGGTTGCGGGAGGTGCCGGGGACGACATAGACGGGGATGTTGGCGCGCTCGAGGAGCGAGGCCTCGTCGGTGCCGGTGAACTGGTCGGCCTGCGCTTCATCGAAGGCGCGGCGCATGAGCGGGACCCTGGCGCCCTGCGGGGTTTGGGCGTGGACGATGAGCTCGCGCGGAATGGTGGCGGTGATGAGGGCGCCGTCGGCGGTGCGCTCGACCTGCTTAATGGTGTCGATCGCCGGGGTGCCGACGATGGCGGCACCGTGCTTCTCGATACCGTCGATCACATGACCGATTGTGGCGGTGTCGATGAGTGGGCGGACGGCGTCGTGGACGAGGACGATGTCGTCGTCGCCGGTGGACGGAAGCGCGGCAAGGGCGTTAGCAACGGAGTCCTGGCGGGTGTCGCCGCCTTGAACGACGTGGACGCGGTTGGAGAGCTTGTGCTCGTCAAGCAGAGCGGAGACGCGTGGCTGCTCTGACGCGCGCACGGCGACGTATATGCCGGTGATGCGTGGGACCGCGAGGAAGGCCCGGAGAGAGTGGAGCAGGATGGGGATGCCGCCGAGCTGGATGAACTGCTTGGGAGCGCCTCCTGTTGCTGAGGCCATACGGGTACCGATCCCCGCCGCGGGGAGAATAACGAACACAGACATGGGAAGGCGAGTATACCGCTTTTGAAGTCAGGGAGTTGGGGAGTCAGGGGGGAGCATCATCTCCGTGCTTTGGGTGAAGCCGAAACGCTCATAGATCGGGCGGCCGAAGCGGGAGGCGTGAAGGGTGATGACGCGTGGCCCGCGGCTGCGGCACTCGGCGACGGCGGCCTCCAGGATCTGTTTTGCGAAGCCGCGACCGCGGGCTTCAGGAACGGTGTAGAAGTTGAGCAGATAGGCGCGGAGCGGCTCGGGGTCCATCCAGTGCGGAGGGAACTCCAGGAAGTAAATGCCGGCTGCCGTGAGGACCTTGCCGTCTTCTTCCAGGAACAGGCCGACGTAGCTGCCGTCAGCGAGGTGATTGCGGACCCACGGTTCGAAGGCTGCGTCCATCTCGCGCAGGCGTTCTTCGGTGGTGAAGTTGTTGTCAGCGAACATGAGGTGGCGATGTTCGGTGATGAGCGCGGCGTCGTTGAGTGTGGCGCGGCGAAGAGTGGGCATTCTCTGATGGTAAAACCACGTATCCGGTTGCAGAACTTGACGTTAATGGATAACGAGCGAATTGGCGGTGTCTCTGCAAATGTGAAGAGTTTGTCACCGGGGCATCTTCAGGGAGGACTTCGCGCCTCAAAAGGGTACGGGGAGTTTCCTATGCGTGTACGGGTTTTCGGTGTGCTGGCGAGTGTGGCGGCGGGTTTGATGCTGGTCGGGTCTGCAGGACAGATGCGGGCGGATACTGTGTTTTCGAACTTCGGACCATCGCAAACCTACGTGGGGAACGCATGGTGGAACGTCGGGAATTCGACATCGCCGGCTGGAACGCAAGTGGATGCTTTCTCTTTTGCGCCGAGCGAGACGGCGACGGTAACGGGTGCGGACCTGGCGTTGGCGCTGGTTCCTCCTCCGGGAACGGTTCAGACTCTGACGCCGCTGACGGTGTACATCGAGTCGAATTCCGGCGGGACTCCTGGCGCCATTCTGGCTACGCTGACGCAGAACGGAAGCTACGCCTATTACCCCACGACTACGGTGGTGAACTTCAACTGCAGCGGTAGCTGCGCGACGCTGGATGCGGGCTCGACGTATTGGCTTGTGGCCCAGCAGACGGACTCGGCGAATACGACGGGATGGCTCTATAGCTTTGGTGATACCGGCACGTGGTATTACAACGAACTGGGCAGCGCGACAGGGCCGTGGACGGCGGCAACCCAGGGAGATAATTTCTCGGCGTTTGATGTGACTGGAACTCCGACGAATTCGGTGTCGCCGGTGCCGGAGCCGGGGACTTTGGCTCTCCTTGCATTGGGCCTGGTGGGAGTGGTGGCGATAGAGCGGCGAAGAGCCTTGAAGGGCCTTACGCTCTGCGCTCGTAGTGCCCGATAGGAGCGGCTCCGTTTTACCGGAAGGCAGCGATTCGTTAGCATTCATCCTATGGGGACCATCGTGAGCCGGGACGCTCTGCGCCTCCCGCTGCCCTCACCGAAGGTGGGACAGATCGATGGTCTTCAGGCATTGCGCGCGATCGCCGTGTTCCTGGTGGCATGGACGCACTGCGGGCAGCTGTTCCTTAGTACGGGAATGAACCTGCCGCAGTTAGGCATCTTCGGCGTCGACGTCTTCTTCGTGATCAGCGGTTTCATCCTGTCGTTGCTGGTGCTGCGCGAGACGCGGCCGCCCGGCGTTCGGACGATGTGGAATTTTCTGCGGCGACGCCTGGTCAGGATCTTTCCCGTGTATCTCGTGTTCGCGCTGCTTCCGCTGGCGCATCACTTTCACCACGGGCTGGCCGAGGGGCTGACCTATGTTCCGGCTATCTTTCTTCTGCCAGGGTTGCGCTTCCCGGATCTGCCGACGCTGGCGAACTTCAGCTGGACGCTGATCTTCGAGATGTTTTTCTACCTGCTGTTTGCGGCCCTGCTGTTGGTGGCGGTGCGCCGGGCGGCGGCGATCATGGGCTGGATGCTGGTGGGTTTGGTTTGCCTCGGTGCAGTGATCGACTTCCGGCGGCCGATTCTGGCTGTGGTGATGAATCCGATCCTGTTGGAATTTGCTTTTGGAGTGTGTATCGCGATCCTGTACTCGCGTTACGGGTTGAAACGCAAGCCGCGGGTGGGCGTCGTGCTTTTCGTGCTGGGATGGACGCTCGCGTTCGTGGCGTATTCGTGGAAGACGCTGGGGATGGGGCAGTTTCAGAACGACATCCTGGCAGGCAGAGGAGTGATGCTGCGCGCGTTGACACTGGGCGTGACGGCGGGGCTGATCGTGGCAGGAACGGTGTTCTGGTCTCCGGGGATGCGGTCGTTTGCAGGCAGGGTGATGGTGCTGCTGGGAAACTCGTCGTACTCGGCCTACCTGCTGTCCGGCTACCTTTTCGAGACCGTTGGTCCAAAGATTTCGAGACGCGTGATGCTGCACGGGTACGTGGAACTGATATGTGCTGAACTGGCGGTCGCCGGTGTGCTGATGGGGCTCGGCGTTGTTTTCTATCTCCTGATCGAGAAGCCGTTGCTGCGCGTGGCGAATCGACTTCTGCCGGCCGCGAACACCCGAGAGAAGAGGCAGGCTCCCGCTCTACAACCTATGGGGGCTGCGAGGAATTAGTCGCCAGTTTCGGTTGGTAGACTGAAGATCTCGGAGGACAACTGAGGTAATGCAGACGGTCTCGGCGCGTGAAGAGCGCGCAAAAGGGTCCACGCATCACGCCACGAATGTGGCGAATGCGTGGAAGTATCTGGCTGGGTTTGTGGGCGTGTTTTTGTTGTTGTTCTTAGCCAGCAACCGTCGCGTCGTTGTTTATGACGAAGGGATTCTGCTGACCGGTGTCATGCGGGTGATGGCCGGGCAGGTGCCGCATCGAGACTTCTATTACAACTACGGTCCGGCCACGGTTTATTTGATCGCGGGACTGTTCAAGCTGTTTGGGCCGTCAGTGCTGGTTGAGAGACTGCTGGCGCTGTTTGCAGATTCGCTGCTGGTGGTGACGCTGTACGCGATGACCCGCCGGCTTTGCAAGCCGAAGGTGGCGACCGTCGCTGGGTGCTACGGATTGCTTTGGATGTTCGGGCTGGGAGCGTGGTCGCTGCTGGCGGTGGTCATGCTTTGGGCAACGTGGCTTCTGAGAAAGGTGTTCCAGAGTGATCTGCCGGCAATCCGTGCATTTGCCGCGGGCGCGCTCGTGGGTGTAGCGACGCTGCTCCGCTATGACATGGGGGCTGGCATCCTGGCGTGTCATGTTCTGACGATCGGAGTGGCGAGCTATCTGCGCCGTGACAGCCTGCGTTCGCGAGCGGTCTCGATGGCGCGGAGCCTTTGGGGATATGTTCTTGGTCTCGCGGTAGTGGTTGCACCACCGGCGTGGGCATACCTGCGCGTCGCGCCTGTTCACGATTTGTTGTTCGATATCGTGCTGTACACGGCGCACCACTACCATGCTGCCCGTGCACTGCCGTTTCCCTGGCGGCATCTGGCGCAACTGCAGGATCTCGTCGTGTATGTCCTGGTCGTCCTGATGGCGATCAGTGTGTATGTGGCAGCCCGTTATATGATCGCCTTTCGGAAACGCGAGCGTGTCCAGACGGACGTGATTCCGGAGTGGATCGCCGTGCTCATCCCCTTTTTGTTCATCGCGCTGATGGCTTATGCAAAGGGTGTTGTGCGCTTAGGGGCGGCGGGCGAAGCTCTGGCTGCCATGCCGTGCATCGTGATGACCGCGGTGTTGTACGAGCATAGAGAGATCTTCAGTGAGGGCCTGCGCAAGACGTTGAGGGTAATGATTGTGCTGCTCTGGATCTTTGCCGGTTGGGGAGCACTGCATGCGGTTTCTGGACTGCACAAGTTCAAGTCGTCGATGTTGCTGTGGATGATTGAGCCAGCGAAGATGGACCCTCAGCCGCCGTTCGACGGCTGGTGCCGCGACAGGAACCCCGTGACCCGGGGAGTCTGTTACTCGATGGATAGCGATCATATCCAGACGGTGGAGTTTTTAGAGGCGCATACAAAGCCGGGCGACACGCTATTCGTGGGTCTGCCTCAGCACGACCGGATCTTCATCAACGACAACATGACGTACTTTGCGACGCAACGGCTCCCTGCGACGAAGTGGTCGCACTTCGATCCGTTCCTCCAGAACACGGCTCCGATACAGCAGGAGATGGTTGCGGAGCTGGAGCGCAACAAGCCGCCTTACGTCGTACTGGACAGCGAGTTCGACGCGGTCCATGAGCCGAACGGGAGTTCAGTGCATACGGGCGTGCATCTGCTGGATAACTACATCGCGCAGCACTACCAGTGGGTAAAGACGTTCGGGGAGATGACGATACTGCAACGGCGAGCCGGGTAAACCGGCTCAGAACTCGCAGCAGAAGCGTGCACGCAGGTTACTGCGGAAGATCCGTGAGCGGGCGCAGGTCGTCAAGTGAGGGCCGTTCGGGCTGGGTGTGGCGCGTAACGATGACGCCGTTGGTTTCGAAGTGCGTGACGCGGTGGCCGTGATCGTGGCCGAATTTGATGGTTTTGCGCAACAGGGTTAAATGTTGCCGTGACTCCTCTTCGAAGTGGCGGCTGACGGCCCAGTCATAGTCGGCGAGCAGGACGTAAGTGGTCTCGCACCTGGGGCAGTAAAGCAGTGTTTCGAGCGTGCGATGAAACGCAGCTGGTGGAAGTGGAGCGATGGGGTCGGTTCCGGATTTGAGTGCGACGAGGATGTTGCGGGGCATCGGCGAAAGCTAGAGCATTCTCCTGAAGGTGTGGTCGAAGCGAATAGCGTTGGCGTCCAAAGAAAACGACCTCCACAGATTTCTCGCGAAACTACAGTATCAGGAGAAATGCTCTAAAACTCCCAGCGCAGGAGCGTTGCCCCCACGGTGAAGCCAGCACCGACCGAAGCGAGCAGAACGAGGTCACCCTTTTTCAAGCGGCCTTCCTGGATGGCGGTGTCCATTGCAAGCGGAATCGTGCCGGCGGTAGTGTTGCCGTAACGGTCGATGTTGAGGATGACCGACTCCATGGGCATGCCGAGGCGATGCGCTGTGGACTCGATGATGCGCTTGTTGGCTTGGTGCGGGATGAAGCAGCCGAGGTCGGCGCCGGTGACGCCGTTGCGCTCGAGGACTCTTTCGGCGGCTTCGGCCATCTTGCGCACGGCGAACTTGTAGACGGACTGGCCGTCCTGGTAGACGAAGTGCTGCCGCTTGTCGACGGTCTCATGCGAGGCGGGAAGAAGCGATCCGCCGGCGGGCATGTTCAGCGAGACAGCGCCCGAGCCGTCGATCTCGTGCCAGAAGTCGATGAGGCCGACTTCGCCTTCTTCACACGGTTCAAGGAGGACTGCGCCGGCGCCATCGCCGAACAGGATGCAGGTGGAGCGGTCGGTGTAGTCGATGATCGAGCTCATGACGTCGGCGCCGATCACGAGGACCTTTTTGTGTGCGCCGGATTCGACGAGCTTGGCGCCGACCTGGAGGGCATATGGAAATCCGGAGCAGGCGGCAGAGAGATCGAAGCCCCAGGCGCCGGTGGCTCCGAGCTTGTTCTGCACGAGGCAGGCGGCGGAGGGGAAGATCATGTCCGGCGTTACGGTGGCCATGATGATGGCCTCGACTTCGGTGGGCTCGACGCCGCGGGAGGCGAGGCAGCGCCGTGCGGCTTCAACGGCGAGGTCACTGGTGGCGACGCCTTTGTCGACAAGGTGGCGTTCGCGAATGCCGGTCCGCTCGACGATCCACTGATCGTTGGTTTCGACCATCTTTTCGAGGTCGGAGTTGGTGAGGACCCGGGGCGGAACGTATGTGCCGAGTGCGGAGATTTTGGCGCGGACGGCATGCCGGGGCTTCAGGGTGAGACTCAAAATGTAGTCCTCCAACGCGAATATGTAGCCACAGAGAATCTTATCGCGTGCGGAGGCGAGAGATCAGGCGCAGATTTTGAGGGGGAAAAGAAGTGTACCGGGTTAACCTACTGCGCCCGCGTGTGCCCGTTACCGTTGCTTCCTTCCGGACCTGGCGGGGTTGGCGGGTACGCGTCGCGTAGGACCCGGCACAGGAGTTAGTTTAGCAGGGATTAGGAAGTACGGATTAGGGCGTAGGAAAACGCTACGGCGTGGTGGGCTGAGCAGGGGCGGCGTTGGGGCGGAGCTTCATGCTCCGCGAGGTCTGGACGAGCTTCCAGATGCCGATCGCGGTGAAGATGATCGTGACCGACCAGAAGACGACAAGGATGGTGACGGCCCACCGGGCGGAGAACTCATTCCAGAGATGGAGCACGGCTTTGCCGTAATGCACGCCGAGCCAGGCGGCGAGGACGTGGCGTGCGAAGCGGCTGATGGTGAACGCAGTCATGAACTTCCTGCGGTTCATCTTGACGGCGCCGGCTACGAGCACAAAGGGCGAGAGCGGCATCGGCGGCGGAAGGATGGCGGGCAGAGCGACGGAGAGGATCGAGTGCGACTCTACCCAGTGCTGGATGGGTTTGAGGTAGCGCGGGGAGACATGTTTTTCAAGGAAGGCCATGCCTCCAACCTGACCGGCCCAGTGCGACAGAAAACCGCCCAGCGCGGAGCCAATCGTCGCGAGAAAGACCAGCAGGAAGAGATTGGCGTGGTTGGCGGCGTAGAGGATGATCAGGATGTCGGTGACGCCGGGGATGGGCAGCGGAACGAAGGAGCTGTCGACGGTGGAGATGAGCACGAGGCCTGCAAGCCCGAGGTGATAGAAGGCGTGCATCATCGTGTGGTTGGCCGAGGCGGCGAGGAAGACGGCGATCGGCTGGGGCGCGAGCTTCATGCTGGATGTAAGACGCTGCCCGAGGCGATGGAGTTCAAGGAAGTTAGGAGTGTGGAGTCAGGGAGTTAGGTGAGGAGGTTCAGCACCGGGAGCGATGGCAGGCAGCCGAGCTGGGTGGCGAGACCGCGGAAGTGCTCGATGGCGAGGAGACAATCCGGGTCGAGCGTGTAGTGGATGTTGCGCGTGAGATAGGTCCGGATGATGTCCGGTGGGACCTGGATGCGCGGCGTCCATTCGCGGACGAGGGTGTCAATGTTGGCGAGGCCGGCGTCGCGGCTGGCCGTGAGGTCCTGAGTGAGCTGCTGGGCGGAGACGCCGGCGAGCTGGAGTGCGACCGGACGGACGGCCCAAACGGCGGCGACCCAGGGAAGGCCAGTGTGGTGACGCCAGAGGGCAGCGAGGTCGAGCCAGAGGAGCGGGGTGGGGCCGAAGGTGGCGTCGATGTGCGCCTGGATCTGGTCGCGCTGCTCGCGGGCGAGGAGCGCGGGGTCGCCGATGAGGAGCGCAGCGTCGGCGGTGGCGAGCATGCCTACGGCATCGGCGCGGTGCTCGGAAAAGGTGGGGCGGGTGTTGTGGAAGTGCTCGAAGAGGATGTGCGCGTAGGCGGTGGAGCTGCGCGAGGCGTTGTCGGTGGCGATTGTGGTGACGTTGGCGAGCGCTTCCTCGACGGATAGGTTGCCGGGATTTTTGACCAGCAGCAGGATGCTGCGGACCTCCTGGAGGCTGGCGATGGTGCAGCCGGGAACGATGGCCAACTCGGGAGTGAGCTCCGCTATAGGAATGAGGCCGAGGTCGGCGGCGCCTATGTGGAGCTCGCGCGCGCAATGGGCCGGGGAGGTGTAATGCAGCTCGTAGCAGGGGCGCAGCAAGGCCGCGGTGGGTGGGTGCTGGAAGTTGAAGAGGAGGGGCGCCGGGTTGAGAAATGAGATGGCAGAGACGCGAAGGGGCACAACCAGATTTTAGTGGGATATTGGTGTGGAATCGCCGTGCGATACGATGCGAGCACGTTACGGATGTTGAGGTAATGACGCAGATGGTTGAGGCAGGGACTGGAGTTGGGTCAGGGGTGGGCGAACGGATGGGGGTACCGGCGGAGGCACGTTTGGCATGGATGGCTCTGGTGCTGACCCCCGGAATGGGCCCAACGAGGTGTACGAGGGCGGTGCAGAGGCTCGGTGGGGACGCTCAGCGGCTCTTTGGGGCGTCGCTGACGGAGTTGGAGAGCTTGGGGATGCCCGCGGCTGCGGCGCAGTTCGTCTTCGATGGCCGGGCGCGAAAGGCGGCCGCCGAGGAGATCAGCCGGTTGGCAGACGCGGGCGCGGCATTCCTGACGATGGATGACGCGGACTATCCGGGCAGGTTAATGGAGATCTTCGATCCGCCGCCGGTGCTGTGGGTGCGGGGCGATGCGTCGATTTTGAACCGCGCAGGCATTGCGGTGGTGGGCACGCGGAATCCGACGCCGTATGGCTCGGGCATGGCGGAGATGCTGAGCCGGGACCTGGCCAAGCGTGGAGTGGTGATCCAGAGCGGGATGGCGCGAGGCGTGGACACCTGCGCGCACAAGGGCGCGATTGAGGCCGGAGGCAAGACGGTCGCGGTATGGGGGACGGGAATCGACGTCATCTATCCTAAAGAAAATAAAAAACTTGCAGAGCATATCGTGGCCAGCGGCGGGGCCGTTGTGAGCGAGTTCCCGCTGGGGACCTTCCCGGCTCCGCAGAACTTTCCGATCCGCAACCGCACGCTGAGCGGCATGAGCGTTGGGGTTCTGGTGGTGGAGGCTGCGGAATACTCGGGGACGCGGATTACGGCGCGATGCGCATTGGAGCAGGGGCGGGACATCTACGCGGTGCCGGGGAATGCGACTAACAAGAATGCGTGGGGACCGAATACGCTGATCAAGCAGGGGGCGAAGCTAACTGCAACATGGGAGGACATTTGGGAGGATCTGCGCTCCCAGGACCGGATTGCTTTGGAGGAGGGGCTTGAATCCGGAGCGGGGGGAACCGCATCCTTATTTAGCGACGGCTCAAGCGGAGCAGGGCAGCCGATGAGCGAGCATGAGCGTCTTGTTTTCAGCGAGTTACGAGCAGATGAGGCGGTTCAGCTGGATGAGTTGATTGAACGGCTGGAGCCTAAGATGGTCTCGGGTGAGATCTTTACGGCGCTGTTCGAGTTAGAGCTCGCGGGGAGGGTAAAACAGATGCCCGGCAAAAATTACGTGCGCTGTTTTTAGCTGTTTTGAATCGTTTTTGAGCGGTTTTAGAGCGTTTTGAACACCTGATTTTTCCACAATTTCCAACGATTGAGAACGTCCAACGGAACGACTGCCTGTTGGGGCGGCGTTTGACTTCGCCTTGGCGGGGCGTGTTAGGGTGCATTGACGTTGGTTGATGGACGGGAGGGCAGGTGCCCCCCACTGGAGTAAGGCAACAGAATGGCAAAGAATCTTGTGATCGTAGAGTCGCCTGCGAAGGCGAAGACGATCGGGAAGTATCTCGGCAATGACTATGTGGTGGAGGCCTCGATTGGCCACATCATGGATTTGCCGAAGAACGATATTGGTGTGGAGCTGAAGCGGCGGACGTTTGAGCCGACGCTGATTGTGTCGCCGGGGAAGGAGAAGGTGGTCGACCGGCTGAAGAAGCTGGCGGCGAAGAGCGATTCTGTGTTCCTGGCGCCTGACCCGGACCGCGAAGGTGAGGCGATTGCCGCGCATTTGAGGATGCAGCTTCTGCCGGCTGTGAAGGACAAGAAGAAGATTCAGCGCGTGACCTTCAACGAGATTACGAAGAAGGCCGTGCAGCAGGCGTTTCAGCATACGCGCGATGTGGACGAGAACCTTGTCGACGCGCAGCAGACGCGACGAGTCCTGGACCGGTTGGTGGGGTATCAAATTTCACCGCTCCTGTGGGACAAGGTGAAGCGCGGACTGAGCGCGGGGCGCGTGCAGACTGTGGCGTTGCGGCTGATCGTGGAGCGCGAGCGTGCGATCAAGGATTTCCCGCAGACGGAGTACTGGAATATTGATGCGGTGCTGGCGCCGAGCGGCGGGAAGGATGGCGAGGCTAATCAATTCACCGCGCGCATGGTTGGAGTGAAGGGCACACCGGTGCGCGTGGAAGACCGCGCGGAGGAGGGGAAGTATATTGCGAATGCGCTGCCGGACAAGGCGGCGGTCGATGAGGTGATGGGGCAGTTGGAGCGCGCGACGTGGCGCGTGCGGACGGTCGAGAAGAAGGAGATGAGGCGCAAGCCGCGGCCTCCGTTTACGACGTCGCAGTTGCAGCAGCAGGCGGCGGGACGGCTGGGGTTTGGTGTGCGGCGCACGATGGGTGTGGCGCAGCGGCTGTATGAAGGCATCGATCTGGGGGCGGAAGGCACGGTGGGCCTTATCACCTACATGCGTACTGACTCGACGCGCATGAGCCCGGATGCGATTGAGGCGATCCGCGAGCATGTGAGCAAGCAGCTCGGCAAGGAGTATGTGCCGGAGAAGCCGAATGTGTACTCGTCGAAGAAGGACGCGCAGGATGCGCACGAGGCGATTCGGCCGACGAACATTGCGTGGACGCCGGAGTTTGTGCGGCGGTATGTGAGCGACGAGCAGTTCCGGTTGTATTCGCTGATCTGGGAGCGCGCAGTGACGAGCCAGATGGTCCCGGCGGTGTTCGACCAGACGACGGTGGACATTGAAGCGAAGGCCGATATTAGCTATGACTTCCGGACCACCGGAAGCGTGCTGAAGTTTGCGGGCTTCCTGTGGTACGAGGAGCAGGCGAAAAAGGCCAAGGCTGCGCGCGATGTGAAGGCTTCTGCGGATGCGGCGAGGCAGGAACAGAAGGCGCAGGATTCGCGCGCCGATGGTGACGCCGATGGGGATGGAGCGAAAGAGGACGAGGCGGAGCGCCGGTTGCCGGAGCTGAACGATGGGCAGGCGCTGACGAAGTTGAAGCTGGATTCGCAGCAGAAGTTCACGCAGCCTCCGCCACGTTTCAACGAGGCGAGTCTGGTGAAGACGCTGGAGGAGAACGGCATTGGAAGGCCGTCGACGTATGCGTCGATCATCAACACGATCCAGGAGCGGGACTACGTCAAGAAGATCAAGGCGCGGCTGGTGCCGACTGAGATCGGCATGGTGGTCACGGACCTGCTGGTGAAGAATTTTCCGTACATCTTCAAGGTGGAGTACACCGCCGGCCTCGAGAACGAGCTGGACGCGGTGGAAGAAGGAACGGAGAAGTGGACGGATCTTTTGAATGGCTTCTACGACCATCTCGAGGGCGAGCTGAAGGTTGCCAGCGAGGAGATGGCGGACGTGAAGGCCATGGAAGAGGAGACGGACCAGATCTGCGAGAAGTGCGGAGCTCCGCTGTATTTGAAGTGGGGCAAGTTCGGGAGCTTTTACTCATGTGCGAACTACACGAATGAGAAGCCGACTAGCGTGAGCGCCGCGGCGTGGAAGAAGAGCGAGCGCGACGTGCTGAAGAAGATCTCAGAGAAGTTCCACCACGCGACGCTGAAGGTGCGGGGGACGGACGCCGAGGGCACGGAGCGGGCTGTTGAAGTCACTGATTCGAAGGACCGGAAGGAGCTGGCGGCGGCGCTGCGGCTGGCGATGAAGGACTGGAAGAAGGTCTCGGTCGAGCCGGTGAGCTGCGACTACACGAAGGAGAATATTGCCGCGAAGCCGGACTTGAATGCGCCGGGAGCAGATGCCGCGGACGAGCAGGAAGAGGAGTTCTGCGATAACTGCGGCCGCCAGATGGTGCTGCGGAATGGGCCGTGGGGTCCGTTCATGGCGTGCCCGGGGTACAACGAGGACCCTCCGTGCAAGACGATCCGGAAGCTGAACCAGAAGGTGCAGCAGAAGCCGCCGGTGCAGCTGGAGGAGGCGTGCCCGAAGTGCGGCAAGCCGCTGCTGCAGCGCGAAGGGCCGTATGGCGAGTTCATCGCGTGTTCGGGCTACCCGAAGTGCAAGTACGTGAAGCAGGAGATCCTGGACGTGCCGTGCCCGAAGTGCGGCGGCGATGTTGCCGTGCGGAAGAACCGGCGCGGCGATGTGTTCTACGGATGCACGCGGTATCCGAAGTGCGACTTTACGAGCAACCAGAAGCTGGTGGCGCAGGCGTGCCCGAAGTGCAAGTCGCCGTATTTGCTGGAGGTTTCGGACAAGGAAGGCACATGGCTAGTGTGCCCGAATAACCAGGAGCGGATGCCGAAGCGGCGGTCAAAGAAGGGACCCGAGCAGTCTGCGAATGGTGTCGTTTGCACGTACGAAAAGAAGATCGGGCCGCCGAAGCCGAAGGAAGAGCCCAAGGAGCTGAAGCGGCCGGATCCGGAGAAGACACGGCCGGTGGTCGAGGCGGTGGCCTGAGGCGGCGATGGCGACCGCGGCAGACGCGGAGCAAGCTGGTGGGGGATATAGCCGGCAATGCGCAGGATGCAGGAGCTGCGTTCGTTTTTAGCTAATCAATAAAGCTATTGGTTTCTATGAAGTTCTGTAGGAATACGAAGCTGGACTTTCCATTTCCGGTACAACCGTGATAAACTGCTGTTAGACCAGCCGCATAGGCTGCGGCCACTGAGCTCTCTGGACAGGTGCGGAAGAGCCGGGCTGCTTCTATCTGACTGAAAAGACAGGAAGGCGATATGGCAAAGGCGATTTGGAACGGACAAACCCTGGCGGAGAGCGACAAGGTTGAGACCGTCGAGGGAAACATTTACTTCCCAGAGGAGAGCGTGAACCGGGCGTATCTGCGGCCGAGCTCGAGCAGCTCGACGTGCCCGTCCAAGGGACGCGCGCGGTACTATACGGTGCTCGTGGACGGCCAGGAGAATCTGGACGCGGCGTGGTACTACCCTGACCCGAAGCCGGCTGCGAAGTCAGTGAAGCACCATGTGGCGTTCTGGCGCGGAGTTGAGATCGTTACGACCTAACGTCCTGAACACAATTCAGTTAGGTGAGCCCCTGCCAGAGCGCAGGGGCTTTCTGCGTCAGGGATTGTGTTTTCAGCGGGTTAGCGAGAGGACGATCTTGCCGAAGTGGCTGCCGTTCTGCATGTGCTCGAAGGCGGCGCGGGCTTCTGAGAGCGGGAAGACGCGGTCGATGACGGGCTTGAGGTGGTTGGCGGAGATGGCGGCGTTCATGCGCTGGAACATGGCCCTGCTGCCGACGTAGATGCCGTTGATGTGAACGGATTTGGTGAGGATGGAGCGGACGTCGATACCTGAGCCGGCGTCGGGGTTGCTGCCGGAGAGGACGCCGATGACGTGGACGTGGCCGGAGGGTCGGACGGCGCTGAGGGATCTGGCGATCGTGCCCTGGCCGCCGACTTCGACGACGTGGTCGACGCCGGTGTTGGCGGTGAGGTCTTTGGCGGCTTTGTCCCAGTCGGGTGTGGACTTGTAGTTGATGGTGCGGTGAGCGCCGAGGCGGCAGCCACGGTCGAGCTTCTGGTCGGAGGAACTGGTGAGGATCACGGTGGCGCCGTGCATGCGGGCGATCTGAAGGGCGAAGAGGGAGACGCCGCCGGTGCCCTGGACGAGGACGGTCTGGCCGGCGCGGAGGTGGCCCTGTTCGACGAGGGCGTTCCAGGCGGTGAGGGCGGCGCAGGGGAGGGTGGCGGCCTCTTCGAAGCTGAGGTGTGCGGGCGCGAGGATAAGGCCGGTTTCGGGGAGGACGCGCTCGGTGGCGAAGACGCCGTCGATGGCGCCGCCGAGGGCGGACTTGCCGGTGAGCGGCTGGATTTCGCCGTCGAGCCAATCCTGGAAGAAGAGGCTGCAGACGTGGTCGCCGGGCTTGAAAAGGGTGACGGCGGGGCCGACGGCGACGACCTCGCCCGCGGCGTCGGAGCCGAGGATGCGCGGGAGGGCCATTTTGGGGTTGTACTGGCCGAGGGCGACCATGAGGTCGCGGTAGTTGAGCGAGGCGGCGTGGAGGTGCACGTGGACGTCGGTGGGGCCGAGCGCCGGGAGTGGGGCAGCCTCGAGTGCGAGGTGTTCGAGGCCGAAGGCGTTCAGGCGAAGAGCAGTGGGCATGGCGGTTGGATGAGGTTGGGGTGCGGGTGGTCGCGGCGGATCAGGCGCGTTGCGCGGCGATGAAGAGGTAGTCCATGGGCTGGGTGTGTTTGAAGCCCTGCTGCCGGAGGAGCGTGGCGAGCTGCGCGTAGTGGCGAATGCTGTGGAGGGTGAGGTGCAGGAGGATGGTCTCGCGAGAGGCGCGAAGGCGGCCGAGAGTGAGGGTGTCAAAGGTGATCTCGGTGGACCAGTCGTAGGAGGGGTTCGCGAGGAGGGTGCGCACCAAATCGAAGGCGAGCGTGTGCGCGGTGAGGAGCGTGTCGATGGAGTCTTTGGGGATTTCGTCGTAGGAAGATTCGGGGAGGCCGGCGAGGCGCTGGGCGTAGCGGAGCTCGACGGCGACAATGTGCTGCAGCGTGTCAGCGACGGTCTTGCTGTTGCGGATGTCGCAGGGCAGAAGGAGCTGCAGGGGATTGGCGTGGAAGAAGTCGCGCCAGTGCTGCGTAGTGGCGTCATTCCAGGCGAGGAGATTTTCGACGGAGATGGAGAGAGGCATCGCGCGCTCCGCGGGAGACAGTCAGGCTCCAGAAGAATACCCCACTCATGACGACGATAAGGCTGTCGTCATGAATGGGGCACCCGGTTTTCTTGAGGGCGCTTTGAGGTTTACGCTTTGACGACGGTGCCGTTTTCGACCTTGACGGGGTCGAGGAAGGGCATGGATTTGCGGAGCTCGGCGCCAACCTTCTCGACGGGGTGGTTGCGCTCCTGCTCGCGGAACTTCTCGAACTGCTTGCGGCCGGTGTTCTGGTCTTCGATGAAGCGTTTCGCGAAGCTGCCGTCCTGAATGTCCTTGAGGAGACCGCGCATGGCGTCCTTGACGGCGGGCGTGACGATGCGCGGGCCGGCGATGTAGTCGCCCCACTCGGCGGTGTCGGAGATGGAGTAACGCATGTACTCGAGTCCGCCGCGATACATGAGATCGACGATGAGCTTGAGCTCGTGGAGGACCTCGAAATAGGCGAGTTCGGGCTGGTAGCCGGCTTCGGTGAGGACCTCGAACCCTGCTTTTACGAGTGCGGCGGTGCCACCGCAGAGGACGGCCTGCTCGCCGAAGAGGTCGGTCTCGGTCTCTTCGGTGAAGGTGGTTTCGAGCACTCCTCCGCGTGTTCCGCCGATGCCCTTGGCATAGGAAAGCGCGTTGGCAAGAGCTTTGCCGGAGGCATCCTGCTCGACAGCGACGAGCGCGGGAACGCCGCCACCTTCGGTGAAGACCTCGCGCACGCGATGGCCGGGGCCTTTCGGAGCGACGAGCGAGACGTCGAGATCTGTCGGGGGAGTGATGGTGCGGAAGCGGATGTTGAAGCCGTGCGCGAACATCAGGGTCTTGGGCTGGCCGTCGGAGCCTTTGATTTGCAGGCCGGCTTCGATCTCCTTGTAGACCTTCGCGGCGGTCTGGTCGGGGACGAGGAGCATGACGACGTCAGCCCACTTGGCAGCTTCGGCGGGCGAGGTGACTTCGAGGCCGGCGAGCTCGGCCTTCTTGGCGTTCGCGGAGCCGGGGCGCAGGCCGACTTTGACGTGCACGCCGGAGTCCTTGAGGTTGAGCGCATGCGCGTGGCCCTGCGAGCCGTAGCCGATGATGGCGACCTTCTTGGCCTGGATGAGAGAGAGGTCAGCGTCTTGATCGTGGTAGGTCTTTGCCATGTTGTTGCTTCCTTTTTTGTGGAGTACTTGGTGATGAACTTTGCGCGAGCGATTCAGGTCTGCTGGTAAAGCCGATAGTGCTCGTCAGTGATGGAGGTGAAGGGCAGGAAGTTGATGCTGCCGCTATCGGTCGCGACGGTGTGCTGGTTTGAGCTGGGCGATGTTTGCTTCGCGCTGAGAAGCTGCTGGCGAGTGACTTTGTCAGAGGCCGGCAGAACAGCGAACAGCGCAACTGGACCTCGCATCAGCGCGACGAGATTCGAGTGGTTGGGATCGAGCGGAACGGGCCGCAGCGGCATGTCGAGTGTGAGCTCGATGCGATCGTTGTTGCGCCACTCGCGGTCCATGACCAGCCATGTGCCGGGATGTGCAGCGAGGCCGGGCGCCGTGCGACCGTTGACCAGAGCGTGCGTTGCGGGGCCGGCCCATGCAGGGGTGCGGAGAGCGATGGGGAAGCTGCGAGTGCGGTCGGTGTTGAGCGCGAGAGTTACTTCGCCGTTGCTGGGATAGCTGGTGGTTTGTGTGAGGGTGACGTTCGCGCCGGCTTGCTTCCACGAGACGCGCGAAGGGTGATAAAGGTTCACGGCGAGGCCGCGTGGCGTGGCGAAGTAGGAGCTGATGCCGTAGTCGGCGGTGACCTGCGGGAAGGTGCCCGAGCAGCAGGGCCACTTGTCGTTATGAAAGAACTTGTGTGCGTCGTTGTTGTAGTCGGAGTAGTAGAAGCTGGTGCCGTCGGGCTGGATGGGACGCGCGCCGAGGATGGTGTTGTACAGCACGGTCTCCATGCTGTCGCCGTAGGCCGGATCGCCGGTGGCGCAGATGAGATAGCGTGTGATCTTGAAGTGGCCGTAGGATCCGCACGGTGTCTCGAAGCTGGCGTGCGTGGTGTGGAGTGAGTCGGCGAGACCGTTGGACGTAGGATCCTGGAAGGTTTCATTCGGTCCCCAGCCGCCGGTGGCGAAACTTTGATCCTGCACGAAGCGAAAGCCATTGCGCGCGGCATCGAAGTGCATTGTGCTGCCGTCGACGAGATATGCCTGCATGGCGGAGTTGAGCGCGTTCACGTGCGAGTAGGCATGCTCGCCGATGAGCGCGTTGTGATTTTGTGAGAGCGGTGTGAAGTAGGCGCTGTCCTGCAAGAAGCGCTGCGCGAGCTGGCGATAGCGCGGGTTGTTGCTGCGAAGGTATGCGAGATAGAAGTTTTCGGGCAGCGTGTAGGGTTCGTCCCAGGTGTAGGCGATGTTCGGGTGCGGGCGCGCGGCCATCTCGCGGCGTGTGAGCGCGTGGTCCGGCAGGTAAGGAAGCACGGCGTCGGTTGCATGGCCGAGGACGTCGAGTGCGATGGGATCCTGCGCGAACTGATGTGCGTCGATGAGGCCGCACATGGATTTATCGAAGGTGTAACAGGGGAGGCAGTAGTTGGCGTAGAACTTCGGCGAGACGGTTGCGGCGAAACCGGTGAGCAGTGCGTGGACTTTTTGTTGCGTGGCTTTGTCGCCTGTTGCGGCGTACATGCGTGACAGCGCAGAGACCCATTGGCCGAAGGTGTGGCCGGGCACATAGCCAGTGAAATTTTTGGGTGGGTCGAAATCAGGGGATGGAGAGTACCAGCCGCCCATGTCTTCGCCGGGCGCGGGCATGCCGGTGAGCTGGCGAAAGGGTTTGAGCAGGCGGTCGTTATCGAGCGCGAGGAAAAAAGCGTGGTTGTAATCGAATTGCGTGCGTAAGGGTGAGTCGAGGAGGGCGACCTGCGAGTAGTCGAGCTGGCGCAAAGGCGACGCGGGATCAGGCGCGAGCGCATGGAGTGTGCTCGGCGAGAGTGCTGCGGCAGAGGCGGCGGTGCTCGTCTTGAGGAACTCGCGGCGGTTCATGGCTTCAGTGTCCTAGTCCTCGAATTCAGTGGGGAGGATCTCATTGCGTGAGAGAACGTCGGGGTCGGCGGCGGCGTTCTGTGGTTCGTCGGCTTTGCTGCCAAGGGCTTTGAGGACGCGGCCGGTGTGGTGGCCGCGGCGCATGGCCATGCGGCCGGTGCGTGAGACCTCGAGGACCTCGTAGCCGGTTTCGCGAAGGACCTGCAGGAGGCCTTCGATCTTGGAGGCGGAGCCGGTCATCTCGAGCATGATGGATTCGGGTGCGAGGTCGACGACGCGCGCGCGAAAGACGTTGGCGAGCTCGAAGATCTGCGAGCGTGAGTGGACGCCGTGCGGCTGGTTGGGGCCGGCGGCAACCTTGATGAGGCAGAGCTCGCGGACGACGGCTTCGGCGCGGTTGACCTCGTCGACGTCGATGGTGGTCTCGAGCTTGTAGAGCGAGGCGCGGATGCGATGCGCGGCGTGCTCGTGGGCCTCGCAGACGATGGTCATGCGCGAGGTGTCGGGGCGCTCGGATTCGCCGACGGTGAGCGAGACGATGTTGATGTTCAACCGGCGGAAGAGCGAGGCGACGCGGGTGAGCGTGCCGGGCTTGTCTTGAACGATGGCGACGAAGGTGTGGAGCATGGAGGTCTCAGTGAATAGTGAGTAGTGAACAGTGAATAAAGCTAAGACGTGGGTGGAGCGTCGGGATTCCAGAGTTCGGTTTGTTTGTCGTCGGCGTGGAGCAGGACGGCGTCGTCGCGGTTCTTGTTGGAGAAGCTGCCGAGGGTGTAGTCGCCGGCGGCGTGATAGCTGGGGCCGCAGGGGAGTTTGCCGGTGGTGTATTTTTCGCTCGCGCATTTTGCGCCGCGGTAGACGTGGAACCAGATCATGGGGTCGCGCTTGTCGACGAATTGTTGAGAGATGTGGAGTTTGTCGAAGGTGTGGGCGCGGGCTGCGTCGTGGAGCTGCCAGAGGATGGCGGCGATCTGGTCGTCAGTGGCGTTAGCGTCGGTGACGAGGGTGATGGAGTTGTCGGTGGTGTGGAAGACGCGGAAGGGTGGCGGGGTGATGGTGGGGCGTGGGGAATAGGCGGGTTTCGCGATGACGGGTGATGAAGGTGCGGGAGTGGGCGCGGGCGCGGATTTGCAGCCCGTCGCAATGATGACCATCAAACCTGTAGCCGCAAAAGTAAGGCGCATTACTCGTCCTCCGCGGTTTCGAGGAGCGGGTCTTTTTGTGGGCGGCGGACCATCTCGTGGAGGGCGGCGCCGGGCGTGATCATGGGGTAGACGCCGTCTTCTTTTTCAACGGCGAAGTTGATGAGGAAGGGTTTGCCGCTAGTGCGTGCGCGCGTAGCTGTGGGTGTGACCTCGGCACGCTTGGTGACGTTGGCGGCGTCGATGCCGTGCGCGGCGGCGAGCATGACGAAGTCCGGCGAGAGGATGGGCGAGGCGGAGTAGTTCTTCTCGTAGAAGGTCTCCTGCCACTGGCGCACCATGCCGAGGAAGCCGTTGTTGATGACGGCGATGTTGATGGCGAGTTTTTCCTGCACGATGGTGGAGAGCTCGGCTGCGGTCATCTGGAAGCCGCCGTCGCCGGCGATGACCCAGACGTCTTTTTCAGGGCAGGCGAACTTTGCGCCGATGGCGGCAGGTAAAGCGAAGCCCATGGTGCCGAGGCCGCCGGAGGTGACGAGCGAGCGCGGGGACTCGTGCTTGAAGTATTGCGCTTCCCACATCTGGTGTTGGCCGACGTCGGTGACGATGATGGTGTTTTCTAATCTTCCTGCTTCACGTGCTTCCTTCCAGATGTCGTGGATGACGTGCGCGGCGTAGAGGTGGCCGTTGTCGGGGAGATTGATGATGTCGCGGACGGCGGCGGTGCCTTTGGACTTGTTGATCTCCTGCAGCCATGCGCGAGAAGCAGATCCCTCCGCTTCGCTGCGGGATGACAACAGGGGGAGGAGAAGTTGCAGCACTTCTTTGAGGTCGCCGATGAGGGCGACGTCGGCGCGGACGTTCTTATTGATCTCGGAGGGATCGATCTCGACGTGAATCTTCTTCGCGTTGGGAGCGTAGCTGGCGAGGTTGCCGGTGACGCGGTCGTCGAAGCGCATGCCGAAGGCGAGGAGGAGATCGGACTGCTGGATGGCGTTGTTGACCCACGATTCGCCGTGCATGCCCATCATGCCGAGCGAGAGTGGATGGCCGGCGGGGATGGCGCCCAAGCCGAGCAGGGTCGAAGCGATGGGGATCTGCAGCGCTTCTGCGAAGGCAAGTACTTCGCGCTCCGCGCCGGATTCGACGATGCCGTGGCCGGCGAGGATGACTGGTTTTTTGGAGTGCTGGATTAGATCGATGGCTTCGCGGATTGCGCAAGATTCGGCGCGCAGCATCGGATGTGGGCGATAGGGCGCAGGCTTGGCGGCGTCGAAGTCGAAGATAGCGGAGGCCTGTTGTGCGTCCTTGGTGATGTCGATGAGCACGGGGCCGGGACGTCCGGAGGTGGCGATCTGAAAGGCCTGGCGGACGGCGGGAGCGATGTCTTCGGCGCGGGTGACGAGGAAATTGTGCTTGGTGATCGGCAGCGTGATGCCGGTGATGTCGATCTCCTGGAAGGCGTCGCTGCCGAGAACTTTGGACGAGACCTGGCCGGTGATGGCGACGATGGGGATGCTGTCGAGCATCGCGGTGGCGAGGCCGGTGACGAGGTTCGTCGCGCCGGGGCCGGAGGTGGCCATGCAGACGCCGGGTCGGCCAGAGGCGCGCGCGTAGCCGTCAGCCATATGCGCAGCGCCCTGCTCGTGGCGCACCAGAACGTGGTGGATGGTGGGGAACTTGCGCAACGCGTCATAGACGGGGAGGATGGCTCCGCCGGGATAGCCAAAGACGGTGGTGGTGCCTTCGCCCGCGAGCGTGGCCCAGAGGATCTCGGAGCCGGTGAGCGTGGGGTGTTGATTCTTGCTGGCCATACGGTGGTCTCCTGCTGTGTTAGCTGCGGGGCCGGTTAGCTGCTTCCGGTGCGATCTGTTGGAGGCAGTCGAGGTGCTTTTGCGCTTCGTCGATACCGGGGTTCTGCGAGATCGTGATGTAGAGAGTTTGCGCTTCGGTCCAGGCGGAGAGCGCTTCACGTTCGTTGTTCATCGCGGAGACGCGAAGCGCGTTGGCAAGGTCGAGCGTCGGCAGAGGTTCAATGGCGCGGTAGAGGCGTATGGCTTCTTCGATCTGTGTGCCCGCGACTGCATTTTCCCCGAGTTCGCTGCGCAGTTCGGCGGCATGCGTGAGCGCGTAAGCGAGCGTTGGCGCGATGCACTCGGGTTGTGTGGCGAATTCGTTGCGGAGCAGAGTGATGGCCTCGGAGAGATAGATCGAAGAACCTGATCGATCGCCCCGGTGACGCCGGATCTGAGCCGTACCGATGAGCGCTTCGG
This sequence comes from Acidobacteriaceae bacterium, assembly GCA_035944135.1. Lineage (NCBI taxonomy): Bacteria > Pseudomonadati > Acidobacteriota > Terriglobia > Terriglobales > Acidobacteriaceae > Acidobacteriaceae bacterium. Next base: position 237,958 of record DASZBM010000008.1, read on the forward strand.
CGCGGCCCACCGTGTCCTGTGCGCGGGCTTCTTCGGCAGCTTCCTTGTACAGGCGCTCGGCTTCGTCATCGTGGCCTTCGTTGCGTGCCGCGGTGGCAAGGTTGAAGAGGGATTTGAGGGCTTCGATCAATGAGGTCTCGTGAGTGCGAGCTGTGTAATGTTGCGTTAGTAAGCGAACCTGCCGGTGAGCGTGGGGTGTTGATTGTTCATGCAAGTCTCCTGACTGCACGTGTCCGATAGGTCTGGCTGAGCCATTGGTGTATGGGAGATTCATAAAAATGTGCAACCGCCCAGCAAAGCGCCACGATGAAAGCGGTATATATCAGCATTGTCGGCCTGGTGAGACCCGGATGTGCTGCTCCAAGCTGCAAAACAGCATGTCGGCCCAGAAACCATAACAAAGGCGGATGAAGGATATAGACAACATAGGAAACCGTGCCGAGGACTACACAGGGAGCGACAAATGCGCTGGGTGGAATGGCGCGAGCTCCGAGGTAGATGATGGCCGGGTACACGACGACGACGGTCAACATCTCCACTGCTGCGAGTCCTGAAAACCAGGCGTTGTTACACAACGAAAAAACGAGAACACCAACCACGAAGAGCATCGCAAGAATGGCCCTGCGGTTGTGGAGCCTGGAAGGCGCCCACCTTCTGTACAGACGCAGGACGAGCACTCCAATAAAGAACGAAACTCCCACGCGGAGCAGACCGACATGCGCATTTGCCGGTGCGTATCCCAGATCGAACGTTCCATGAACCTTACGTTCATACGCCAATCCAACAAATGACAGAAAGGAGATGCCAAACAGCAGACCTGTTCCTGCAAGACGAACACGAACGAGAGCAGCATAGGCGAAGTTGGCGATGAGCTCCACCCACAGCGACCACATGACCTCATCCAGTGGAAACATCTCTTTCGGCAGGTGCGGGAGCATGACGGAATTCATGAGGAACAAGCCGGCCAGTCGTCCGATGAACAAATGACCCACCAAATATCGGTCACGGCCAAGCTCAATAGCTCCGATGGCGGCCCCAAGGATTGCAATGGGCATGAGGCGGATGATGCGAGCGACTGCAAAGTCGCGGAACTTCATAGAACTCGCAAGGCGCCCTTCATACGAAAATGCGACGACAAATCCACTGAGGCAGAAAAAGAAGTCTACGGCCAAGTAGCTGTTGCGCGTATAGAGGCCCCGCTGAAAGATCTGAGGGGCATGCCGGAATACGACCAGAACAGCCGCGATACCTCGAAGTGCATCAAGGAAATGAAACCTGTGATGCTCCATCGGGGTGGGCGGATTTGCTACTGCAACAGCTGCTGGGGCGGTCCGGATCATGAAGGGTGTCCTGAAAGGGATGACTTCAATTTGTGGTGGCTCCAGGGAAATGCTTGAAGCCGTATCCCGGAAACAACTAGGTTGTCACGGCGCCTTCGCTGGCGCTGCTTACTGAGTTGGCGTATTTGGCGAAGACACCGCGTTTGAAGCGAGGTTCGGGAGCTTTGAAGTTTTTGAGGCGCGACTTCATCTCTTCGTCGGAGATATTGAGTGTGAGTTTGTGGTTGGGGATGTCGAAGGTGATGGTGTCGCCTTCGCGGACGGCGGCGATGGGGCCGCCGAGCTGGGCTTCGGGAGCGACGTGGCCGGCCATGAGGCCGCGCGTGGCGCCGGAGAAGCGGCCGTCGGTGAGCAGCGCGACGGTTTCGCTCAGCTCGGGGATGCCTTTGATGGCGGCGGTGACGGCGAGCATCTCGCGCATGCCGGGGCCGCCGCGGGGGCCTTCGTAGCGGATGACGAGGACGTCGTTGGGGTTGATCTTGCCGTGCTCGACAGCGTCGAACGCGTCCTGCTCGCGGTCGAAGACACGGGCGGTGCCGGTGTGGTTGAGGCGCTCGTGGCCGGCGACCTTGATGACGCAGCCGTCCGGCGCGAGATTACCGCGCAGGATGACGAGGCCGCCGGTGGGCTTGAGCGGCTTGTCCCAGTTGTGAATGACGACCTGGCCGGGAGTTTCAACCGCGGCGTCGGCTTCGGCGAAGAGGTTCTTGCCGCTGACGGTGGGGATGTCTTTCAACGAACCGTGCGCTTTCAGGCGCGCGGCAAGCAGGCGGGAACCGCCGGCGTTCTGGTAATCCGTGGCCGCGTACTTGCCGCCGGGCGAGAGGTCGCAGATGAAGGGCGTGCGGTCAGAGATCTGGTCGAAGTCTTCGAGCGTGAGGTCGATGCCGAGTTCGTGCGCGATGGCCTTGAGATGAAGCACGGCGTTGGTGCTGCCGCCGGATGCGGCGACGGCGGCGATGGCATTGTCGATGGCGTCGCGCGAGAGGATGTCGCGCGGCTTGACCTGCTTGCGCGCGAGTTCCATGATCATGCGGCCAGCTTCGCGGCTGGCGGCGTGCTTTTCTTTGCTCATGGCCGGTACGCCGGAGAGCTGGATGGGCGAGATGCCGAGGAACTCGCCGGCCATGGCCATGGTGTTGGCGGTGAACTGGCCGCCACAGGCTCCGGGGCCGGGGCAGGCTGCGGCTTCGACGGCTTCGAGCTGGTCGTCGTTTATTCGGCCGGCCGCGTGCGAGCCGATGGCTTCGAAGACGGAGAGGATGGTGATCTCTTTGTTGGTGCCATCGGGCTGATGCAGCACGCCGGGCGCGATGGAGCCGCCGTAGAGCATGAGGCCGGGGATGTTGAGGCGCGCGAGGGCCATGATGGCGGCAGGCATGTTCTTGTCACATCCAGCTATACAAACCAGCCCGTCGAAGGAGTTGGCGCGCGTGACGAGCTCGATCGAGTCGGCGATGACTTCGCGCGAGACGAGCGAGGCCTTCATGCCTTCGGTGCCCATGGTGATGCCGTCGTGCACGGTGATGGTGTTGAACTCCATGGGCGTGCCGCCGGCTTCGCGGATGCCTTCTTTCACGGCCTCGGCGACCTGGCGGAGATGGAAGTTGCAGGGGCCGACCTCGGTCCAGGTGTTGGCGATGCCGATGATGGGCTTGTGCAGGTCTTCTTTGCTGAAGCCGACGGCGCGGAAGTAACTGCGCGCAGCGGCGCGCGAAGGGCCTTCGGTGAGGACGACGGAGTTTGTTTTGCCTGCGGGGAGATTCTTCGGTGCGTCTGACACTTCGATTTTCCTTTTCGACTATGCGGCTTCGTTGGCCTTCGGTGCGGACCAGAACTCGTGGTCGTGTTTGGTTTCGAACTTGTTGAGGTCGGCTTCGTGGCGGAGGGTGAGGCCGATGTCGTCGAGGCCGTTCAGCAGGCAGTATTTGCGGAATGGGTCGATGTCGAAGTGGGCGTGGAAGCCCTGCTCGTCGGTGACGGTCTGGGCTTCGAGGTTGATGGTGATCAGGTGTTTCGGGTTTGCGGTGCTGCGTTGAATGAGGGTTTCGACTTCGGCGTCGGTGAGCGCGGCGAGGATGATGCCGTTCTTGCCGGCGTTCGAGAAGAAGATGTCGGCGAAGCTGGGTGCGATGACGGCGCGGAAGCCGTACTGGTTGATGGCCCATGCGGCATGCTCGCGCGAGGAGCCGCAGCCGAAGTTCTTTTCGGCGATGAGGATCTCGGAGCCCTTGTATTCAGGCTTGTTAAGGATGAAGTCGCGGCGAGGTTCGACATGGTCAGGAATGTCGAGGTTGTAGCGCCAGTCGTAGAAGAGGAAGTCGCCGTAACCCGTGCGCTCGATGCGCTTGAGGAACTGCTTGGGGATGATTTGGTCCGTGTCGATGTTGGGCAGCGGCAGCGGGACGGCGGTGGAGGTGAGGATGTTGATGGGTTCCATTAGCGCGAACCTCCTGGCGCGAGGATCTGGTCTGCGTTGAAGTCTTCCGCGTGCTCATGCTTCCACTTGCGGATGTCGGTGAGGTGGCCAGTGATGGCGGCGGCTGCGGCCATCTCGGGCGAGAGGAGATGCGTGCGGCCTCCGCGGCCCTGGCGGCCTTCGAAGTTGCGATTGCTGGTGGAGGCGCAGCGCTCGCCGGGTTGCAGGATGTCGGGGTTCATGCCGAGACACATGCTGCAGCCGGGCTCGCGCCACTCGAAGCCGGCGGACTTGAAGATCACGTCAAGACCTTCTTCTTCGGCCTGATGCTTCACACGCTGCGAGCCGGGAACGACCATCGCGCGGACGGTTGTCGCGACGTGGTGACCGCGCACGACCTTGGCGGCGGCGCGGAGATCTTCGATGCGTGCGTTGGTGCAGGAGCCGAGGAAGACGGCGTCGACCTTGATGTCCTCAAGCTTCGTTCCGGGCTTGAGGTCCATATACTCGAGCGCGCGGGTGAAGGACTTTTTGTCCGCCTCGGTTGGTGCGTCTTCGGGTGAGGGAACTGCGCCGTCAATCGTAGTGACCATGCCGGGCGACGTGCCCCAGGTCACAGTGGGCACGAGTTTTGTCGCGTCGATGTTGAGTTCGCGGTCGAAGGTCGCGCCATCGTCCGTGACGAGCGAGCGCCAGTGCTCGACGGCGCGATCCCACGCTTCACCGTTGGGCGAGAAGCGTCGGCCTTTGAGGTAGGCGAAGGTCGTTTCGTCGGGCGCGATCATGCCGGCGCGCGCACCTGCTTCGATGGACATGTTGCAGATGGTCATGCGGCCTTCCATCGAGAGAGCGCGGATGGCTGAGCCGGCGTACTCGATGACGTAGCCTGTGGCGCCGTCGGTGCCGATGCGGCCAATGATGTCGAGGATGATGTCCTTCGCGGTGACGCCGAAGGGAAGCTCGCCCTCGACGTTGATGCGGAAGGTCTTTGGCTCTGACTGCGGCAAGGTCTGAGTGGCCATCACGTGTTCTACTTCGCTCGTTCCGATCCCAAATGCGAGCGCACCGAAGGCTCCGTGTGTCGAAGTGTGCGAGTCGCCGCAGACGATGGTCATGCCGGGTTTGGTTGCGCCCAGTTCGGGGCCGATCATGTGCACGATGCCCTGGCCGGGGTCCTGCACGTCGAAGAACTCGATGCCGAACTCTTTGCAGTTTTTGCGCAACGCGTTGACCTGTGCGGCGGAGATCTGATCGGCGATGACGAGACGGTCGTGCGCAGACGTGGTGGGCACGTTGTGATCGACCGTGGCGATGTGGCGATCAGGGCGGCGCAACTTGCGGCCGGCCAGGCGCAGGCCATCGAACGCTTGCGGCGAAGTGACCTCGTGTACGAGTTGGAGGTCGATGTAGAGGATGGTCGGCTCGCCTTCGGGCTCGGCCACGATGTGGTTTCGCCAGACCTTTTCAAACATCGTTTGGGGTTTTTGGTTGGTGCTGGAGTTCGTGTTCATGGTTCTCGACCTGGATTCAGTTGCGTGGTTTGAGTTGCGTGCTGCGCGCGGGCTGATCATCCTGCGCGGTGGTGTCGGGTTGCGGAGCGATGGTGTTGGCTCCGACGAGAGACGGCGAGAGCTCGTGCGGCGCGCCGTTGGGCTCGACGAGTAGCGTGTGCTCTATGTGCGGAACCAGACGATGCGCGGCGGCGAGGCGTGCGTCCCAGTGCGAGATGGTCTCGGTGAACGCAATGGGCAGATCGTCGGGGCTGAGCTCGCGGTTGGGATAGAGCCAGAGGTCGTACCTGGCGGCGGCTTCGTCCGTAGTGTGGGACTCGGCTGACCAGGTCACGCCGGCGAAGATCACGAGCGGGTGAGGTGTCCCGAGATCAACCCAGAGCAAGCCGTGCGCGGCGCAGAAGTCAGGAACGCAACCGTCGATGGTGAGATAGCGATTGCCTTGTGCGGTCACGGTGCCGTAGCGCGAGAGGAAGAGCGGGATGACGGCATCGAGCGGTGGATTGCGGTCTGGGTCAGGCCCCCACATCGCTTGCCGCTGGTTGAAATCGTCGGAGAGCAGCGTATGGAACCGTGCGTCGTAGCGAAGGTCGCTGGCGCGGCCGATCGGCTCGGGCTTCGCGAAGGACCATAGCCATTGCAGGCTGTCGGTGGGCTTCACGGGACCTCGCGCGGGATTGTGCGGCGGTGTCGCGACGAGAGTGTCGGAACTTGTGATCTGCGAGCGCATTGCCGCGGCTGCCGTGAGGAGCAGCGCGAAGGCGGCGAGTTGGAGTGTGCGGCGCATTGCTGGATGGTCTAGACGGCGTGGAGCGATTGTTGTTTATCGATGGATTGGGCCAGTGCTTCGTGTACGAGCTTGCCCATCTCGTGAGTGGTGACATTGGCACCTGTGCTGCCGCGCGCAATATCCGACGTGCGGTGCCCGGCGGCGAGGACCTTGTCGACGGCGACCTCAATCGCGCGCGCGTCCTCCTCGAGATTGGCGGAATGGCGGAGCAACATCGCGGCAGTGAGGATCGCGCCGAGCGGATTGGCCTTGCCCTGACCGGCGATGTCGGGCGCGGAACCATGCACGGGCTCGTACAGATTGACCTTTCCGCCGAGCGTAGCGGAGGGGAGCATGCCGAGCGATCCCGTGATGATGCCGGACTCATCGGAGAGAATGTCGCCGAACAGATTTTCGGTGAGCACGACATCGAAGTTGCGCGGGATATTCATCAGGTGCATCGCCATTGAATCGACGAGCTGGTGCTCGACGGTGACGTCGGGGTATTCGGCCTTGAGCTCGTCGATGGTCGCGCGCCAAAGCTGCGAGCACTCGAGCACGTTGGCCTTGTCCACCTGCGTGAGCTTCTTGCGGCGCTTGCGTGCGAGCTCAAAGGCAATGCGGCCAACGCGGATGACCTCATCTTTGGTGTAGCGCATCGTGTTGATGGCCTCACCGGTCTCTTTGTTCCACCAGCGCGGCTGGCCGAAGTAAAGGCCGCCGAGAAGTTCGCGGACGAAGAGGATGTCGACGCCTTTGGTGACCTCGGGGCGAAGCGGAGAATTATCGCCCAGCGCGGCGAACGCGAGACAAGGGCGCAGATTCGCGAAGCCGCCGAGCGCCTGTCGAATCTGTAGCAGGCCGGCCTCCGGGCGCTTGTCCGGCGTGAGGTGGTTGAACTTGTTGTCGCCGACGGCACCGAGGAGAACGGCGTCGGACTCGAGGCAGATGTCGATGGTCTGCTGCGGCAGGGGTGTACCTGCCGCGGTGATGGCGACGCCGCCGATCTGCGCTTCGGGGAAGGTGAACTCGTGGCCGCCGAATTCTGCGACGGCTTTGAGGATATTGACAGCTTCGCGAGTGACCTCGGGGCCGATGCCGTCTCCGGCGAGGATAGCGATTTTTAACTTCATGGGTTCCTCAACGGGTGCTGGAAGAGAAGCAGTTTCCCTTCGGGAATGACAGAAAGAAAAGCAACAGCGAAGGCGAAAGCATTGACGCTAAGGGCGCAACGACCGCGAAGATGCGCCACGACCATTTGGGTTACGGAACGTTGGCAACCTCAGCCAGGGGCTCGTGCAGCAGCGCGAGGATGTCCTGGTCGTAGATAGATTTTTTGCGGTCGGCGAGTTCGGTGAAGCGCAGGTAGACAGCGTCGAGCTCGGGCTTCGAGAGCTTGTGGCCAAGTTCGGAGAGGCGGTGTTCAAGAGCGCGGCGGCCGCTGTGTTTGCCAAGCACGATGTTCTGTCCTGTGAAGCCGACCGATGCGGGCGTCATGATTTCGTACGTAAGCGGGTTCGCGAGCACGCCATGCTGGTGGATGCCGCTCTCGTGCGCGAACGCGTTGGCGCCGACGACAGCTTTATTGGGTGAGCAGGTGAAGCTGATGATCTCGCCGAGGAGCTTTGATGTGGGATAGAGCTGGTTCATCACGATGTTCGAGGTGTACGGATAGCGGTCGTGGCGCGTGGTGAGCGCGGCGGCAATCTCTTCGAGTGCGGCGTTGCCGGCGCGCTCGCCGATGCCGTTGATCGTGCACTCGACCTGTCTTGCGCCGCCATCAACTCCTGCAAGCGAGTTGGCTACGGCCATGCCGAGGTCGTCGTGGCAGTGCGTGGAGAAGATGATCTTGTCGGAGTCCGGCACGTTCGCGCGAACCTTTTCAAACAGTGCCTTGTACTCCGCCGGCGTGGTGTAGCCGACCGTGTCCGGAATGTTGATGGTCGTGGCGCCCGCCTGCACGGCGACATTGACCATCTGGATGAGGAAGTCGACATCAGAGCGCGTGCCATCCTCCGTCGAGAACTCAACGTCGTCGGAGTAGCTGCATGCGAGGCGGACATACTCGCCCACCTGGTCAATCGCCTGGGTGCGAGAGATGCGCAGCTTCGCCTCGAGATGCAGGTCGGAGGTGGCGAGGAAGGTGTGGATGCGGTTTTTGGGGGCAGGCTCAACGGCGCGTGCGGCCGCCTCGATGTCCTCACGCTTGCAGCGGGCGAGGGAAGCGATACGCGGACCCTTCACCTCTTTGGCGATCGCGTTCACCGAGTTGAAGTCGCCCTGCGACGCGATGGCAAACCCGGCTTCAATGATGTCCACGCCGAGCGTAGCAAGCTGGTGCGCCATCCGGAGCTTCTCGTTGTGGTGCATCGTGCAGCCGGGTGACTGCTCGCCGTCGCGCAGTGTGGTGTCAAAAAAGACGATCTGGTTGGAGAGTGCCATGGCCGGTGACCTTTCCGTTGTTATTCAGCATAACCTGCCCTTATGATGGTGCAGCGATGTATTCGTACTTCTAATGCCTCTATAGCCCACAGTTGCAGGCGTAAGTGGCCGACAAAGAAGGATAAGGACTGGGATGGATCTCTTTCAACTGGAGACGTTTCTGGCAGTGGCGGAGGAACGCAGCTTCTCGCGGGCGGCGGCACGTTTACATAGGACGCAGCCCGCCGTGAGCCAGGTTATCGCGAAGCTGGAGTCCGAGCTGGGCGAGACCCTGCTGGAGCGTAGTTCGCGCGACGGAACCCTGACCGACGCCGGCGAGGTCCTGAAGGAATATGCGCAAAAGATGCTGAACCTGCGCTCCGATGCCAGTGCGGCCCTGGCAGACCTCCGATCGATGCACACTGGGAAACTGACGCTGGCCGCGAATGAGTACACCTGCCTGTATCTGTTGCCGCTGATTCATGCCTTCCGGCGCGAGCATCCGCGGGTGAAGGTAGCCGTCCAGCGAACACTGGCCAGCCGCGTATCGGATGAGGTCCTTCAGCATGCGGTCGACATGGGCGTGGTCAGCTTCCGGCCGGAAGATCCCCAGGTGCGCTCGATAGCGGTCTATCGCGATGAGCTGGTGTGCGTGGTGAGTCCGTCGCATCCACTCGCGAAGGCTGGAAAGGCGACGCTGCAGCGGCTCGGACGCGAGAGCTTCGTTGCGCATAACGTGCCCTCGCCACTGCGGCAGAAGGTGATTGCGGCGTTCAAGCGGCACAAGCAGCCGCTGAAGATGGAGGTCGAGCTGCCGAGCCTGGACGCCATCAAACGATTTGTTCAGCAGGGAGACGGCGTCGCGCTCGTCCCCAAGCTGACTGTAGAGAGCGAGCTGGAAAACGGCGCCCTGGTGGGCATTGCCGTTCCTGAGCTTCCGCTGGAGCGCCGGCTCCGGTTGGTACTGCGCAGACAGGCGACCCTCTCCCATGCAGCCCAGGCCTTCCTGCGCCTCGTGGAGGGGCATGCACAGGAGCACGGCGACCCCTTCTGCTTCATCACGGAACGGGCTTGATCTCCAGCGGGGTTTGGACCCGCAAAAATTCAGATCTGCTCTTTGGAACCATTTGCGCGGGCAGTCGTCTCTATGGTGTAGTCGGTGCGCGCCGCCGATTTGGGCCCGACCTGGCGCACTTTCGCAGAAAGCGAGTGTGAGGTATGACAAGCAAAAGGAACATATTGGTTCGCTCGGCCGTGCTTGCGTGTGGACTGAGTATTGCGGCGGCAGGCGCTGCTGTCGCGCAGGATCAGACGCCACCGCCTCCTCCGCAGGGCCAGATGGGACCGCCTAATGGCGGCGGACCTCGCGGCGGCATGATGGATCCCGGTCGCCGGGCAGAGCGAATGAAGCACGAGCTGAACCTGACGGACGATCAGACATCGCAGGTGAAGACCATCCTCGAAGACAGCCGTACGAAGATGGAAGCCTTACGCTCGAATTCGTCGCTCTCGCAGGATGATCGGCGCTCGCAGGCGATGTCGCTCCGCAAGGCGGAGAACGACAAGATCGAGGCGCTGTTAACGCCGGATCAGAAGACGAAATTTGCGACGATGCAGCAACAGATGCGCGATCGCATGCGGAATGGAGGACCCGAGGGGGCACCCGCCGGAGGACCGCCACCTCCGCCTCCGCCGCCACCTCGGCCGCAAAGTTAAGTCACGAACCATCAGTGGGCGCGGAGCAATCCGCGCCCATTCGCTTGCTGCAGAGCTGTGGAAAGAAGGGGCCTTGCAGTTCAGTCGGCGTTTGTACAGGTACAATTAGGCATCAGAGCGCCCCACGACCCGCTGGCAATTCGTCTTCGGGACGGCCGATTCGGACCGGGGAGAAGTGCTCGATTGGTGAAGGGGTTTCGCTACGCATGAAGAAAATGATGTTGCTGGGCGCTCTGCTGCTGGGTTTTGTTACCGCAGGACATGCGCAGGAGAGCCGGCAGGATGCCAGTATCAGCTTTACGGGAGTCGTGGCTCCTGACGTGAACGGACTCAGCGTCTTCCCGATGCATACGACGATGACAGGTGGCGCACTAGTCAGCTACCGCTACATGCTGACGCCGCGCAGCGCCCTCGAGCTCAACTACTCGTTCGCGCAGAATACGATCCGCTACAACAGCGTCAGCGGCTACAGCGGCTTCGTGCACACTCGGCAGGAGGAGGCCACTGGCGCCTACGTTTATTCCCGAACCTATGGACGCTTCAACCCCTTCGTCGAGGCCGGCGTGGGTGGAATGATCTTCACGCCGATTAAGGACAACGGGACCTCAAACCTCGACACCAAGCAGAACACGAATATCGGCGGCCTGTTCGGCGGCGGTCTGGCGTATGAGCTGAGCCCGAGCTTTGATATCCGTGTGGAGTATCGCGGATTCGTCACCAAGGCTCCAGACTTTGGTTATCCAAACTGGAAGACGAACCGCTATTACGTCAACCAAACACCGGCAATTGGCATCGCGTACCACTTCTAAGAGACAAGAGAACAGAGATTCTCGGATGTAGCTTCGCTACAAAGAAAGGCCCGGCACTCGCCGGGCCTTTCTTTTTGGTTTCCGATATCTAATCTTCTGATCTCTTGCTGACTCAGCGGCTCATCTTGAAAGGGCCCTTTGCCGGAAAGTGGTAAGCCGCACCGAATGTAAAAAAATAAGGCGATAGGCCGTCCGGCAGCTCCTGGTCATGCGCGAACCAGTGCTGGTATTCGAAATCGGCGCGCAGGTTGATGCGGTTCTTGAATCGGTAGTCCACGCCACCGCCGAACGCGACGAGATTGTAGGCGATGTTGTCGATGTAGGTTTCGATTCCGCCCGGAATAAAGATCTGATGCGCGGGGAAATTGACCACTCCGCGGCCGTAGAGCCCTTTGCCGTATGGCACCAGCCGACCACGATAGTAGTGCCGCAAATAGCGGCCGCCGATCTCGTACGTGTGTTCGGAGAAGTGGTTGCTGGGAACGAGTGGATCGGGGTTGGGATCCTTGGCGTAGTGGAAATCGCCCTCGAGGCCGTAGTGGCCCAGCAGATCATAGTCAGCGTAGAAGGCGAAACCTCCAATGTTGTTCGGGACGTAATCGGAGTGCGCAAGTGTGTATCCGGCGCCGAGTTGTAGATCCGCCAGGCGGCTCGCAGTAGCGGATGCCTGGGCGTGGGCGGAACGGGAAATGACCAGGGCCGCTAGGAAGGGAAGAAGAAGTAAGCGCTTCAACAGAAGAGGCTCCGTGGGGCTCCGTAGAGCCGCGAGAGTGTGTCCCTGAACCCGATTGGACGCGCAAAAATGCCCTGAGGTCTCTCAGGGCATTCAAGGTTGGTAATTTAGGTGACTTTAGCGGAGGCGGTAAGCCACGCCAAACGTGAATAGCGGGGGCGTCAGGCCATGGGGCGGAAAGTTCGGCCAGCGCTGATATTCGAAGTCGATCACTCGAACGTTAAACTTGTCACTCAGGCTGTAGTCGAGTCCGCCGCCAAGGCCGAAGAGGAAGTAGCTTCCGGGGGTGCTTCCACCCACGATCTGCTGTGGAGTGACCGCCGAGGAATGACCGAATCCCACGAGGCCTTTGGCATACGGCGAGAACTTGCGGTAGTGCTCCGTCCAGCGCAGACCGGCGTCGTAGCTGGTCTCCTTGTAGTTGAAATAGGACTTGAATATGGAAGCCATATGAACGTCACCCTCAACCCCGAGATGGTTGTTGAGGTCGAATGTGCCGTAGATGCTCGCACCCTGCAGGTGCTTGCCAGGGTACTCATCTTCATTCGAATACGTGTAGCCGGCGCCAATCTGTGAAGCTCCGCCCCTGGTCGCCGCCGCCGTTGCCTGAGCGTGTAATGCCGACGGAAGTATGGTAACGAGGGAAAGAGAGAGGAACAGCAGACAGGTCTTCTTCATCACAGGAGACTCTCCTTTGCGCGGGCGTCCCTGAGTTATGGATGCAACTCAGGGACGCTGCGGGGGTCTGATTTTCGGGGCCCGGTAGGTGCTGCCCGTTAATTCTGAGGTTGGGTGGCAGGCGCCGCCGGAGCCGCGCTGGCGTTGTCAGCTGCGGGTGGTGCCGGAGGGTTGGAGCTTTCTGATGGAGCAGGCTGCGCTGGGGCCGATGTTCCTGTACCGGAAGCAGGTGCGGGCGGACCGGCAGGAGCTGCGGGAGGCGTCCAGTAGGCAAGCCTCAAGTAGACGGGGGTGATTTCGAACGGCAGCTTATCGCGGGCGCTAAGCAGCGGCTCGTAGGCTGTGTTCAGCTTGATCACCTGGTCCGTCCAGGGGTCTCTCCGGAGGAACTGAGAGAGAGGCATGGCGGCCTGTTGTTTCAGGTCGCTGTTGTTGAGCTTGGGTCCCTTGGCCACCAGAGCCTGTAGCCAGAAGGTGCCGTCGGGGCGAAGCAGACCATCGCCGATTTGTGGCTCGGTCAGCGCTTTCAGGCCCTTTTCGCGAGCCTGGAGTTGCTGCAGATAAAGGCTGATGTACTGCTCACCACCCTCGAGCTCCTTAGCGCCGAGAAGCTCAACAGCCTTCTTGGCGGCCTCGGCGTTATCCGCATCCGTGTGGTGCATCGGAAGCTTCTCGAACGCTGACTCGGTGGGGAACATCAGACGATCGCTGAAGGCGTACTTGGTATCGATGTGATGACCGAGCACGATATGTGCAACCTGGAAGGCGAGCAACGCATTCAGGTTACCCATCTGCTGTGCACCGTCGGCGGTTGGTACCGCGGTGGTGTCCAGGAGGCCCTTCGAGAGCAGGATGGTGTCACCTACCGAGAGCGACTCGAGCGGCTCAGTGAGCAGTGTGCGGACCTTGATCGGACGGTCCAGAGGAATGTTGTTATACGCGAGGATATTGTTCGCGAGCGCCTCGAGAATCTTGTCGAAATCGCTCGGAGCATCGATCAACCCGGCGGTGTAGAGCCGGTCGATGACGTTGTCCTCAGCCTGCTCCACCCACTGACGCTGCGCCTGGAGAGGCGAAACATCCGCGGCCTGCTGGCTCTCATCGGTCGCACCGACGACCTGGAGATCGGTCTGGTCGGCATCGGACTGCGGAACCTTCAGGGAGTAGCCCCAGATGTGGTTAACCGCTTTGAACTTCAGAGTTCCCTGTGGGCTCTTTGGATCGCTCTCCTCTATGTAGACCGAGGTGGGAAGCCACAGGCCATCCTGAACATTGGTCCGCCAGGAATCGAAGTGGTAGTACTCGCGGACGTCCTTCTCGCCACCCGAGAAGCTTCCGTTGAATCGAACGATATTGCCGCTGTTGCGGTCAATCCAGATGCGTCCTGCGAACCGTCCCACCGCCGACTTCTTTGTCGGCTGCACGTCGAACACGACCGTCGGGATCGTCCCGAGGAAGTCGTTGCGCAGGAAGTTGAAGGTGTACATCTGCCGGTTGTAGCTGTTGGAGTCGACCAGCAGCATCTGCACGAAGCCCGACTCATGGTAGGTCAGGTGCAGACTACCGGACAGCGAGGTCAGATAGCCGAGCGAATGACGGAAGAAGCCGTGGGTGTCGTGGCTCTCCTGGACGTACCCCTGGTCATTGATGACCTTGCCGAAGTTCACTCGTGCGAGGAAGTGAACGTCAGAGTCCGGGATCTGACCCATAACGGGATCCGGACGCATGTTCTGAATGTAGGTTTCGACGATCGGAGCGCGTTGCCGAAGCGTCTTGATCACCACCTGCTCGCGAGCGATGGACTTATCGATCAGGGCACTCTGCGCAGGCGTGAGCTTGCGCGTCTCATAGGCGGCTTCTGCCTTCTTCTTGTTTTTCCCGAAGACGGCGGCGGTTGCCGGCAGGGCAGTCGCCGCCACGAGTGCTGCGGTGAGGGCTGTGGTAAGCCGGTTCGGAAGGTTCATAGTGCGGGGGTGCTCCTTGGGTGCGGTGCCGAAGGCGAACTTCTACGTTGGGCACGACGCGGGGACGTCGCGTTTCACGGGTTTATAGACACGATAAAGCGATTTCGTAAAGTTCAGCAGTATTTAGCTCATCTGGAAGTTCACTAATACGACACCCTCCCAGTCGATGGCGCGTCCCGTTGTATCCAGGGCGGGCTTGAAGCGCGTCGCCTCGGTTGCCTGAATTGCGGACTGATCAAGGCCGTGGCCCAGACCATGCACGACGCCTAACACCTGGACTCCGCCGCTGGCTGTAACTCGGATGCGCAGCGAGACGTTGCCTTCCAGATGCATTGCCTTAGCCTCCTCCGTGTAGACCGGGGTGGGCTTATACGTAACCTTGGGCGCTGACGCCAGGCTGGACTGCATGACCTGCGGCCGTGCAACCTGCTGTTGCTGCATCTGGGGCTGGATGGCCACTGCGACCGGACCGGCCGGCCCGCGGCCAGTTCCACCGGTAACGCCGGTTCCCAATCCAGCCACTGCGCGAACTGCATTGTCACGGCCGCCCATCCGGCCGTCCGGCGAGCCGGAACCCATGCTGACCTTCACCGGGCCACTGCCGGTGTTCGACCGGTTCATGCCCGGCATCCCGGCATTGCCCATGTTGACGGCCGAAACGGCGGGACCGGTCAGCGGCTTCATCGGGTTGGTTGCCGAACCGAGGCGAACGGCCGTCGGGTTGGCATCATGGTTCGGAACCGCGGCAGCCATGGCGACACCCAGGTTCACCTTCACGGGGGCGGGCGGCGGCGTCACCTTCTTCGCCGCCGGCGGCTCCATCATCGGCTTCGGAGTCGGCGGCAAGGCAACCGGCTTGATCTCAGGAAGCTTTACCGGCTCCGGCATTTTGATCTTGGGCGTCTCGATCTTGGGCGGCGGCGGCAGTTTAATCTTGGGCGGCGGTGGCGGAGGTGGCGGCTTCGGCGCCGGCTGAACCTTCGGCTGTGGCGGAAGCATCAGTTCCGTGACCCGCTTGGCGACGATCGGATTGGTTTTGATCACCATCCCGAGAATCACGATTAATGCGGCGATCGTGCAATTGACGATAACGGCGGTGACGGTGGCACCTTTGCTCCGGGTTCCGTCATTCAGCACGCCGAAGTGGGCGAATTGCACCGGCTGCGGATTCGGGTCGTCGCTGCGAAGTGGCTTGGGCATCTCTGGTCGATCCTTATCGCTGTCGTTCAGGTGAAGCCGATGCTTTGCGGCGGGCTATCTGGCAGTTACTCAAACGATACCAGAGCGCCTCGCAATTCCCGGCAGATTTCAGTAGAAAAGTGCACCTTGGTCTGTCCCCAAACTGCACTCAGTTAGACTCCTTAAACCCGGTTTCGGGCTGTACCGGACCTCCCCGAGCCTTACCGGGGGATGCCCGTAAGATGGCTGCACCGGCTGGGTGGGGCACGAAACAGGCGCGCCCGGCGGTTTTCCGGAGGCGCTGATGACCCACCAACTGCTGCAAACTCTTTCGACTGATATGTTTCACTTGCCGATTCCTGTTGTGGAAAAGATTGTCAGGTCGGTAATCATGTACCTCTGCCTGGTGGTCTTTCTTCGGCTCTTCGGCAAACGGGAGCTGGCTCAGCTCAATCCGTTTGACCTGGTTGTTCTGCTGACGCTGTCCAATACGGTTCAAAACGCCATCATTGGAGATGACAATTCCGTCACGGGAGGGGTCATTGGGGCGTTCACCCTCCTGGCGGCCAACTGGCTGCTGATGTGGCTTCTGTTCCGCGCTCCCAAGGTGAATACCGCGCTGGAGGGGTCGGCGAGCACGTTGATCCAGAACGGCGAGGTCGATGAGGAGGCGCTTCGCCGCGAATCCATGACCCGCGAGGAACTGATCTCCGTGCTGAACAAGAACAACTTCAGCGATCCGGCCGAGGTCGAGACCTGCGTCCTCGAGCCTAACGGGACGTTTTACGTCAAGGGGAAGCAGCCCAGCAGCGACCAGGTGGAGCGTTCCGAGCTGATGCAGGCTCTCGAAGGCTTGCGCGCGGAGGTAATTGCGCTGCGCGAGGAGATTACCGGCCGCAGTTAGAGCGGCGGCCACAGGCTGGGCCTGGCGCGCTCCCGTGTAAGGCGCTCGCGAGGAGCGGACGTTATGACGTCCTTCACTGCTGCCTGGTAGCCACCCGCCGAAGTCGAGTGCATCACTACCGGGGCGCAGCCGACCGCGGAGACGAGGCCCCGGAACTGTCCGATGGCTTCCTGCCCGAAGGTCACACTTTGTACGATGGCACGTCACGCCGATCTTTCATCCTCACGATGAAGCCGTCGATCATAACTTCGGCGGCTCCAAAGATTCAGTTGTTATGGACGATGCCGTTTCGAGAGGCGTGTACATGCGCTATACGCGGCCCGGACAGCATCGTGGTTGAGTTGAGTTTCGGGCCCGCAAGGTCATGTGACCATAGCACTTCGGCGGAGCCAGCATAGTAACGTTACAGGTCTGTGCTGCCCCGTTTGGGGTATTGGGGATCGATATTTCTGAGGAAAATTGATGACCTCTTTAGCTGCGAAAAGCGCCGCGAAAGCGCACACACTCGCGAGTTCGCTTTCCTAAAGCAGCACGCCCGCGTAAGTTCCTGTGTGTTGCAACTGCTCGAACGGATGGCGTAGCTTCGGATTCTGCGGCGATGCAGATGCATCGAGGCCGCGAACCGGAAGATCACGGAGATTGTTCTCGCAAGATGCCTACCGAAACACAGAGCCAGCAGAGCGGCGCGGCCGCGCAGACAAAGAACGAGAGTGCACTGGAGTCGGTGCTACGCGAAAACCGCGTTTTTCCGCCGCCCGCGCAGTTCGCAGCTAAAGCGTGGATTGGCTCGGAGGCGGAGTACGAAAGACTGTACCGCCGCAGCGTGGAGGATCCGGAAGGGTTTTGGGCTGAGGCGGCCGGCGAGCTGGAGTGGTTCCATCCGTGGACGAAGGTGATCGACGGCGAGGGGCACGAGACCAAGTGGTTTACGGGCGGAAAGCTCAATCTTTCGCACAATTGTGTCGACCGGCATGCGAAAGGCTCGCGCCGTGACAAGGTGGCGTTGCTTTGGGAAGGTGAGCCGGGCGAAATTCGGAAGCTGACTTATGGGGAGCTTCATGAGCAGGTCCAGCGGTTCGCGAATGTGCTTAAAGCTCAGGGCGTGAAGAAGGGTGATCGCGTTGCGGTTTACATGGGTATGAGCCCGGAACTCGCGATTGCGCTGCTCGCTTGCGCGCGGATCGGTGCCGTGCACTCGGTGATCTTCGGCGGATTCGCCGCGCATGCGATTGCCGATCGTGTGAACGATTCGGACTGCCAGATTGTGGTCACTCAAGACCTGAGCTATCGTCGCGGCGCCGAAGTAAAGCTGAAGCACATCGTCGACGAAGCGCTGGAAAAATGTCCGGGTGTGCGCAAGGTTGTCGTGTATCAACGGGCGCCCGAAAAGACGGTTCCGATGAAAGCGGGCCGCGACGTGTGGTGGCACGACGAGATGGCGAAGGCCTCGGCCGAGTGTGCGTGCGAGGAGATGGATGCCGAGAACCCGCTGTACATCCTTTACACCAGCGGAACGACAGGCAAGCCGAAAGGCCTGGTGCACACGACGGGCGGCTACGCGGTGCAGACGTATCTCACGTCGAAGTACGTCTTCGATCTGCGCGACGAAGATGTGTACTGGTGCTCAGCGGATATCGGATGGGTCACAGGGCACAGCTATGTCGTCTATGGTCCGCTGCAGAACGGCGTGACCGTGATGATGTACGAGGGCGCGCCGAACTGGCCGGAGTGCGACCGCTTCTGGAAGATCATCGACGACCACAAGGTGACGGTCTTCTACACCGCGCCCACGGCGATTCGCGCCTTTGTGAAGTGGGGCAACGAGTGGGTGCACAAGCACGACCTTCGCAGCCTGCGCCTGCTGGGCACCGTTGGGGAGCCGATCAATCCTGAGGCGTGGATGTGGTATCACCGCGAGATCGGCAAGGAGCGCTGCCCGATTGTGGACACATGGTGGCAGACCGAGACCGGATCGATCATGATCTCGCCGTTGCCCGGTGCGATTGCGACGAAGCCGGGTTCTGCGACGAAGCCGTTTTTCGGCGTAACTCCGGAAGTGGTGACGCGCGATGGTCACGAGGTTCCTGCGGGACAGGGCGGCCTGCTTGTGATTCGCAAGCCATGGCCCTCGCGTGCGCGCACCATCTGGGGCGACCATGAACGCTTCGTGAAGACGTATTTCTCCGATGTGCCGGGTTGTTACTTCACCGGTGACGGCGCACGGCGTGATCAGGACGGCTACTTCTGGCTGATGGGCCGTGTGGACGACGTGATCAACGTGAGCGGGCATCGTCTTGGGACGATGGAGATTGAGTCGGCGCTGGTGGCGCACTCCAAGGTTGCCGAGGCTGCGGTGGTCGGACGGCCGGATGAGATGAAGGGGCAGGCGATTGCCGCGTTCGTTTCGCTGGAGCAGGGTCATGAGCCGACTGCGGAGCTGAAGCAGGAACTGCGGCAATGGGTAGCGAAGGAGATTGGCGCCCTGGCGCGGCCAGATGATGTTCGGTTTACCCAGTTACTACCTAAGACACGCTCTGGCAAGATCATGCGGCGGCTGCTCCGGGAGCTGGCGACGACCGGCGACGTGAAGGGCGACACGACGACGCTCGAGGACTTCAGCGTCCTGGCGAAGCTGAAGGAGAACGACGAGTAGAGGGGCCGAAACCGCTGCAGGAAAGGCACGTCTACACAGTTATGAGGTCAGGTCTCTGGAGTGCGGGTTTGGCTGCGCTGTTGTGCGCTGGGAGTGGATACGTGTGGGCGCAGGATGCGAAGCCTGCGCCCGCACAGGCAGCAACCACGGCTAACGCCAAACCGGCGGACGATATTCCTGCCAGCGGCTCGGCCAGCACCATGGCGGTGAAGGCCAACCTGGTGGTGATCCCAACGGTCGTGCGCGACAAGAAGGGCGCGCTGATCAACGATCTGAAGAAGGAAGATTTCTCGTTGCAGGTGGACGGTCAGCCGCAGCCTATCCGCTACTTCGACCACGACACGGATGTGCCGCTGACGCTCGGCCTGCTTGTCGATGTGAGCATGAGCATGCGCAACGAAACGGACTCGGAGCGCACGGCGAGCCAGTCGTTTCTGGATACGATGCTCGCTCCTTCCAGCGGTAATCGCGGCTCGGATAAGGCGTTCGTCGTGCAATTCGCGAAAGAGGTGGAACTGCTGCAGGACGTAACCGATGCCAAGCCTCGCCTGCAGCGCGCGCTGAAAGAATTGGGCACGTCCAGTCCGAGCTTCCACAATACGGACGACACCACCTCCGGCCCAAACACCGACAGCGAAGGAAGATACATTCGCCACGGCGGAACAGCGCTGTATGACGCGATCTATCTCTCGGGCGACGAGGTCATGTCCAAGCAGGCGGGGAAGCGGCGTGCGCTGGTGGTGCTGACGGATGGCGTGGACCGCGGCAGCAAGGAAGCTCTGGGTGACGCGATTGAAGCGGCGCAGCGCGCGGACACGATCGTCTACGGAATTTATTACAAAGGTGAACAGCACCAGGACTTCAACCGGCCGCAGCAGCGCAGGGGCGGGTATGGCGGGGGGTATCCGGGGGGAGGATATCCCGGCGGGGGATATCCAGGTGGAGGGTATCCGGGCGGCGGATATCCGCAGGGCGGAGGCAATGGTGGGGGGCAGAACCCTCGGGGTGGCGGAGGGGACCACAAGCCGTACGTGGATGGGAAGCATGTGCTGGAGCGGATCTGCGGGGAGACGGGTGGACGGGTCTTCGAGGTGAGCAAGAAGCAGACCATCGATGACATCTACAAGCAGATTGGTGAGGAGCTGCGGGCGCAGTACCGGCTGGGCTTTACGCCTTCGGGAGATGCGGCGAAGGATCGGTATCACCAGATTTCGCTGGCGCTGACGGGCGATGACGCCAAGAAAAAGATGGATGTGCAGACGCGGGACGGGTACTACATGGGGCAGTAGAGGGTGTACCCCCCTCCCCCCGTTTTTTTGCGCAAAATCTTCAAAACAGGGGATTTAGCCTTGGACCTATGTGTGTCTACCGGGTTGGATGCGGTCAGGGTCTGGCGTAGGGTGGCTTGAGATGAGTGCGCTTTTGTCAAGTACCCCAGGGGCTAAAGCCCCTGATTCGGGATGGCTTTTACGGCACGGCTTAAGCCGTGCCCTTAACGAGACGGCGCTGAGGTTGGGTGGGACGGAACTATGGCTGGGGGTTACCAGTTTCCCAGTTTTCAGTCTGCAGTTGGATCAGGTTAGGGTCGGGGAAGAGGTTGCGGACGGCAACACGAGTTGCGAGGACGGGTGGGCGCGGAATGGAGATTCCAGCCGACCGTGGAAAACGTGGAGAGCGATCAGCGCCAGGATGAAGAGGATGATGACGGCGACTCCGGAGAGGACGACAACGGTGAGGAAGCTGGGCTTGTTGGGTGGTTGCTGTTCGAGGTGAGAGGGAATCTCCTTCAGCTTCTGGGGGATCTCGTGCAGTTGCTTGTGAAGTTCCTCCTTGAGGTGATGGGGATGTGCGGTGTCGTGTTGGTCTGTCATGTAGTTTTAGATGCGGCGCCATGGGCGGAGGCAAAGTGAGTTGGAATCGGAAGCGTCTTTCGCGCATCATTGGAGTGCAACCGAAAGGAGTTTGGGGGATGTACAGGAGATTGGTCGGAAACGGGATGCGGATTGTTGCCGTCGGGGCGGTGCTGGGGTTGGGATCGTTGATGGCCGCGGCGCAGTCGGCGCCGATTCCACGCGCGCATATCTATCCGGATGTGCAGGCTGCTCACTCAGACATCCAGGCAGCCCTGGCGAAGGCGCGCGCAGAGCATAAGCGCGTACTGCTGGATTTTGGCGGGGATTGGTGCGGCGACTGCCAGGTGCTGAATTACTACATGCACCAGAGTCCGAACAAGGAGTTGCTGGACAAGTATTACGTGCTGGTTGATGTCAATATCGGACACATCGACCAAAACATTGATATTGGCGATAAGTATGGTGTGGTGTTGAAGAAGGGCGTGCCGGCGATGAGCGTGCTGCGGCCGGATGGAACAGTGGTGTATGGGCAGAAGAACGGCGAGTTTGAAAACATGCGCAACATGCAGAGCTCGGATTTGACGACGTTCCTTGAAGCATGGAAGCCGCGTTAAGTGTGGTTTCGTGGAGTTGCAGTTGCGGCAGTGGAAGACGGTCCGAGGTTCGTTGCGAGCCGGGCTGTGCCGGGGTCCTTCGACTGCGCTTCCTCGCGGCGCGATGAAGCTCCGCACAGGATGACAGCTCCGGGAGCTATTCCATTGAGAAACGGCACGAAATGACAGGGCAGGCCGCAATGGAACGCGTGGTGATCGCGCCCGCGAAGCGCGCAGTCGGTTTTGGCCGGCTGCTGCGGCGCACGTTCTTTGCGGCGGTGGAACACGATGCGTTCACGGTGGCCCAGGCCGCGGCGTACTCGGCGATGGTGGCGCTTTTCCCGGCGCTGGTGGTGATTGCGGCCTTTGTGGCGCTGCTGCCGCCGTGGCTCCCGCTGAAGGTGCAGATGGCGGATTTCTTTGAGCGGATGCTGCCCTCGATGATCAGCCCGCTGATGGACTGGTATTTTGCGACGACGCATCAGACGTCACAGACGGCGGGCGCGCTGCTGAGCTCGGGCGTGGTGAGCCTGCTGGGCGCGGGGAATGTAATGGCGACCCTGATGGAGGGGTTCCGGCGGGCGCATCATCTGCCGCTTCCGCGGGGAAGTTTCTGGAGCCGGCGCGGAAGGGCGCTGGCGCTGGTGCCGCTGTCGCTGCTGCCGATGACGGCAGCGAGTGCGCTGGTCGTCTTTGGACATTTGTTCACGCACTGGCTGGCGGCGGAGATTCCGGCTTTTGTGCGACCCGGATTTTTTGCGGCGTCGGTGGTGTTGCGGTGGACGATCGCGATTGGGACAAGCGTGGGCATTCTTGCGGTGGTGTATCACCTGGGGACGGATATGAGCCGGCATGTGCGGGCCGAGATGGAGCCGATGATGCGCGAACCGTGGCTCGTGCTGCGGCGGGAGTGGACGTGGAGGGCGAGCCTGCCGGGGGCGGCGATGGCGACGGCGCTGTGGTTTGCGTCGACGCTTTCGTTCGGGTTTTATGTGACGCGCTTTGCGAATTACGGACGCGTGTACGGATCGTTGGGTGCGGCGATTGCGTTGATGGTGTGGCTGTACATTATTGCGCTGACGGTGCTGATTGGAGCGGAGTTCAATGCGCAATATGCGCGGGCGCGGCGCGGTGGGGACGCGGCAGCGGCGCTGTGGAAGAACCGTCGACCATCAGTGCAGGTAGAATGACTGATTGATCAGGTGGAGATCGACAAACGGGCTCTGACGCCTGAGTGAAAAGAGAGAAATTGATGGACGCCAGAGACAACGGTGCGGGCCTGGGCATAGCCCGTAAAGCGAAAATTGTAGCGACACTTGGACCGGTATCGAGCACGGAAGATATGTTCCGGCAGTTGGTGCGGGCAGGGCTGGATGTAGCGCGGCTGAACTTTTCGCATGGATCGCATGAGCAGAAGGCAGAGCTGATCGCGATGGTGCGGAAGGTTGCGGCCGAAGAGGCGAAGCCGATCTGCATTCTCGGAGACTTGCAGGGGCCGAAGATTCGCACGGGCGTGCTGGTGGACCACAAGCCGGTGATGCTGGAGACCGGAAAACAACTGGTCATTACCCCGGACGCGGTGGAGGGCACGGCGGAACGTGTGAGCACGGTGTTCAAGACGCTGGCGGAGAATCTGAAGCCGGGAAATCGGATTCTGCTTTCGGACGGATTGATTGAGCTGCGCGTGGTGGAGCTGCGCGGCGCGGATGTGGTGACGGAGATCATCAACGGCGGGATGCTGGGCGAGAAGAAGGGCATCAATCTGCCGGGGATTCCGGTGAAGGTGCCTTCACTGACGGAGAAGGATGAGGCGGACCTGGAGTTCGCGATCAAGCAGGGTGTGGACACGATTGCTGTGTCGTTTGTGCAGACTGCCGAAGACGTGCTCTATGTAAAGCGAAGAGTGGCGGCGCTGGGCAGCGAGGCGTGGGTGATTGCGAAGCTGGAGAAGCCGCAGGCCGTGGACCACCTGGATTCGATCCTGGAGGCTGCGGACGGGATCATGGTGGCGCGTGGCGATCTGGGTGTGGAGGTGCCGCCGGAGAAGGTGCCGGCGATTCAGAAGCATTTGATTCGGAGGGCGTCTGAGTACAAGAAGCCGGTGATTACGGCGACGCAGATGCTGGAGTCGATGATTGAAAATCCGCGGCCGACGCGCGCGGAGGCGTCGGATGTAGCGAATGCGATTTACGACGGCACGGATGCGGTGATGCTGAGTGCGGAGAGCGCGGCGGGCAAGTATCCGGTGGAGTCGGTGGCGATGATGGCGAAGATCGTGGTGGAGACGGAGTCGCAGATGGCTCTGCTGCCGCGGCCGGTGACGATGGGAGCGCACAGGAAGTCGCTGAATATTCCGGAGACGATTTGTGAGTGTATGGCGCACTCGGCGCAGGATTTGGATCTGGCGGCGATTGCGATCTTTACGGAGACGGGCAATACGGCGAGATTGCTGTCGAAGTACAGGCCGGATGCGCCCATTTATGCGATGAGCCCGTTTGAGGATGTGGTGAACCGTTGCATGCTGCTGTGGGGAACGTGGCCGATCTGTTGCGAGCGGTTCAAGGATACCGACAAGCTGGTGGAGATGGCGGAAGACACGCTGGAGAATGGCGGGTTTGTGCGGTCGAAGGATGTGGTGGGGATTGTGGCGGGAACTGCGACGCGGACGGGCGCGACGAATTTCATGCGGCTGCATTTGATTGGTGATCGGTAAGCGAGGTTCTAGGTTCTAGGTTCTAGGTGCCAGGGTCCAGTGGAAGGCCGAGAGAGCTGAGGAGTGGGTAAGGGTTGTGGGGAATTCTGCAGTAGGTCGGGTTCGGCATTTTCGTGAGTTGATTGTTTGGCAGCGCTCCATGCAGTTGTCAGTTGCGATCTACGACCTGACGAAAGACTTTCCTCGGGAGGAGATCTACGGTCTCACGAGCCAGATGCGCCGGGCTTCCGTGTCCATATTGAGCAACATTGCAGAAGGGCACGGAAGGCACTCCCGTTTGCAGTTGGCGAACTTTACCTCAATGGCGAAGGGTTCATGCTACGAGCTTGAGGCGCAACTGCTTTTGACCCGAGAGCTCTCCTATGGAAAGTCCGACAAGGTCGATCGATCACAGGCGCTTTGCAATGAAGTGGGTCGCATGCTGCATTCAATGCTGAGCAAGCTGCAATCCACTGAGCCGCAGCCGCAAGCTAGTACCTAATACCTAGAACCTAGTACCTTTCTTCCATGGGTAGAATTCACGTTCTTTCAGACCAGGTGGCGAACCAGATTGCTGCCGGTGAGGTGGTGGAGCGCCCTGCTTCGGTGGTGAAGGAGCTGCTGGAGAACTCGCTGGATGCGGGGGCGACGCGGATTCGGCTGGAGGTTGAGGGCGGCGGGCGGAAGCTGATTCGGATTGTCGACAACGGGCATGGAATGGGGCGCGATGATGCGCTGCTGGCGTTTGAGCGGCATGCGACGTCGAAGCTGCGGTCGAGCGACGATCTGTTGAGTATTGCGACGCTGGGGTTTCGCGGGGAGGCGTTGCCGTCGATTGCGTCGGTGGCGCGGGTGACGCTGGAGACGCGCGCGCCGGAGGATGCGGTCGGGACGTCGCTGGAGATTGCGGGTGGGAATCTGCTGCGCGTGGACGATGCGGGGCTGCCGGCGGGAACGACGATCGCGGTAAAGGATTTATTTTTCAATACGCCGGCGCGGCGGAAGTTTCTGCGCAGCGAGCAGACGGAGCTGGGGCATGTGGCGGCGTTGGTGACGCATTATGCGCTGGCGCATCCGACGAAGCATTTTGAGCTGCATACGTCGACGCAGGCGCTGGTGATGGCGCCGGCGGTGGCGGATGCGGGCGAGCGGCTGTTTCAGATCTTTGGGCGCGAGACGTTCGAGAGCTTGATTCCGGTGGCGGCGGAGATTGATTTTGCGCGCGCGGGGCTGCCGGAGCCTCCGCCGTGGAAGCGGGCTGAGGATTGGGAGCCGCCGGAGCCGGGGTTTCTGCGGATGACGGGTTTTGTGTCGAAGCCGGAGCTGCAGAAGCTGAATAGGAATTCGATCTATGTGTTTGCGAATGGGAGGTTGATTCGCGACCGGCTGGTGCTGCATGCGCTGACGGAGGCGTACAGGAACATCATTCCGCCGACGTCGTTCCCGGTGGTGCTGCTGTTTCTGGAGATGCCGCCGCAGGAGATTGACGTGAATGTGCACCCGGCAAAGACGGAGGTGCGGTTCCGGCAGGGTGCGTTTGTGCACGATTTTGTGAGGGATTCGGTGCGGACAGCGCTGATGCAGGCTCGGCCGGCGGCGAGCTTTTTGCAGGCGCTGAGCGCGGCGCCGACGGCGGGGGAGTCGCTGATGGTGGATGTGAGTCCGCTGCCGGGGGTGGAGCAGCCGGTATTTCGGCCGGGCGAGCAGATGGTGTCGCAGAGCGAGGGTGTAGTTGAGCCGGGCGATGTGGCGAGTTTTGAGTTGAGAGAGAGGGTGGTGGCTCCGTCGCCGGGAAGGCTGGGGTTTGAAGGCGCGGGGATGGCGGTGGGGTATGGGGACGGGAGTGCGACCCCACCCACGCGCGATGAAGCTGCGCGTGAATGGGGCACCCAAGGTGTCGGGGGCGAGGAGCAGCGGGGGACGCTGAATTCGCTGGCGTCGTTGCGGCCGCTGGGCCAGTTGCGGGACTCGTTCATCCTGGCGGTGAATGAGGAGGGTTTGTGGATTATCGACCAGCATGTGGCGCATGAGCGCGTGCTGTTTGAGAAGATTTTGCGCGAGCGCGAGGTGGAGAAGGTGCAGCGGCAAAGGCTGCTGATGCCGGTGCTGGTGGATCTGCTGCCGGAGCAGATGGTGACGTTTGCGGAGATTGCGGAGGAATTGGAGAGGAACGGGTTTGAGGCGGAGCCGTTCGGGCCGCGGACGCTGGCGATCAAGGCGGCTCCGGTGGGGCTGGAGGGCAGGGAGCTGGAGCGGATGCTGGAGGAAGTGCTCGGGGTGACGGAGAAGTCGGCGCAGGTGGAGAACGAGGAGTTGCGGCGGACGCGGATTGCGGCGTCGATTGCATGCCATGCGGCGATCAAGGTGAATATGCCGCTGGAGGGGGCGAAGATCGACTGGCTGCTGGGGGAATTGGCGAAGACGGAGCACCCGACGAGCTGTCCGCATGGGCGGCCGATTGCGTTGCGGTATTCTTTAAAAGAGATTCAGCGCGCCTTCCAGCGGATTTGACGCCGCGCATCTTATTGCAGGAAAGATTTTGAGGACCTCCGCCGCGGGCGGAGGTTGATGCTGTCTGGATACCATCTGGGCCTGTTCGAGGCCGTGAGTACGCGGCGCGAGTGCCGTTCACGCGGAGGAAGCTCCGCAGTCTGAGAGAGTTTGTTTTGAGTTCTACACCGCAGTTTGATGTGGCGCAGTTGACTGCCGCGCGAAGTGAACATTGGCACCAGGGTAGCGAAGCACTGTTGACGATTGAGGCGGCGCGCGAGTGGGTGAGTGAAGCGGGGCTGGTGTTGTTTGCCCCGCGGGGGAATCAATTGCCTGTTCCGGCGCCTTCGCTGGTGGAGGCGACGCTGGGAAAGAGTGTGAGTGCGCCGACGGCAGCAGACAGCGAGACGGCGCGCGGGCTGGTGGCGCGGATGGTGGCGGAGGGATCGGTGCTGCCGCTGAATTTGCTGGGCGGGCCGGGCGATTTGCCGGATTTTGTGGTGGCGGCGCAGATGTTTGGGTTTGTGTTCACGTTGCGCGGCGACAAGAACTGGAAGCAGCCCCCTTCGACGTCTGGCTCGGTGAAGGTGTCACCGCTGGCGCTGAAGGTGTATGAGGCGCTGGCGCAGGGCACGGCGATGACAGCTGCGGAGCTGGTGACAGAGCTCGGGCGCGAGGTGACAGAGAATGCGATTGCGCGCGCGCTGAGCGAGTTGTGGGGGCAGATGCGGGTGATTCCGCTGCTGCAGCAGGACGGGGCCGGCACGATGTGGGAGCTGACCTCGCGGCGTTTTACGAAGCAGATGAAGGCGGGGGCGAATGCGGGGCAGCCGACCGCTTTGTCAGCTCTGATTTCTTCGTACCTGGCGCAGGTTTTTGCAGCAACGGAAGAGGAGATTGAGATCTTTCTGTCGCCGCTGGCGGCGCGATCGCGCGTGCGCGATGTGCTGCATGGGCTGACGGCGGCGAGACAGCTTGAGCCGGTGGTGCTCGAGGGCAAGACGCTGGTGTACATTCCGGGGGCGCTGCCGGAGTTTCCGCAGATTGCGGTTGAAGCCGTGGCGGCGGAGGGTGAGGCGGAAGCTGCTCCGGAGCCGGTTGAAGAAGAGCGGATTCGGAGATTTGACCGTCCTCGCGCGCCGCGCGAACAGCGTGGTGAGCGGCCAGTGCGCAGAGAAGGTGGCGAGCGTGGTGGGCGGCCGGTTCGCAGGGAAGGCGGACCGCGCGGTGATCGTCCAGTTCGCAGAGAAGGTGACCCGCGTCGCGGGCCGGCGAAGCCATTCGGGGAGCGCAGGCCTGCACGCAGCGCCGAGGGCAAGAGTTTCGGCGAGCGGGAGCGGCGTCCGTTCCAGCGGGATCGGGCGGAGTCAGGCGGAGATCGCGCGAAGAAGAGCTTCTCGCGTCCGTGGGATGAGGATCGCAAGCCTCGTCCGCGGCGAGATGAAGGTGAGAGGAAGGAAGGCGAGCGGCCTGCCAGAGAATCCGGCGAGAGAGCTGGAGGAGAGTTCCGCGCGAAGCCGGCGTTCGGCAGGAAGCCACAGTTTGGTAAGGGGCCGAAGAGAGACTTCGGTGCGGCTCGTCCGCGGAGCGCTGAATCGGATCGCGGCGGGAGCGGAGAACGGCCATTCCGCCCGCGGCGTGAGGCTGGTGGCGAGGCGAGGCCATTCCGTGCGCGTAGCGAAGGCAGCGGAGGAGAGCGTCCGTTTCGTCCGCGGCGTGAAGGCAGTGGAGGCGAGCGTCCATTCCGTCCGCGGCGTGAAGGTGGTAGCGAGGCGCGGCCATTCCGTGCGCGCAGCGAAGGCAGTGGCGGAGAGCGGCCGTATCGTCCGCGGCCCGAAGGTGGGCGTGGGGAGAGGCCGTTTCGTCCGCGTAGTGAAGGTGCAGGCGGCGCGCGGCCATTCCGTGCACGGCCTGAGGGTGGAGGCGAGCGGAGTAGTGCAGGGCCTGCGAAGCCGTATCGCAGAAGAGAGGAAGGCGAGGGCGGCAAGCGCCCGTTCCGTTCGACAGAGGGCCGAGAGCGTTCGCGTCCGGCTGGTGAGCGGAGATTCGGCGGTGGCCCGGGAGGCAAACCGAAGTTTGGAGGCAAGCCGGGCTTTGGCGGTAAACCAAAGTTTGGAGCGAAGTCGGGATTTGCGGGCAAACCGAAATTTGGTGCGAAGCGTGGACCTGCGAAGCCGGGTGGCGGCCAGGGGAAATTTGGAGGCGAGTCGAAGCCGTCGCGAGCGAGAGATGTGAAGGCCAAGGATATGAGGGCCAGAGGTAAGGGTGAGGGAACGCGCGGGCCGCGGAAAGAGACCGAGGAGTAGCTGCAACGCATGAGTGAGACAGCAGCGAACGACAGGGTGGGGCGAGAGCCGGCGAGACGGGAGCGGCCGGTGATTGCCATTGACGGGCCGGCGGGAGCTGGAAAGAGCACGCTCGCGGCGCATCTGGCGCGGAAGTTTGGTTTTCTGAACCTGGAGACCGGGGCAATGTATCGCGCACTGGCTCTGAAGGCCATCGAGAATGACCTCGCCTTTGAGGATGAGCCGGCGCTGATGGACCTGGCCGAGTACACGCGAATTGCGCTGGAGCCGCAGGCTGAGGGAAATCGCGTGATCCTGGATGGCGTGGATGTCTCGCGGCGGGTGCGGGATGCGGATGTGACGGAGGCGGCTTCCAAGGTGTCGGTTCATCCGGGCCTGCGGGCGTGGATGGTTGGACAACAGCGGAAGCTGGGCGAGCTCGGCGGCGTGGTGATGGAAGGCCGGGACATTGGGACGGCGGTTTTTCCGGACGCCGAGGTGAAGATTTTTCTGGATGCGGCGCCTGAGGTGCGTGGGAGCCGGCGTTACCGGCAGCGCGTCCCGGAGCAGGCGAAGGTTACTGAAGAGTCAGTGTTGAAAGAGCTGCGGGAGCGGGATGCGCGGGACCGAAATCGGGCGGAATCGCCGCTGCGGCCAGCGGAGGACGCGGTGATTCTGGACTCAACGGCGATGACGCTGGAGGAGGTGCTGGCGGCTGCTGAGGAGATCGTCCGGAGCCATGTGGAGGCGGGTAAATTGCAGGCTAAGTTGCACTAAACACAGTGCAATCAGCCTATGAATGAATTTTTTGGTGGAAATTTAGGCCGCCGTGCTACCATTCCCACATCGTTTGAAACAGATTGGTTTTCCGCAGGTTTCAACCGGCCGAAGCCCCGATTTGGATTCAGCGTCAAAGTCACAACACGAAGGATTTACGAGACATGGAACAGGGAACGGTGAAGTGGTTCAACGACGCCAAGGGTTTTGGCTTCATCAGTAGGCAGAACGGCGAGGACGTCTTCGTACATTACTCAGCAATCAATACGAACGGTTTCAAGAGCCTTCAAGAAGGTCAGGCCGTTCAGTTCAATGTTGTGAAGGGGCCCAAGGGCTGGCAGGCGTCTGACGTTCAGCCGCTGTAGTCATCGATCAGTCGGCACCCCCACAGATTCAACTTTTTTGAGGCTTGTAGGGACGCTACGAGATGTGAGAAGGGACAGCGAAGGCTGTCCCTGTCTCCGTTAATGAGCTGTTGCGGGTGATGAGGTTACTGCTGCAGCTGCGGAGCGGTGGGTTGAGTGGTGACCGGGGCGTTTGAGTCGTCGAGTACTTTGGTTCCGGGCAGGATGGTGATCGAGGTCTTCAGCTTGCGGTAATCGGAGAAGGTGTCACGGGCGTTGCCGTTGAAACCTTTCAGGAGCAGGAAGCGACCATCGACGTGTGCGGTGAATTGCTGGGGGAACCAGATTTCGCCGTTGACGGGCGCTTCGGTGAAGTCGAACGAACTGCCTTTCTTAATATTGACGAGCAGACCACCGCCTATGTGGAAGTTCTCCTGCAGGGTTCCGTTGAGGCGAAGGATTGCGTTGTCACGCTCATCGACCCAGAGCGTGCCGGTGAGTTCGCGCATGATCTCTTCGCTGAGGTCTTTGGCGGGCGCGTGCGGATTGCCTACGTAATCGAAGACGAGAGTGGGACGGCCGTTGAGTACTTCGCGACGAGGATTGCTGAACGTTGCGAGCCTCAGAAGGGCGCTGGCGCTGAGGCGAACTTCGTCTCTTGCAGGTTTGTTCTGCTGGGATTTCAGTTTGGCGACCTGCTTATCGACGCGTTCCTGTTCCTTTTGCGCTTCCTGGGCGGAGAGCGGCTTTCCGTCGTGCGAGAGGTGCTGGAGGACTTCGGTGTTGGCGACGTAGAAGGCTTGGTACTCGTCGGTGTGAGTTTTCTTGCTGCCGTTGGAGGAGAACTCGTCGGCGACCTGGCTCATGGTGCAGACGTAGGTTTTGCGGAGGCTTTCGAGGGCGTCGTAGCGGGCGCGAACGCGGGCAAGCAGCGTCTGGATGTCGGGCAGAGGAGCGGGTGGGTCGGCAGCGGCGGAGTCGGTCGCGGTGCTGACAGCTGCCGTTGGAGTAGAAGTCTGCGGGGCCGCGACGAGGCAGGGCAAAAGGAAAAAAATTCCTGCGAGGACCCGACGGTGCATGGCCTCACTATACAGAGCGGAGGGATTTACGAGGAGGGTGGATCATCGCTGGAACCGGGGTTGCGGCGGTCGCGCCAGCGGCGGCGCAGCCAGTGAACTCCGCCGAAGCCGAGCCCGCCGGCGAGCGTTGCAATCAGCGCGACGACGACTGCGATGGCAATGGCTATGACGATCAGGAGAGAAGTACCGGCGAGCAGAACGGATGCCGCAGTTTGCAGGATCGCGTGGATCACAGCGACGATTGCTTTGAGAAGAATCACCTGGGCTGATAGGACGCGAATCTGGGGGTGTGCGCCGTGACCAGGTTTTGTGCAGATTTCATTTCAGCTATAGAGAAGCTTCGGCTGTATCGCGCAGAGAGGTCACGGCGAATCCGATTGCGGCAAGCCAGCTGGCGACGGCGGAGAGAGCGTCGGCCGATGTGCGCGATGTGTGGATCAGTTCGGCGGAGATTTGAGTCGGGAAGCGAAGGCCGAAGCACAACTGCGGGCGATAGGTGCAGGAGGCAAGATCGGCGATGCTGAGTGCGGTGGTTGGTGTGCCCAGGATGGTGCGGGGAGGCGCCATGCGGTCGAGCATCGAGAAGATTTCGAGCTTGGACTCGAGCTCGTCGGGAACGAAGTCGATGGCGAGGTCGGCGTCGCGAACGGCTTCTTCAACGGTGGAGGCGAGATGAAGCGCGCCTGCAGGTGTTTCTGAAGCGATGGCGTGGTGGGCGCTGCGCAGGCGGGAAGGCATGACGTCCTCGAGGATGACGTCGAAGCCGGCGCGAACGGAGCGAAGGGCGAAGTCGCGGCCTGCCGCTCCTGCACCGATGACCGCAATGCGGCGCAGCGGGCAGGAGGTATGCATCGGTGCGGGCTTACTTTGAGGTGAGTGCGGCGAGGACAGACTCGTAGCTGGGTTCGGATTGGCGGATGTGGTCGGCGACGCGGGCCTTCTCTTCGTCAGACAGTACGGGCAGCACGGAGAGGATGCGGCGCAGGGTGACGGAGATGTCGTCAACGTAGTTCATGGTGCGGATGGCTTCACCGGAAAGAGGCACTGCAGAATCTCCTGTGTGGTCTGGTGTTAGTTTACGCGGTTGCGCTGTGAAGTTGTCGGCTAACGGGCGGCGCCTTCCTGAATGCGGAGAGCGGCGGAGTCGGTGGGGCTGCCGGCGGATTCGCCCTCGATGGGCTTCTGGTAGCCGTCGCGGTCGGACATCTCGGTGATGGCGCAGAGGCGGTGAGCGAACTCTGACTTGAGCTCGTCGAGACCGAAGCGCCAGGACCAGTTGCCGTAGGCGGCGGCCGGGCGGTTCATGCGGGCTTCGCTCGAGAGCTCGAGGACGTCCTGCAGCGGATAGATGGCGATGTTGGCGACAGAATCGGCGGCGGCGCGGATCATTTGCCAGACGATCTCGCAGTCGTTGTGCTGGTCGACGGGGCCGAGATAGATCTGTACGTTGTTACGCTCGTCGGGCGTTGTGTCTTCGCGCCACCAGCCGAGTGTGGTGTTGTTGTCGTGCGTGCCGGTGTAGACGACGGTGTTGGCGATGTAGCGGTGGGGCAGGTAGGTGTGGCCGCCGCGCTCGGCGAATCCGAACTGAAGGATGCGCATGCCGGGCATGCCGAAGTATTCGCGCAACTCGTCGACTTCGGGAGTGATGAGGCCAAGGTCTTCGGCGACGAAGGGGAGATCGCCGAAGATTTCTTTGAGGCGATTGAAGAGGGCGTGGCCTGGAGCTTTGACCCAGTGACCGTTCATCGCGGTCTCTTCATCGGCGGCAATGGACCAGAAGGCTTCGAAGCCGCGGAAGTGATCGAGGCGAATGAGATCGTACAGGGCAAGCGAGCGGCGAACGCGCGCGATCCACCAGTCGAAGCCGCGCTCTTCAAGCAGACTCCACTTGTAGAGCGGATTTCCCCAGCGCTGTCCGGTAGCGGAGAAGTAGTCGGGTGGGACGCCGGAGACGCGGGTGGGCCTGCGCTGATCGTCGAGCTCGAAGATTTCGGGGTGGGTCCAGACGTCGGCGGAGTCGTAGCTGACGAAGATAGCGATGTCGCCGAGGATTTTGATCTTGCGTTCGGCGCAGTAGGAACGGAGAGCGTTCCACTGTTCGGCGAAGAAGAATTGAATGACCTGCTCGATGGCGATCTCGCGACTGGAGTCATTGAGGAGTGCAGTCATCGCGTCGGACTGACGGAGAGCGTACTCGGACGGCCAGGAGATCCAACCGGAGTAGTTGAAGCGGTGACGAAGGACGGCGAACATGGCCCAGTCGGTGAGCCAGGAGATGTTGTCCTGTGAGAAGCGCTGGAAGCGGGCGCGGTCGTCGGGACTTGCGTTGTCGAGGAAGTTGGCGGCGGCCTCTTCGACAAGTGGGCGCTTGGCTTCGAAGGCGAGCTCGAATTTGCAGGGGCCGTTGTGGCCGGGGAGACCTTCGATGCGGTGTGGGGAAAGCCAACCGGCATCGACCAGGCGCTCGAGCGAGATCAAGAGCGGATTGCCGGCGAAGGCGGAAAGCGCGGAGTAGGGCGAGCTGCCGTATCCGGTGGGATTAAGCGGGAGGACTTGCCAGAGCCGCTGCTTGGCTGCGGCCAGGAAGTCGACAAAGGCAAAGGCGGCCGGCCCGAAGTCGCCGATGCCGCCGTAGGAGGGAAGCGAGGTTATGTGCAGCAGAACTCCTGAAACCCGCTCTGACGTCATTGCGCTCCTTCACCCGC
Source organism: Acidobacteriaceae bacterium (assembly GCA_035944135.1). NCBI lineage: Bacteria > Pseudomonadati > Acidobacteriota > Terriglobia > Terriglobales > Acidobacteriaceae > Acidobacteriaceae bacterium. Next base: position 271,875 of record DASZBM010000008.1, read on the forward strand.
TTGTGACCTGAAGCGTAGGACGTATGTCATGCGCAGGCGGGATGCCGCGATCCTGCCTGCGCAGTGCGACGAGTTTACGGCAGGCCGCCGGGTTGCTTACGGCTGTAGATGATGGCCCCGCCCTGCTGGTAACGCTGCATCAGGGAGGTAGCGAAGAGACCGAAGGCCTCCTGGCGTTGATCGTCGAGGAGCTTCTCCCGGGTTGCGGAGAGGTTCTTGGCGATGTCATCGGGAGTGGGCTCCTGCTTGTCAACAACCTGAGCCACAGAGCCATTGGGGCCTTCATTGATCGGGCCCGAGATGCCGCCCTTCGGAAGCGAGAAGAGCACGGATGCGGGGCCGGTCATGGAACCGATATCAGGGACCTGGGCGTCGCGGCCGACGAGGTCGCTGGTCTTGACCGGGATTTTCATCTCGGCAGCGGCCTTGGAGAGATCGTTGAGGACCTTGGCGCGATCGGCGAGCTTGATGAGCTGCGCGTTGAGGAGCTCAGGCGCCTTCTGCTCGCGGTAGTCATCGAGAACGTGCGACTTCCAGGATGCGAAGTCGGGCGCGTGCGCGGGCTTGATATCGAGTACCTGGAAGACTGCGTAGCCTTCGCCTGTCGATGCGCTCTGCGGAGGAGCATTCTTGGTGGCGCTGAAAGCTGCGGTCAGAAGGCCGGTGGAATCAGGCAGGCTGGGGATTGTGGCGTCATGGGCGATGTAATCGGTCGTGACGACATGGAGGTTGTGTGCCTGCGCAGTCTTCTCGAGGCCGTCTTTGCGGGCTTCGGTGACGAGCTGGTTGGCGTAGTTCTGTGCGGCCGAAGCAGCCTTCTGACTCTCGAGTGCGGCGACGATGGAGTCATGCACCTCGGCGAGGGATTTGGTGTGCGCGGCCTGCTTTTGTTCGGTCTGGATGATGTGATAGCCGAACTGCGAGCGAACGAGACCGGAGGTCTGGCCGGGGTTGAGGGCCATCGCCGCTGAAGCGTAGGCGGGATCGAGGTTGCTGGCCGGCATCAGGGGAAGTTCACCGCCCTGGTCCTTGGAACCGGGGTCATCGGAGTACTTCTTGGCGAGCTCTGCGAAGTTGCCGCCAGCTTGAAGCTGCTTGAGGACGTCCTGTGCCTTCGCCTTTGCAGCGTTGTCGGTGGCCGTGTCGGCGCCTTTGGGTGCGGAGATGAGGATGTGACGTGTCTTGACCTGCGCAGGAACGTTGAACTGATCCTGATGGCCGTTGTAGTAGGCCTGAATTTCGGCCTCGCTGACCTGCGGCTTGCCGCCGGGAAGGCTGGCGTCGTCGAAGGCAAAGAAGGAAAGCTTGCGGGTCTCAGGTACGGCGTTGGCGTAGCGCGCGGAATTCTGGTTGAAGAAGGCCTGCAGCTCGGCGTCAGAAGGATTGATGGTCTTCTTGATGTCGTCAGCGGAGATGACCGCGTAGTTGAACTTCACCTTCTGACCCTGCTGGAGGTACGCGGCGCGGACGGCGCTGTCAGAGACGGTGACGCTGCCGGTGACTAGGGATTGAAGGCGTGCGAGTTCAAGGTCCTCTTTGACTTCCTTCTCAAACTGAGAGACGCCGACGCCGAAGAACTGCTCGACGAAGTTCATGTATCCCTGATCGCCGATGTACTTGCCGCCGGGAAAGAGGTACTGCGAGAGCGGACCGGTCTGGAGCTCACGACGAAGGTCGTCGTCGGAGACCTGGAGGCCGAGGCGGTCGGCTTCGCGAACGAGGACAGCACGCTCGACCTGCTCCTGGCCGACCTTGTTCATGAGAATGGGGCGCGCGAAGTCTGGGTAGTGCTGTTGCTGCATCTGGCGCTCGGTTTGCTGCGAGACCTCCTGCATCGTGATGGCATCGCTGCCACCGAAGAGGCGGCCCCAGAGTCCGGGAGCGCGAACGGTCGCGAAGACCGCGGTATTGTTCGATGTGTCGTCACCACTGAAGATGCCGGGTACCAGGGTAATGACCATGGCGACGCTGGCGGCGGCGATGATGAGACCGAAGATGATCTTGGTGGCTTTATTGTCCTGCTGAAAGATGCGGATCATGCCTGGTTGACGACCTTCACTTCAAAACGAGACATGGAGTGGTCTCGTGTGCCCGGGATTTTTGCGCAGGATAATTGGTGTCTCGCTGCCGAGACGCATCACGCCTGCTTGCAGGGGCTTCATTCTGAGTATAAATCAGCAGGGCAGGGAACATTCGTGCGCGGAATGTGCCAATCGGCGCAAGCGCTGATTCAAAAAGAGAAAGGGCTGCGGATTCGCAGCCCTTCTGTCTTCAGGTATCAGACCTCAGCGGCCATAGTAGGGAGCGTAGTAGTAACCGTAATAGGGGCTGTAGTAACGGCGCATCGGCGGCTGCTGGGGGTTGGCACCGGCAGCGTAGGCAAGTCGAGCCATCTCCTGCTCGGAGACGGTCTTCACGACGGCCGGCTGGGCGAGCTGGAAGGTGATGACTGCCTCGGGAGGAACTATGACGCGTCCGCTGGGCGATGAGGCGGATCCGGCGACCCCGACGCCGGCACCGGCGACGGCTCCAACGGCAGCGCCCGTGCCTCCGCCGGCGATACCGCCGAGGATGGCTCCGAGGGCGCCGAGCCCAAGGGCGCTGTTGGCGGTCGTGGTGGATTTGTCACGGCCGTGCTGCTCCCAGAGTTTGGTTTCGAGCGGATAGCTGACGCCCGCGAGTGTGACGCTGTTGATGGCGAGGCTGAGCTCGCCGCGACCGCTCAGCGTACCGGCTTTGGTGGCGTCAACGACGGTGCCCTGCACGGAGGCGCCGCGCGGGATCGCAATTGCACCATCGGCGGCTACGTCATTGATGACGGTGCCGTCAAACGGTGTGCCAGGCTTGATGTGATTTGAGTCGAGGCCGCGATTGATGCGGATGCGCAGCATCGCTCCTTCGGGGATTGTGACCGAAAGCCCTGCCTGCTGTCCTCCGGGAGGGGCGTAGGCCTGGTCCGGACCGTTGTTGTATAGCGGACGACGAGGCGGCGGGCCGTATGGTTGCGGCTGGCCTTGATAGGGCTGCTGTTGGCCAGGATACTGCTGTGCTTGACCAGGATACTGCTGTGCTTGACCCGAATACTGTTGCGGCTGGCCGGGGTATGGTTGCGCCTGACCCTGATCCTGAGGAGGTCCATAACCGCCGGGGTATTGCTGATTAGCCTGAGGTGCGCCGTACGGCTGCTGCTGAGGCTGACCCTGTGGAGGACCGTAGCCGCCGGGGTACTGCTGATTGGCCTGAGGTGGGCCGTAAGGAGCTTGAGGCTGGTTTTGCGGAGGGCCATAGCCGCCCGGATATTGGCTGCCGTCCGGCGCCTGCTGGGTGCCGTTGGGCGGTTGCGGCTGTTGCTGGTTGTAGTCCGGCTGTTGCTGGTTCGGCATTGGAGGAGCAGTGTTTTCGGCCTGTTCCGAGGGTGGCTGGGCCGGAGCGTAGCTGCCGTCTGACTGCAATTGACCGCCAGCGGGCGGTTGCTGAGCGGCCTGAGCGGATTGATCGCCAGATTGATCGACAGCGGCCTGATCGGAGGTTGCGGGAGAGTCGCCGAGTGCAAGCTCGTCAACGACCTTCTTGACACCCACGGCACGCGCGACCAGGTTCTCAGCCTTGGTGCGCATCGCCTCGTCGTGCACGTTGCCGGTCAGGGTGACGGTGCCATAGACAGTGGCGGACTGGATGTTCTGGGTCGAAAGCTCGGGGGCGCTGGCCAGTGCCCGGAGGACGTTGGCCTCGATCTGGGCGTCCGGCATGTTGCCCTGCGTGGGCTGGTTCTGGGCGAAGGCCGCAGTGCCCACGACGAAGCTGCCAACGAGGATGGGGTGGCTGATACGAGAAAAGCCTTTGAGGCTCATAGTCTGTGTGCTCCTGTCGGCGCCGAGGTATCGCTAGCGGTTTGCAGACACTTCGGGCAGGCGCCGTCCATCAAATCAGACGCTACTTGGAAGGAAAAGTTCCGCTCGGAGCTGAGCATTCCCGGTGAATACCCGATTGCTTGGGCGATCGGGCTCTCATTCGGTCAGCGCCGGTTTGACCCGGGCGCCGGCGAGTGGCATCATAGGGATGCGGGGTGGAGCAGCCCGGTAGCTCGTTGGGCTCATAACCCAAAGGTCGCAGGTTCAAATCCTGCCCCCGCAACCAAGATTAGTTGTAGGAAATAAACGGCTTAGGAGATTAGACCTCCTGAGCCGTTTGCGTTTCCGGTATTGCAACTGTAGTTAGGCTGACATCGGCCTCAGCCGTTTGCTGCTGTTCCTCCTTCGCGACTGCTCGCTCGATTTCCCCGCCAATCCTTCGAGCGGCATCGAGGTTATGTTGCCAGTCCGGCTGTCCCCCATACACATCCACTGTGAAGATGCCGATGGCAGCATGACCCATTCGCTCCTTGACCACTGTGAGAGGAACGCCCAGTGCGAGCATCATCCCAGAGTTGAAATGGCGGAATGCGTGGAAACCTGCCTTCACGATTCCGACAGATTCGAGATGCTTCTTCATCTTCCGTCCACGGAAACAGTTCATGTCCCGAGGCGTTCCTGTTGAACTGCTAAACAGGTACTCGTGCCCTCTTTGCTTCTGGCGCATGACCTGTTCCCAGAGGAGTCCGAGCAGTTGGGGTGAGATGGCAAGCGTCCGAAGCGCATTCTCTGTCTTCGGCGCCTGTTCATTACCACCCCAGATGGAGCTGTCCACTCTAAGCCGTTCCCCGTCGATATCATCCAGCTTCAAACCAGCCAGTTCGCCTGCCCTGAGTCCCGTCTCCGCAGCGAGCCAATAGAACACCCGGTGTCCTCCTTGGGACGAAGCGATGATTTTGGCGACTTCGGGCAGAGTGAAGGTCCGAGGCTTAGGTTTCCGTCTGCGCGGCAACTTGGGCTTTGGGAGAACCGCGTCCACAAACTTCTGTGCGTGAGCAGCGTCCCAGATACGGCTTACTGTTCCCCACAGGTTACGGATGGTTTTCGGACTCAGGCCCTCTGCCGTGCTGGAAGCGATGAACCGCTGAAGGTCTCCGGCATCAATCAGCCTGATGTCCTTCTCACCGAAAGCTGCCTTGAGCCGCTTTAGGTTGCTCCGTTCGCTCACTTGAGTGGCGGGCTTACAGAGCGACAGGTAATCTCGTTCCCACACCTCCGAGAAGGCCATGAAGGTTGCGGACTTTCGCGCCGTAGCTGGCGACGCGATGGACGAGTTCACTTTGTCAAGGAACGGTTGTAGAAGGCGCTGAGCCTCTCGTTTTGTTGTTGTCGCGCCGTCAGCCTTCTTGACCGGCCCGAGCATGACTTCACGACGTTTGCGGACCTCCACTCCGTGTTCGTTCAGGACGTACTCTGAATATCCGCCCTTCCACAGAGTTTTGGTTTTGTTCTGATACACACTTCCTTTTTGGAATCGTCTACGTTGCACGAGGTCTTCTTTCCGTGCAGTAGAACCAGTCGTGCTCTTGAGTTTAGAGGTTCTGGGAAGCCGCTTACCCAAAAAGTTGCGACGCGGCTTGATGGTCGAACTGAGAACCGGAGGGTTCAACAGTTCAGATGTATTGTTCGAGGTCGCTTCGCAGGCCGAAGCAATCATCGAGATACCTATGGTCCCGAGGCATACGGGGTGCCCACAAAGCGGAGATTATCGCCCCTGTCTTCTCGCTTCGGTTCACGTTCGCAGCCAAGTGCCGCGATAGGCAATCCGATTTGAGGTGAAACCAGCCCCGCCAGAGAGTTGGGGAAGCACAAGCGTACCGTGTACGCGAACGCTGCTGTAGTAAGCCCCAAGGACATTTCGATAGGTCTGAGGTGTCCCCGGCCACTCTCGATGGCTCCACGGCCCTGCAAACGCGGGCAATGGGCATCAAATCACGCCGGAGCATGCAGTTCACCGAAGAACCGAGGCACACCCTTGAGAGCCTTTACCCGTTCCAAGAAAACGTCGGGATTGGGATTCATGAGACGGCGGTAGTCGTATGCGATTCTTCTGGGATTCGCCCACTTCGTGACGTAACGAATTACGCGGAGAATGTGGCGTCCGTCACGCGGTACTAATTTAGCCACGAGGCTCTCGTGAGCTTTCTTCTCGGTAGCACGTTTGGCGTACGCGATACGTCTGGTCTTTGTTACACGTCTGGTCTTCGAGGGGCGTCCCTGCCGTGGGAAGCACGGTACGAGCAGAGGCTTCCGGTGCAGAGCGCATGCCTCCTCCCACATCGCAATCCAATCTTTTTTGGAGATGCGGTATTTGCCCTTGTCTAATGTCTTCGTTACGGCAAGCGTATGCACATGAGCGCAAGGATGCTCTCTGCCGGGCTTGTGAGCAATCTCCAGAACAGAGAATTGCGCGACAACCCGATGCTTCACGCGTGCGTGCTTCAGAAGCCGCCTCATGCCGGTAACGGCTGCGCGGGAAGAGGCATACACGTCAGGGCTATCGGCAGCAGCACCGGTGATAAACCACAGTTGATAGCGGGGATTTTCGGAGAGCAGAGCAGGGAGCTTAGTCAGCAGGTGTTTCCGCTGGCGGTAGACTCTCCGACTGGCGCACTTCATGCAGTACGCGCTATGGCAGTGTTTATATCCGAAGCAGTTGTTGAGGCGAACAGCGTCTTCCATGAAACCGCGCTGCGTAAGAAGTGATTCAATCTCGTGGGATACGCGATTGATGACGGGAATAGAAATAGCCAAGATTTACCCAGTGACCCATAGCAGGGAATGATGTCAACCCGCACCAGTACTGAGCAAAAGCATCGTTATCGGCAGAGGTCTACCGACAAAATGCTCTTACGTTATTACAAGTACTGGTCCTTATTGGGTTGTTATGGTGGCGACCTTCGCCGACATAAAAAAGCGGGGGGAACGTAAAGTGGTAGAACGCTCAACCCGCTGACTGGTGCTCTTGGCAGCTATCCAGTATCTATCTATGCTACAGGAAAGTTGCCGATTTGTCAAGCACAGAATGTCGGTTGTGTCAAGAAGAAACGGCAAAACTCTTTCATATTTCTTTGGGAGTTCAAGTCCCCCTCGAAGTCCTGGGTGTTCTCCCCCACTTCCCCACCTTCAATCTCGACTCGCAAATCGTCTCTCAGACCCTCGTGTTTGCTGGAAATGTGCTGCACGACACCTGTTGCAGTAGGCGCCTCACGAGTTCATCGCAACTGCGGTGCCGCTTCTCTGACTCTGGCCGCGCCATGAGCAGACGAGTGTGAACGGTCGCCGGGCGCCTCCGCCGTGGGGTCAACGGCAGGGTTGGTTAGGGACGTTACCATCCTTTTGTCTCGTGAGTTACAAAGCTCAAAGATGCGCCGAGGATGGGTCGATGGACGGGAAGGTAGTGTTGCATCCTGTGGTGTGAAGTGTTACGTTTCTAACAACGAGCATCGTTAAAGACGTTACACGGGGTTATCGGGACATGAATGGGAAGTTCGTCAGCTACTTGAGGGTTTCGACACAGCGGCAGGGCAAGAGCGGCCTCGGCCTAGAAGCTCAGCGTGAGGCCGTAGCAGGCTTTCTGGACGGCGGCAAGTGGACGCTGGTATCTGAATTGGTTGAAGTCGAGAGCGGCAAGCGTAGCGACCGCCCAGAGCTGGCAAAAGCCCTCTCCCTTTGCCGTCTGCATCGCGCGACCTTGTTGGTCGCGAAGCTCGATAGACTCGCGCGTAACGTCGCGTTCATCTCCACCCTCATGGAGAGCGGCGTCAAGTTCGTTGCGGTGGACCTGCCACAAGCAAACGAGCTCACGGTTCACATCATGGCGGCGATGGCGGAGTACGAAGCCAAAGCCATCAGCGCCCGCACGAAGGCTGCGCTCGCCGCTGCTAAGTCGCGTGGAACAGAGCTAGGCGGTCTACGTTGGGACATCACTCAGGTGGGGCATAAAGGACGCAAAGCAGCTCTGCGGACCCGCCACGAGAACGCGGCCAAATACCGGGCGGATGTGCTGCCTCTCATTCAAGAGAAGCAGCGCCAAGGGTTGGTCACACTGAGAGCGATTGCAGAAGCGTTGAATGCTGAGGGAACACCTGCGCCGCGTGGCGGTCAATGGTCCGCTGTTCAAGTGCAACGCATTCTGAAGTACGCCGCGTAGCTACATGAGACGCGAAGCGTATCGGATACGCTACGAAACAACACTGAGTCAGTCGAGCTATACCCTCTGACGCATTCTCCCACCAGCACAGCAATCTGTAGCCCCTTGCGGGGAGTTCAATGCTTAAAAGGAGTGGTGATAAGATAGCCCCGCAACAAAACCGCTAAGTCGTCGTATGCCCTTGAAGAGTTTAGGTAAGCTCGTCTTCAAATCAGGCAGTCGTGTCTCAATACAACTCGTGGAGGAGTCATCAGTGTCATCTAAAACTCGTCTGTTTCTGTCGCTCTTTTTGTTTGTTGCCTTCGCAATGACTAGTGTCGCCGCCCTCGCTGGAGGTGTACCAGCAAACGCCAAGGTCTATATCGCCCCGATGAACGGCTTTGAGAATTACCTATCGGCTGCGCTTCTGGCGAAGAATGTTCCGGTTACCATTGTGCTTGATAAGTCCCAAGCCGATTACGTGGTGACCGGTAGTTGGAGAGAAACTGACGGCGGTACTAGCGGTAATGGTTCTCTGGTGAGTCCTTTACACAAGCGTACCAACTACAGCGCGAGCATTGCAGTAATCGACCCGAAGTCGAGCGCGGTCGCTTTCTCGTATTCCTCGGAGAAAAGCGGGAGCCACGATTTGTCGAAGCAAGTTGCAGAGGACTGGGCGAACCATCTGGGAAAGGCGATTAGGTCTGCCCGTTGAATCCAGCCCAGACGGATGCTTCCTTCACAGTTTTCTCGGACTGTGGAGGAAGCGTCTAAAGTGCATCCTGTGCTTCTCGCTAGATTAGCTCTGGCCAATATTTTGCAAGTCTTTCTTTGATGCGGGTGAGAATCGAATCCGCCTCTGACAAAGACTTGAGCATTCCTGACGGAACCACTTTGAACGCGTGATGGGCCAACTGCTCTGCGTCCACTTTGATATGCATTTTCACTCTGACCGGGCTTATCGCGGCATCAGCATTACCATCGAGGTCAAACACTGTTATGTAAGCGTTAGTGCTTGAGCTTGAGTTGGGAGCGTCGTCAACCGGCTTAAGTGTGAAAACATTCTCGCTAACGCTCTGCAACTCCGGTGCTCCCAAAAATGGTTGCCAGCTATCCCACACGGCTTCTGGAATGGCGAGGACAGTTCCAGCGGCGGCACCCTGGCCCGCCAGTTGGAATTTGATGAGTATCTGATAGAACGTGCGCTTGAATACATTGGCGATGTTCGGTCCTTCGACACCCTCACACGTCCATCTCATGTTGTTGCGAAGTGCATCCGGAAAATCTCCTCGATGGAGCCTCAGGGCATCGCGCAGATTTTGCACAGCCGCTCGATAGGAACCGTGAAAGTCCATCGTTTGAATTTCGACGATGCCGTACCGCCCTATCTTAAAGTTTCCATCGTCGTTTCGAACTTCGACGAGCGTGACATCGAACGACATTTCTGGCGACTTAGATGTTCCAATGACGGATATTTCACCGCCAAGCTTTGCTTGGAAAAACACGTATCCGGACTTTCCAGAGGGAATAGTTTCCTTGAACTTTTGAAGCTCTGGCGGAACCTGTAGCAAAGTGACGGGCACCGGCTGAACAACATCTGTTTGAGCAAAAATGCGCTCACACGCACTCTTAATCAAGTCACTCGAAATAACACGATACGGACATGCAAGCCAGTCCTGAATCGAACCGTTGCTGCCAGAACTCACGGTGCAAACGCCAAAGGAATTCTCATTTTTGACGCAGGTCGTTGGCTTTTGCAGAGCCTCCGAGAGGAACGGGCACGAACCGAATGATTTGCCCAAGAACTGCGAAACATCCATCTTCACAGATGGATACACACGGTGTCCGAGCCATTCGCTCACATAGTTGCCGGGGGGCAGCTCGTTTTCTGGGGTTACTTTCGCGGTTTTTGGTGGCATGTCAATTTCAAAATAGCAGCGTCACTGAACTTCTTTTGCAACTCGAAGCCGATTGCCTTCCGACCTTCCTCAAGCGCGACTTCGAGCGCCCGGCCGGTACCGGAGAACGGGTCAAGCACGACCCCAGACGGTGGTGAACAGGTCAAAATGCGAGGTCTGATAAGGTCACGCGGGAAGGTTGCCGAATGCCCGTTTTCTCCCGGAGCCACGTTAACCAGCAAAACATCGTTGTGGCGGTCTGCTACCGCCTTCGAATCGAAATAATATTTTGGACGCCCTACACTTGCGCGTCTGACGAAGTGGAGAAGATGCTCGTGTGACAACTTCAGCCGGTCGCCCTCGGGGCGGGGCGTCACGTTCGGCTTGTACCAGATGATGTCGTTGCGCAGTATCCAGCCACGTGACTGCATAGCGATTGCAAACCGAGCCGGAATCAGAAGAAGCTGCTTTTCTTGTCGGAATCCTCCGAGCGGTGTCTTCCTCCGATACCTGCCCTCTTCTGAAAGTCCCTGACGACCCGCGTCCCTCACGCTGCTCCATCGAGCGAAGTAGGTGTCACCGATATTGACAATCATGCTGCCGGTGGGCTTCAGCGACCTCGCTGCACGGTCCAAAATCTCGGTGAGATGAGTGATATACCACTCTGGGTACGGCTCTAAACCCAAGACTCCAGCATTGCTCCTGTACCATTCGTATCCGGGAGACACCTCACCTATCTTCCGAACGCTCGGGATGTCATTGAACAAGTCCCAATTGTGGCCGAGGCCGTACTCGCGGTGCCCCCAATAGGGGGGACTTGTGATAACCAAATCCACGCTGCCGGGGGCCAGTTCTTGAAAAAGGTCGAACGCATCTCCCTGCATCAAACGCAAATCCCCGTGCTTTGAAGCCATAGCCAACTCTTAGAGAGTGTTCCACGCATCCTCTCTTAATTGAAAAGCCGATTGTGGATAACCGGGCGGCCTTTGGTGTTCTCTATCGACCTGAATCGACTGTATTTACGTCGGCAATAGGCGTTGTGGGGCAGCAGTTTGCAAGAAGCGGACGACTGATTCTAAAGCACTTAGTTTATGGTGCCGCTTCTCATAACCCAAAGGTCGCAGGTTCAAATCCTGCCCCCGCAACCATCCGAAAATATGGGTTCTCCTCCGGGTCAAAGAGTTGAGAGCCCCGTTTTCATTTGCGGCAGCTGTGATCAGCTCCGCACGCCGCTCGGATCAGGCCAAAGAGGACGGCCCGATCTGAACCCAAGGCACTCGTCCAGGACAGCAACCAGTCACACAAAAAGTTTGTGTCGTATAGGAGCTCACCGCCTCCTCGCTTGCTGGTAGGCCGCCGTGTGGCCGCCGCGCCCGCGCTCTCTGAGGAAGCCGCCGCCAAGCTCCAGAAGCTCGACGAGAAGCTCGGCCTCACCCCCTGCCTCATCCTCACCGTCTCCGAGAACGGCTACGGCAAGCGCACCGACGTCGACGCCTACCGCCTCCAGTCGCGCGGCGGCAAGGGC
>DASZBM010000009.1:0-105000 GCA_035944135.1 Acidobacteriaceae bacterium
GAGCCGCTGGCCATCGCAGGTGTGGCCGGGTTCAAGTGCTTCCTGATCTATCCGGGAACGGACGGGTTCACGGAGATCGATCGGGCAAACCTGGAGCTCGCGGTGCCACACATTGCGCGCACTGGGCTCCCGCTGCTGGTGCATGCGGAACTTGCAGGGCCGGTGGATGCGGCGGTAGCGCGGCTGAACAGCGGGGATGAGGACTGGCGGAGATATGCGACGTATCTTGCGTCGCGGCCGGACGATGCTGAGCTGGAGGCGATTGCGATGATGCTGGATCTGTGCCGCGCGCACAGGTTCCGGCTGCATATTGTGCATCTGTCGACGGCGAAGGCGCTGCCAATGATTCGGGCCGCCCGGATGGAAGGGCTGCCGCTGACAGTGGAGACTTGCCCGCACTATCTGCACTGCGCGGCGGAGAAGATTCCAGATGGAGCAACACTGTTCAAGTGCGCGCCGCCCATTCGTTCGGCGGAGAATCGTGAACTGCTGTGGCGTGCGCTGCTCGATGGCGAGATTGATTTCATCGCGACCGACCATTCCCCGTGCCCACCCGCAATGAAGCGGCTGACTGCGAACGCGCCAGGAGAAGAGGCTGGACGATTCGACGAGGCCTGGGGCGGGATTCCGTCATTGTCGACGGCGTTGCCACTGTTGTGGACTGACTGTGTGAAGCGAGGCGTTCCGCTGACAAAACTGGTGCAGTGGATGTCGACGAAGCCGGCGACACTGGCGGGCCTGAGCGCACAGGTGGGTGCGATTGCGCCGGGAATGCAAGCGAATCTGGTGGTGTTCGACGCAGAGGCGACGTTCACATTGGCGCCGGAGCATTTGCATTACCGGCATGCGATCTCACCATACATGGGCGAGACGCTGCGTGGGGTTGTTTGGGGGACGTGGCTGCGCGGCGAACAGGTGTATGCGAATCGGGACGGCAAAGTAACGTTTGCCGATACTCCCCGCGGGCAAGAGTACGCGTTATCCTGTTCCCTCTCGTAATGACAACGTCTACTGCCAACACGATTCTTTCCGAGTGGAATGGCCTTGGCCTGGACGATGCAGCCGAAGTGATTCTGCCGTGCAATGGATCGCCGGTTTGGGCAACGCTGGTTGCCTATAATCGACCCTTCGACTCGCCCGCATCCCTTTTCGCCGTGTCCGATGAGATTTGGATGTCACTTCCGGAAGAAGACTGGCAGGAAGCGTTTGATTCGCATCCGCGGCTCGGCGAGCGGAAGGCAAAAGCGGCGACGGAGAAGAGCTTGAGTTGGAGCACGCAGGAGCAGAGCGCGGCGGATCCTGACGATGCTGTGCGACAGGCGCTGGCGGATGGTAATCGCGAGTATGAGGCGAAGTTTGGGCGGATCTTCCTGCTGTGTGCGACGGGCCGGAGTGCGGAGGAGATGCTGACGATTTTGCGACAGCGGTTGCAGAACGATGCGGAGACTGAGTTGCGTGAGGCGGCGGAGCAGCAGCGGTTGATCACGCGGCTTCGATTGCGGAAGTGGCTCGAGATGCCGGGGCTGACTTGCGCAGAGTTGGCGGAGAGCGCGGCTGATCGGTTCGAGACACCTGGGGAGGCGGCTTAGGATGGGGCTTTCAACGCATATTCTCGACACATCGCAAGGCCGGCCGGCGGCGGGCATTGACGTTGTGCTGCTGCAGGAGAGCGACGGCGGGTGGAACGAGATCGGCCGCGACTCAACGGATGCTGACGGGCGATGCCGTACGCTGCTCGGCGCGCGGGAGCTGGAGCGTGCCACTTACAAGCTGCGCTTCGAGGTAGCACCGTATTTTTCTGCACAGAGTATTACGATCAGCTGCCTGTACCCGTATGTGGAGATTGCGTTCACGATTACAGATGCGTCGCAACACTATCACATTCCACTGCTGATTTCGGCGAATGGATACACGACTTATAGAGGGAGCTGATGCCGGGAACGACCTGTAAGCTCGCAGCGAATCGGTATGGGAAGTCGCGCGTGCGGTTGATGCGCGTGACGCGGCATGAGTCGCATCATGACCTCGATGAGTGGACGGTGCAGGTGCTGCTCTCGGGCGACTTTGAGACGGCGCATACGCTGGGGGATAACTCGAAGATTCTGCCGACAGACACGATGAAAAACACCGTGTACTTCGTGGCGCGCGAGTCCAAAGCCGACAGCATGGAGGAGTACGCAAAGGAGTTGATTAACTTCTTGCTCGCGCGGAATCCGCAGGTGAGCGGCGTAGAAGTGTCAATTGAGTCGCATCTGTGGAAGCGGCTGACGGTCGATGGGCAGCCGCATCCGACGGCGTTTATGCATGGATCGGATGAGCGGCAGACTGCGAGGGTCTCGCGCAGACAGGGCGAGGCATTTGAGATCGTGAGCGGGCTGGACCGGTTAAACATTTTGAAGACGGCGCAGTCTGCGTTCTTCGGCTATATCAAGGACGAGCTGACGACGCTGCCGGAGACGAAGGACCGGCTGTTCGGCACGGTGGTGAAGGCGGAGTGGCCATACACGGCGCGCGCCGTCGCGGAAGGCATTGACTTCAACAAGGTGCGGCGGCATCTGCGCGAGACAATGCTGGCGACCTTCGCGAAGCATGATTCACTGTCGGTGCAGCAAACGCTGTTCGCGATGGGCGAGGCGGCGCTGGCGCACACGGACATCATCGATGAGGTTTACCTGCTTATGCCGAACAAGCACAATCTGCTGGTGGATATGGGGCGGTTTGGGAGGGACAATCCGAACCACATCTTCGTTCCGACGGATGAGCCGCATGGAACGATCGAAGCAACGGTGCGGCGCGCGTAAGATGAGCGATCCCGTGCTTCACAAACGCGCGCAGAACATCATTGAACGATGCCGGGAACTCGCGCGCATAAGCGACGTCCCTGGCGAGACGACGAGACTTTTTCTTTCGCCGGCGACACGCGATGCGCACACGCTGCTGCTTTGGTGGATGCGGAATGCGGGGCTCGAGGGGCGCGTAGACGATGCCGGGAATCTGCGGGGCGTTCGTCTGGCGACGGGAGATCCTGCGGCACGAGTGGTGCTGTTCTCGCACATTGATACCGTCCCTAATGCGGGGGCATTTGACGGGCCGCTGGGCGTGGTGCTCGCAATAGAAGCGCTGGAGATGCTTGCCGAGGAGCCGCTTCCCTTCAGCGTCGAAGTCATTGCGTTCAGCGAGGAAGAGGGCGTGCGGTTCGGGTTTCCGTTCTTTGGGTCGATGGCTGCGACGGGGCAGGTCGTCCCGGCGACGCTGGAGCGGCGAGATCAGAATGGCGTCTCTGTCGCAGAGGCGCTGTATGGGTTTGGATTGCGGCCACAAAATATAGTGCACAGCTGTGCACTGGCGGCAGAGACATTCGCGGCGCTGGAGGTGCACATCGAGCAGGGGCCGGTGCTGGAGGCTGAGGATCTTTCGCTTGGAGTAGTGGAGGCGATTGTCGGGCAGTCGCGCTTCGAGCTGACGTTTACAGGAGAGGCGAATCACGCGGGCACGACACCGATGCGGCTGCGTCATGATGCGCTCGCGGCAGCGGCGCAGTGGGTGACAGAGGTGGAACGTTATGCGGCGAATTATCAGCAGCTCGTCGCAACGGTGGGTCAGCTCGAGGTTTCGCCCGGCGCGGTGAATGTCGTGCCCGGCCATGTGCGCGCGAAGTTGGATGTGCGGCATCCCAAGGACGAGTCGCGGCATGCGGCGGTGGCGAATCTGCTGACCAAGGCAGAGCTCGCGGCGGCGCAGCGCGGAGTCCGGGTGAGCGCGAAGGCGCTCTCGAAACAGGCGGCTGTGGTGATGAATCGCGGGCTCACAGTGGCTTTGCAGCAGGCCGCGGAACGTGCCGGATATGAGACGCACCAGATGTTCTCGGGCGCGGGCCACGATGCGATGATTCTGGCGTCGCGCGTGCCCACCACGATGCTGTTTGTGCGCTCGCCGGGCGGCCTCAGCCACCATCCTGATGAGGCAGTGCGCGTGGATGACGTGGAGGCCGCCCTGGCAACGGTTCTCGAATTCCTGCGCGGCGTAAAGCCTTCGGACAGGTAGAATCAGGGTCTCTTATGCATCAACTTGGATTGACACGCAGCGCAAATCGACGCGACCACCTGCTTCTGACGCCGGACACGTTCATCCGCACGCCGCTGCCTGGCCTGACCGATGGCGTGGCGATTGTGCATGTCGCTCCGCAAGCTGGCGCGGCGTTCACGATGATGACCGTGGAACTCGAACCAGGCGGCACGCTTACCGAAGGACCGACGCAGCGATTCCTGTATGTGGTCGAGGGCGGATTGTCTCTGACGGAGCGCGGAAGCGTGGACCCACATGCGATGGGCGCTGGAGGTTATGCCTATCTGCCGGCGGAGCTCGAATACACGCTCAAGGCTGAAACGAGAGCGCGGGTCGCGGTGATCGATAAGCCATTCCTGCCGCTGCCGCATTTGCGTGGCGAGGAGCCAGAGGAGGCGTGGCCGTGGTTCCTGATCGGACGCGAGGAGGAGGTTGCTTCAGTTCCGCTCAACGGCGATGAAGGGCTGCAGGTGCGTTCGTTGCTGCCGGATTCATTGGCCTTTGATTTCGCCTGCAACACGATGACCTATGCGCCCGGCGCGGCTCTTTCGCAGGTGGAGATTCATTACATGGAGCACGGGCTGCTGATGCTGGAGGGCGGTGGAATCTATCGGCTCGGCGATGACTGGTATCCCACACAGGCTGGTGACTTCATCTGGATGGCGCCATTTTGTCCGCAGTGGTTCGGCGCGATCGGCAAGCAGCCTGCGAAGTATCTAATCTACAAAAACTTCAACAGGCACACGCTCGGATGAACGTCAGCATCAATAGCGATCGTCTTCTCGCCGAGTTGCATCAACTCGCGCGCATCACCGACTGTCCGCCAACTGAGGACGCATCGCTCCCGGAGCCGACGCAGGCGGTCACGCGAATCGTCTTCACGCCGCGGGATCTCGAAGCGCGCGCGTGGCTGAAGTCGCTCGCCAAGGATGCAGGCTTCAGCGTGCGCGAGGATGCTGTGGGCAACACGTTTATGCGGTGGGAGGGGAGCGATAAGGCAGCGGGCGTGGTCGGGACGGGATCCCACACGGACGCGATTCCGCATGCGGGCATGTACGACGGCACGGTGGGCGTACTGGGCGGATTGGAAGCGTTGCGGTCATTGAAGGAATCGGATTTTCGACCGAAGCGTTCGCTCGAGTTGCTGATGTTCACCAGTGAGGAGCCGACGCGGTTTGGCATTGGATGCCTGGGGTCGCGGCTGCTCGGCGGTGTGATCGACGCGCAGGCTGCGGATGTACTTCCTGATCGATTGCGTGAGACAGATCCAAACGCTCCCGAAGGGCTGCGGCTACGCGAAGTGCGAGCGGCGGCGGGTTTCACTGGTCCGCTTGCTAGTGTGAAGCTGCCGGCGCACTACTACGACGCCTGGGTGGAGCTGCACATTGAGCAGGGGCCGCTGCTCGAGCGCGGCAACATTCAGCTCGGGATTGTGACGAACATCGCCGCGCCGGCGAGCTATCGGTACACAGTCGAAGGCTTTGGTGGACATGCTGGAGCGCTGCTGATGCCGGACCGGCGGGATGCGCTTTGCGCGGCTGCCGAGATCATCCTCGCAGTGGAACGGCATGCGCTGAGCGCCAATGCGCGAGCGAAGTCCGATGGGGAAAGCGGCGTAGATACTGTCGCGACGGTCGGAATGGTGTCGGTGCATCCCGGAGCGGTTAACTCGGTGCCCTCGCGTGTGCAGATGACGCTCGATATCCGCGACACGAATGTCGGTCGCCGGGAGTCGGTGATGGATGCGCTGCACGCTGATATTCGGATGATCGAGCAACGCCGCGGAGTGCGTGTGACGGAGGAGTTGATCAACGCGGATCAGCCGGCGCAGTCCGACCCGCAGATCGTTGCGGCGCTCGAGGAGGCGTGCCGGGAAGAGGGTGCGAGTTTCAGGCGGATGGTGTCGCGCGCGTACCATGACACGAATTTCATCGCGCCGATTGCGCCTGTGGCGATGCTGTTTATTCCCTGCCGAAACGGCGTCTCTCATCGGCCTGACGAGTACGCCACGCCTGAGGCGATTGCGCTGGGCACGCGAGTGCTCGCCCGGACACTCGCAAAACTCTCTATCGCATAAATCGGCGACACGGCTACACTGTCAGCAGTACTGCGTCCTGCACGACGTGACGCCATGTCCATTCAAACCATCAATCCCGCGACCGGTGAGCTGCTGCGCAGCTTCGAGCCACTTACGCCTCAAGGCCTTGATGCAAAGCTGGCGCTTGCGTACGCGGCCAGCCGCAGCTATCCCTCTGAGCCGCTGGCGCAGCGGGCGTTCTGGATGCGACGGCTGGCCCATCTGCTGGACGCTGAGCAGACCGACCTGGCCACGATGATGGTGACGGAGATGGGTAAGACCATCACGGCCGCTCGTGCCGAGGTGGAAAAGTGTGCGCGCGCTTGCCGGCATTACGCCGAGAATAGCGAGGCCATGCTGGCGCCGGAGTTTATCGCGACCGAGCATGCGCGCAGCTATGTGCGCTGGGATCCGCTGGGCGTGGTGCTGGCAGTCATGCCGTGGAATTTTCCGCTCTGGCAGGTGTTCCGGTTTCTGGCGCCGGCGCTGATGGCGGGCAACGTCGGACTGCTGAAGCATGCCTCGAACGTGCCGCAGTGTGCGCTGGCAATCGAAGCGCTGGTGCGGCGCGCCGGCTTTCCGCGCGGTGTATTTCAGACGTTACTGATCGAAGCCAAGCAGGTGGAGAAGGTGCTTGCGGATGACCGCGTGGCTGCGGTGACGGTGACAGGCTCAGAGGCTGCGGGCCGGGCGGTGGGAGCGCAGGCGGGGTACTTCATCAAGAAGAGTGTGCTTGAGCTTGGCGGCAGTGATCCGTTCATCGTGATGCCGTCGGCGGATCTGACTGAGGCAATCAAGAGCGCGGTGCAGGCGCGGTGCATCAACAACGGCCAGAGTTGCATCGCTGCCAAGCGGTTCATTGTGCATGAGTCGGTGTATCGCACCTTCGAGGAGCGCTTCGTCGAACAGATGGCGGCGCAGGTCGTTGGCGACCCGATGGCGGAGGCGACGCAGATTGGACCGCTGGCGACGCAGCAGATCGCGGAGGACTTGCAGAGGCAGGTGGATGCCGCGATCAACGCCGGCGGGCGGCTGCTTACAGGCGGAAGGCGCCTAAGCCGAGACGGAAACTTCTTTTCGCCAACGGTAATTGTGGGGTTGCCACGCACCGCGCAAGTGGCGCGCGAGGAGACATTTGGGCCGCTCGCGTTTCTGTTCAAGGTGCCGTCGCTCGACGAGGCCATTTCTCTGGCGAACGATACGCCGTTCGGGCTGGGAGCAAGCTGCTGGACGAATGAAACTGCTGAGCAGCAGAGGCTCGCGCTGGAGTTGCAGAGCGGATCGGTGTTCTTCAATACGCCGGTCGCGAGCGACCCGCGGCTGCCGTTCGGCGGCATCAAGCATAGCGGCTATGGGCGTGAGCTCTCCGCGGCCGGGATGCGTGAGTTTATGAACGCGAAAACCGTGGTGGTCGCCGCGACTGCGCGACCAGCGGGTCCGAAGCAGGGCGAAGAGGCCAAGTTTGTTTTACCTGTGCGCGAGCAGCCGCTGATGACAGCGAAAGCTGAGGCGAAGAAGAACAAGGCGCGCGGCGGAATTGCGACGCTCGGATTGACGGAGCGCAACGACGAGTAGGCAGTCCGCAGCATGTACGATGGGCTCGTGCGCTCCCCGATCGTTCCCACTCTTGCTGCCGTTCTTCTTTTCACTGTTGCGTGCAACGGACAGACGCCAGCGTCTACTGCGCAGAGTTCCAATTACAAGCCGCTCGAGACGTTTGCACCGCTGACACTGCCGGACCCGGTCAACGTCTACCGCTCATCCGATGGTGCTCCGGGGCCGCAGTATTGGCAGAATCGCGCCGATTATGAGTTGCATGCTGCGATCGACACGCAGAGCAAGACGCTGACGTGCACCGAGCTGATTACGTATACGAACAACTCGCCCGACACGCTGACGTCACTGTGGTTGCATCTCGAGCAGAACATTTATCGGAAGGACTCACGCTCATCCGCGTTTGCGTCGGAGTTTCGGCGCCGGCGCGGGCCGGCAATCACCGGACCTACGAACACTGAGGGGTACGTGCTCGAGTCCGTTGAAATTCAGCCGCTCGGAAAGGCGCACCAGGCGGCGATCAAAGCTGCGGCGGTTATTGCAGACACGCGCATGCAGATTGAATTGCCGGAGGCGTTTGCGCTACGTCACGGCGAGCAGATCCGAGTGCGCATCCGATATCACTACACGATCCCGGGGCTGTTTGGCGGACGCACGTCCTGGGGCAAGGCGCAGCAGGGTGAGATCTACGACATCGCGCAGTGGTACCCGCGCATGTGCGTCTACGACGACCTGCACGGATGGGATACGCTGCCGTATCTCGCGAACGAGTTTTACCTCGAGTACGGGCACTTCGACTACTACGTCACGGTGCCGGCGAACATGATCGTGGCTGGTTCCGGAGCGCTGGTGAATGCGAACGAGGTGCTGACGAGCGCAGAACAGTCGCGTCTCGCACAAGCGCGGACGAGCGACAAGACGGTGATGATCCGCACGGCTGAGGACGTGGATCGCGCGGTCGCATCCACGACCACGCAGACGAAGACGTGGCACTACACCATGGATTCGACGCGCGATGTGGTGTTTTCGGCGTCGGCCGCGTTCCTGTGGGATGCAGCGGCGATCAATGTACCTGAGGGAGCCGGGCACGCGGCGCATAAAGCGTTGGCACAGAGCGTGTATCCGATCGAGTCGGCCGGTGACGGTGCGTGGGGGCGTTCAACCGAATACCTGAAGGACGCGGTCGAGCACTTTTCTGCCCGCTGGTATCCGTATCCGTACCCGAACGCCATCAATGTAGCGGGCTTCTCCTCCGGCATGGAGTACCCCGGCGTGCTGTTCGACGGCATCAACGACAAGGGCGCGCCGCTGTTCTGGGTGACGGCGCACGAGATCGGGCACACATGGTTTCCCATGGTGGTGGGCTTCAATGAGCGGCGCGATGCGTGGATGGATGAGGGCTTCAATACGTTCATCGACATCTTCGAAAGTGATGAATTTGAGCACGGAGTCTATGGGCCGAAGCGGGACGCGGAGTTCGCGCCTGATCCGAAGCTGCCGCCGGCGGATCAGATTGTAAAAGTGTTGAACGACCCCGACGCGCCGCCGATCATGACGCGGGCGGATGCAATTCGCGAGACCTATCGTCATCCTGTGACTTACTTCAAATCGGCGTTCGGGCTCGTGCTGCTGCGCGATGACATTCTTGGGCCGGAACGATTCGACTTCGCGTTTCGCAAGTTCATCCGCGACTGGGCGTTCAAGCATCCGAGCCCGTCGGATTTCTTCCGTGCAATGGATTCCGAAGGTGGCGAAGACCTGAGCTACTTCTGGCGGGGATGGTACTTCAACAACTGGAAGCTCGACCTGGCGGTAACCGCCGCGACGTATGTTGACGCGAACGACCCCGCGAAAGGTTTGCGCGTGACTGTTGAGAACCACGACAAGCTCGTGCTTCCCTCGACGCTGCGAGTGGAGCTTGCGAGCGGAGGGCAGGTGGACGTCGCCGTGCCGGCGGAGACATGGATGCAGAACACCAGCCACACGTTCGTGGTCTCGATCACCGGACCTGCAAACTCGGTAACCATCGATCCGGATCACGTTGTGCCGGACGTCGACCGCAGCAACAACACATTCACGCTCGGCCACTGACCCGCACAAAATCGAAGCGGCTGCGATAAGATTCGCAGCCGCTTCGATTGATGGACTCCAACGGTTAGAAGTTGAACGAGGCCTGCAGCAAAATACGCCGGATTGCAGACTGTGTCGTGTACGGACCGCCTTGCAACGCCGTCGATTGACCAAACTGCGGCGAGGTCAGGACGCCGTTGGGAGTGGAGAGATCATTGTTGCCGAAAAGGTTCTGCACCTGCATACCCAGCGCGACGTTGTAGCGCTTGCCAGTGCTCGAACCTCCGCCGCCGAAGAAGCCAGGACCGCCGCCCGGTCCACCGCGACCACCGCCACCACCACCACCACCGTGATGTCCTCCTCCGCCAGAGCCACCCGGACCGCCGCCTTGCCCACCGGCGGAAGCCGCCTGCGCGTTGCGCAACCCGCCGAATCCCCAGGTCTTCGTAAGGCGGAAGTTGAGCGTAAACAGTGACGGTCCCGTGCAGTAGTTGATGGGGACAATCGACGAGTTCGCGGGCAGCCCGGGCGTACCCGGCTGTGCGAATGTGCCGCAACCCGGAATTGATTCGATGGTTCTGCCATTCGGTGTTGCGCCATTTGCCAGATATGGCCGGTCGTTCAGAATCGAATCGTTATTGTTGTCGGTTCCGGTCGTAATGTTGAACGGAGTTCCACTCTGCCCGATCATGAACGGGCTGAACTGGATGTAGTGGGGCAGTGTGATGGAGCCTGCCACGAAGAACCGGTTACGCACGTCGAAGGTTGTGCGACCGTAGTCCGCCTTGATGTTGAACGGCGTCGTGACAAATCCGCCCGATGTGTCGCCGTGAGCCGAGTTCAACGAGTAATAGCCGAAGATCGACAGCCATTTCGTTGTTTGCGCTCTTCCGTTCAAAATCAATTGATTTTGATTGAAAATGCCCCCGGAAAAGAACTGGTATTGAGGACCCGTTGAAGCACTCAATGGCCCAGGCTTCGTCGGGTCGTAGTTGATGTTCTGTGTAGCAAACTCATGAACACCCTGGGAATGTACGTAGTTGATGGAGAGAGTTCCAAACCGCCCAACCTGCTGGTCCGCACCTACCGCGCTCTCCATCGTGTACGGTGTGCGTAGATTCGATGCAGCGCTGTAGGTCGTTTGTGTGCTTGCCGATGCATTTCCAATGCAAGCACTAATCAGCGCCTGGGTAATCGGCTGATTCAAATTTGGCGTACACGTGCCCCCTGGATTTTCTACGGTGTACACAGTCTCATTCGTACCGTTCTCCTGCTGCAGCGTCAGAATGCTGCCCTGCGCGAAACGGTCATAGAAGATACCAAACCCACCGCGCAACACTGTCTTGGGCGCGCCATGCCCGGTGAACAATCCATAGTTGATCGCTACGCGCGGGGCAAAGTCATGGTGGTCGCGCAGATGATTCTGGGTCTCGTACCGCGCACCATAACTGACGGTCATGTTCTGACGCGGCTTCCAATCCGTCTCCGCGTATAAACCGAGGTCGGTGTAGGTATCGTCGATCGTATGATTGTTCACCTGCGTATACGTGAACTCGCGCGGACTTCCGGTTTGGTAGCTGTTGTCTATCGTCGGGCAGGTCGTTGTCGAGGAAGGCACACAGGTAGTCAAAGTCGAATATACGAATTCGCCATTTGTGTTGCCTTCAGTGTTCTCCGCCTCCCTTGTGGCCCGCAACCGCGCGCCCATCCGAATGAAATTCTTCTTCAGCTGCAGGGACGTATAGTTCTGAAACTCGTAGTGGTCCTGATGATCCGACAGGTTCTGACCCGAGTACCCGCCGGCCGTGAAATCTCCCGAGACGGTCACGGTTGGAAGATTGTTCAGCGCATTCGTGGCTACATGCTCGCGCTCATACTCAAACCGCGTCTCGTTCACCAACTTCGAACTGAAGGTCTCGGTATCGCTGAGTTGCAGGATGTTACTCATGCTGCTCGAATTGAAGCCGGCCGTGGGAATCGTCCGGTTCGAGATGCCACCATTCGTTGAAGTGTTTCTCACAAATTGATAGCGCATCGTCATCACGTTCTTTTCACCCAGCGCCAGATCCAGGCGCGGATTCACGTCGACACGCAGCTGCGGATAGTACGTTTCCTGCTGGAAAGTGCTGAGGCTGCAGCCGGTGGCTCCCGGGTTGCAGAGCGCCTGAGATCCCGGCGATGTAGCCAGTATCTGAGCCGTCGTATATTCATCGTCCTGAATCTGCCGGAACGTTCCGCCCAGGTTGTACGAGGCAGTCTTGGTCAACGGGCCTGTCAGGTTCCCGAACATGAACATCGTGTGGTACGGCGGCTGAATGATCGGAGTCGAGCTGAACGAAGGCGGTGTTCCCGAATTGAACTGGGATGGGTTCCCGTTGATCTGGAAATTGCCGTGCAATTTATCTGTGCCCGGCTTCGTAAACACCTCAACGCGCCCATAGCCGAGCTTGTCGTACTCGGCCGAGAACGGGTTCTGGTTGATGCGGATCTCGCGGATGGACGACTTCGGCGGAAGCTGTCCGCCGGTGAAGCCGTCAACGTAGATCTGTCCGCCGTTCGGTCCCGCGGATGGGCCGGCAAGAGCGGTCAACTCGCTCTGCAACTCGTCAGGATCGTCCGAGAGCGCCTCGAGGTCCTTGCCCTGCAGGATCGTCGAGCTCGCGTTGGAATCCGGGTCGACGCTGAGCTGCACGGCGCTGGCCTCGACGTTAATGACCGTGTTCTCCTGCCCGATCTTCAGCTTTGCGTCGAGCGTAGTGCTCGCAACCGCCGGGACCCTCAGGTTGGTCATCAGGTACGAGGCGAATCCCGGCATCGACACCAGCATCGTGTAGCTGCCTGGCGTGATGGTGATGTTGTACGTGCCATCAGAGCCGGACTTGACCGTGCGGCCCGGTCCCTTCGCCGGCGTAAACGTCACCGTGGCTCCAGGAATCAGTTCTCCGTCCGGATCCGTGATCGTTCCATGAACCTTTGTTCCGCCGGTGGAAACCTGCGCGGAGGCATTTGCCGGGCCGGCAGGCGCAGCCTGCGGCGGTGGCGCGGCCGATTGACCGCGGCTCCCGGGCGATAACAGCAGCAAGCACACCAATCCTGCAATCAAACTTTTTCCAGCCGACATCATCACTCCTCAACGTTCAACAAATAACCTTCAGGTACTGCGAATAGGGAGGGCGCATTAGTTGATCAGAAGGCCGCTGCCGCCGCGCATTAATTTGGATGCTGGGCCCACTACTTGCCGGGCCCCCCGGCGTCACCCATGCTGGCCGCCGCGTCACCGCCCATACTCCAGGGTGTGAGTGTCATCCCCTGGCCGGTGGGTGCGGCGGTAAGGATCGGTTCAACTCCAGCCAGCAACGTCACCGCGGAGCTCTTGGACGACTGCTCCGATGGCGATGTAGCGACGATCATCACTGCCTCACCTGGCTTCAACCCTGCAATGGTTTCGGTGGGCAGACGCGACAACATCTGAGAGAGATCCATACCCGCACGGCGAGCACCTGCGGCTGTTCCCTGCTGCTCGCCACCTGCCGCCGCCGCGCCGGCGGGTCTCTGCCCTGCTCCGCCGCCCGGCACGCCTGCTCCGCCCGGTGCACCCGCCCCGCCGCGCATGTGTGCGGCAATCATCTGCGCAGCCGTCGGCGGAAGCCGCCGAACGTCGCTGTTCGGCGTGACAGAGACCGTGACGACCTTCTTGGTTGCCAGGTCCTTCAGCGTGACCGTACCTGCTGTTGGATCAACCGCGGTCAGCAGACCGGAGTAGTTCCTAAAGGTTCCCGTAACGATCCCGTCCGCCGCAATCGTGCTGCCGTCTGCCGACCGCGTTCCACGCACGCGAAGCTGGTCGCCAGGCCGGATGGATGCGATGTCGCTCCTGACGGCATCCTCGAACTTTACCGAGTCGCCAGAGTAACGGCGGACGATCGTTGCCGGAGTTGTGGTTATTGTCACGGTGTGAAGACCGCTGGAGATGACGATCGTGCCCGTCGCCGGATCAACCGACTTCACGATTCCGCCCCCGCCCCGCTGCCAGGCCTCTTCTTCCGCGGCGTGCGTCGCCGCAATGGCCGTGGACTTCATCAAAATGACGCGTGCAGCGGTGAGCGTAGTGCCGCTGTCACCGGCTGACCCGGTCACAAAAACCCGATCGCCCGTTTGCACATCGCTGATAGAGCCGGGGGTCGCCGAGCTCAGGTCCTTTGCCCCGGGCGGCACAATCAGCACCTTCGCCGCAGCCGGAACTGCCACGGTCACGTCCTGTCCGCCTGCGGTCGTCAGGACGAAGCTGTCACTGCTGGTGGACTTTACCGTTCCGCTCTGGCGCGGTGCAGCGCCTGCTTGAGCATAGAGGGTCGCTGCGCATCCGAGCGCGAGCACAGCCACGAACAACCACCGTACGAGGGAGCGGAGGAATCTGATCTGAAAGGGCTTCATTGAGTTGAAAGAGTCAAGGCTCGCTTATGCGTAATTTGAAACGTTCCAAGCACGGCATCCCGGCCAGCCGAGTGATCTTGGGAGATGGCCAGTGGAACCACTCCTTAAGGGATACGACTTCATGCCGGAAAAGTTTCGAGCAAGAATTCGATCTTGCCAAAACTAGTATCGCAAAACGACGTTGGGAACCCAAATCTATGGCAGGATTGACCCATCGGTCACTGGAAGCTCCACATGCGAAGGGAACTTCGGCGATGCATAAATCGTCAGAGTCTCGGGCTTGTAGGCAGACTCCGGCGCGTCCATGATGTTCGGAACCCACGTCTGCGGATTGCGGTCGTAGAGCGGGAACCAGCTCGACTGCACCTCGACCATCATGCGGTGACCCTTAAGAAACGTGTGGTCCGCCCCGTGAAGACTCCACTTGTACTCCGCGACCTCGCCGGGTTTCACCGGCTGCGGCTCTGTGAAGCCGTTGCGATAGCGCCCACGGAGAATCTCCTCCGCGACCATCAGCTCGTAACCATCCGGATAAACGTCGATGAGCTTGGCGACCCAGTCAGTGTCGGACCCCGTGGTGGCAGCGAACAGGTCGGCTTTCACATCACCGGTCACGGTCACATCGTTCGCCAGCACTGGCGTCTCAAAATTCGCCAGGTCCTTGCGGCCGGATACGAACTGCTGGTCCTCTACAAGCCACTGCCGCCACAGCGAACCCTGCCCGTAGGTGGATTGAATCGGCCGGTGGCGATACGGAATCGGGTTCGCCGGGTCGGCAATGTACGTCGCGCCAAACTCATCCTTGCCCTTCGGCGCCGCCACGCTCAGCTTTTCACCCGGCTCGAGATACACGTTCGTCGTATGAAACCCCTGCTTCGGCGGCCAGACGTCATAACGATGCCACCGGTTCTCTCCCGTGCGGAAGCTAGCTGTATCTTTCAGATCAAATCCGGGTTTGTCCTTCAGATAAAACTCGAAAAACGGCGCCTCAAAGGTCGCCCGGTAGTAGGCTCCGGTCTTCTCGCCGCCAAAGCTGATCCCGCCGTACTTGCTCATCAACTCTGTACCGGGGCCAAACGACCATCCGCCATGGTTCCACGGGCCGAGCACAAGATAGACGCGGTGCAGCGGGTCATTGGCGTCCTCGTGCGGGCGAAGCGCGGCGTACTCCGCCTGCGTCCCCCACATGTCCTCCTGGTCCCAGTAGCCGCCCACCTCGAGCGTCGGAACCTCCGGCCTGCCAAGATGCGGCTCGACGGCCATGTCCTGCCAGAACTTCACGTAGCTTGGCTCGGAGAGAAACACCTTTGCCGTCGGCAGATTGCTCATCCCGGCCGCTGCCGCCGCACCTGCAAAATTCACATGCTCGAGGAACAAGTTGTACTGGTCCTCCTTCGAGCTTTGCGGAACATCGGTCTTCTGCGCCTCAAGCTGCTGCACGTAATCGAAGCCGTACGTCTCGCGGAACGCTCCGTTGTGGAAGAAGTCATCACCCTTCCAGATGTTGGTCATCGGAGCCTGCGGACTGATGGCCTTCACCGCCGGATGTGCGTCGATGCCGGCCATCATCGCGAGGAATCCCGGATAGCTGACACCGAGCACACCGACCTTGCCCGAGTTGTTGGGCACATTCTTCAGCAGCCAATCAATGGTGTCGCGCGTGTCCGTCGTCTCGTCGACGTCAGTCTTCGAGTTATGCGCGACGATCGGGTGGTTCATCACGAACTGGCCGCCCGAGCTATAGCGCCCGCGGATGTCCTGGTAGACGAAGATGTAGCCGCTGGTCGCGAGCTCAGGCTTAGAGACTGCCGGCGTGTCAGGCGAATTGCCTGCCACACCATACGGCGTGCGGGTCATCAGGAACGGCAGCGGCGGTCCGCTCGTGTCACTTCCCTCAGGACGAAGAATGACCGTGTGCAACTCAACGCCGTCACGGACCGGAATCATAACCTCCGAGCGCACGTACTTCGGTCCGTGATAGTCCTTCAGCAGTTCCGCCCTGCGCTGCGCTCGTGCCTGCTGAGTCTGCGCGGTTGATGTGCTTGCCGCAGGCGGATTCGTCTGCGCCACAACGACCGTCGCACACAGCACGATCGAACAGCCGAAGAGTTTGAGCATCGAGAAGCCTCCAAGTAGCTAGTGGTTAGCAGTCAGTCGTTCGCAGTCAGTTTTCACTAACTACTAACCACTAACAACTAACCACTCTCTATTACTGTCCCGTCAGATTCCCAGGAGTCGCCATGCACTGCCAGTTATTCCGTGCGTGCGAGCCGTCGCAGAAAGGCCGCTTCTCACTCATCCCGCACCGGCAGAGGCTCACCGCCGGCTTTCCTGTCAGATCCCACTCTTTACCGTCTGCGTCCTGAAGAAGGATGTGTCCCTCCACCCGAAGTGGCCCGTTTGGCCGAACTGTAATGCGCACTGCGTCATCTGCCATTTGTTGCTCCTTATCTGGCAAGGATAGCAGTGGGCACATGCTTCAACCGCGGGCGCTGCAACTTACTTACAGACTTACCATCGCATCATCCACATAGCACCATCCCCAACGCTCGGCGGGCTCTACCGAGCGCATTATGGGATGCTTCGTCGCATGAAAATGCTTCGTCGCATGTTTGTTCTTCGAGGAATCGCAGCAGCCCACGTTCCCGCACACGAGGCATTCACGCAGATGCACCCACGTGTCGCCCATTTTGATGCATTCCTCGCAGCCCTTCGCGTAACTGGCTGAGGCACTCGGCACGTCCCGCAGGTTCAGGTGATCGAAGTGATGACACGCCATCGCTCGTTCTCCTCTATTTTGAAAATGAACTTAGCCCGTCGTCAGGCATCCCTTTTGCGCAATCAACAACTCGCGAATTCCCCGCTCGGCGACATCCAGCATCTCGTCCATCTGCGCGCGCGTATAGGTCCCTCGCTCAGCCGTCGCCTGCGTCTCCACGAGCCCACCGGACGCCGTCATTACTACATTCATGTCCACCTCGGCGCGCGCATCCTCTTCGTACGCGAGATCCAGCAGCACGCGCCCGTCCACAATTCCTACGCTCGTCGCCGCAACCATCTCCCGTAACGGCGACTGCTTCAGCGTCCCCGCCGCGAGCAGCTTGCCCAATGCAATCGCCAGCGCCGCGCACGCGCCCGTGATGGCCGCCGTCCGAGTGCCGCCGTCCGCCTGCAGGACATCGCAGTCCAGGATGACGGTCCGTTCGCCCAGCAGCTTCGTGTCCACCACGCTGCGCAGACTTCGCCCGATGAGTCGTTGAATTTCATGTGTGCGGCCGCCAATCTTGCCGCGCTCGCTCTCGCGCGGCGTGCGTGTCAGCGTCGCCCGGGGCAGCATCGCGTACTCCGCGGTCACCCATCCACGCCCCGAGTTCCGCATCCATCCGGGCACGCCCTCCTGCACCGTCGCATTGCACAGAACCCGCGTGTGGCCCACCTCAATCAGTACCGACCCCTCCGCCGTTGCGACAAAACCCGCAGTCAGCCGCAGTTCGCGAGCCTGTGTTGCTCCTCGTCCTCCACTCCGGAAGATCTCTTCCCCATTCGCCATCCGGTGATTGTAGCCGCTGCGCATGCAGCACGTGTCTGGCGGCAGTTCTACTCCCACGTTAGTGGATTGTTCGCAGCTCAACGTTGCGCTATCGTGCAACGTGACTGCGGGCCTGCCCCGGCCCGCGTCTGAAAGATCGGAGCAGTAATGTCGGCCCCTTCGCAGAGCAATGTTGTCGTACCGTCTGATTCGCCCGTCACCAGGAGCTGCGCCACCCATCCTCTCTCGCTGCTGGTCATCGAGGACGACCCTGTGCTCCGGGACTTCTGTCTCGAGATCGGAAAGCAGATGGGGTTTGCTGCATCCTTCGCGGATTCGATACCGTCTGCGCGCGCGGTTCTTCCCCAGCCTGTGGATGTTGTGCTGCTTGATGTCCGCCTTCCCGGCGGCGAGGGCCTTTCGCTGCTGGACGACATTCGCGCGAAGCACCCCTCCGCGATCGTCATCATCATGACCGCCTACCCCACAGTCGACTCTGCGGTTGAGGCGCTTCGAACCGGTGCCGGCGACTATCTCTCCAAGCCCTTCACTGTCGACGACCTCGCCTTAACGCTGGAGCGCGCGGCCGAGCGACGCATCTTCGACGTGGAGTCCCGAGAGTTACGCGAGCGTCTACGTACAGGAGAAGGTGAGGGCCGGCTCACCGGCCGCTCTCCCGGCATGGAAAAGCTCTATCGCATCCTCTCCAAGGTCGCATTCACCACGCATCCGGTCCTCATCGTGGGCGAGTCAGGCACAGGCAAGAGCGTCGTCGCGCAGGCGATTCACCTGAACGGTCCTCGCGCCGCAGAGCCTTTTACCACCCTTGAATGCACTGTCCTCACGCCCGCGGTTATGGACGCACAGCTCTTTGGCTCTGCAGGCGAGCCGCCATTGCTCGGCCGTGCCGGTACCATCTTTCTCGACGAGGTCTCCGAGTTGCCGCTGGATCTCCAGGCCCGCCTGGTGCGCGCGCTCGAAACCCGCCAGATTTCCACCCACGACGGCACCGACTCCGTACCGCTCGCCGGCCGTCTGCTGGCTTCCACAACGCGCGACCTCACACGCTTGGTCGCAACCGGGCGCTTCCGCAATGATCTCTTCTATCGCCTCAACGTCGTCAACCTGCGCCTGCCGGCCCTTCGCGAGCGCAAGGAAGACATTCCGCTGCTCGCCGCCAGCATTCTCGAGCGACTGCATATTGAGAGCGAGGACTACCACACCATCGCGCAGGACGCTCTGCGGCTTCTTGTCGACTACGATTGGCCGGGCAATGTTCGCGAGCTCCAGCATGCGCTCGAACGTGCCTTCGCGCTCTCCAGTGGTCCAGTTCTGCACCTTGGCGATCTGCCCACTCAGCTCCAGAACGCCCGCATCGAACGCGACCACCGCCAGCCACAAGCCATCGCAGCCCCGGAGAACTTGCTCACCATCGAGGTTCGCTCGATTGCCGATATGGAGAAGCAGGCCATCCTCACCACGCTGCGTCAGTTGAACGGTGACAAGCTGATGGCGGCGAAGCTGCTCGGCATCGGAAAGACCACGCTTTATCGCAAGCTCAAGGAATACGAGCTCACCGATTCCGACGTCTGACATCCATACCCGCGCCAGTGCTTCATCGAGTTCGGTACAATCGCTCTCTACACCAAAGCGTCGCATCCAGCGCATTTGAACAGGGAGAAACGATTCGATGAAGCTCACACCAGGAAAGCTCGCCGGCCTCAACGCAGTATCTGACTCGCGCGGCGTCATCGCCGCAGCGGCCATGGATCAGCGTGGGTCGCTGCAGAAATCGCTCGGCCAGGCACGCGGCGCCCAGGCAGACGCCCATGACCTCGAGGTCTTCAAGACGCTCGTCACGGACGTCCTCACCCAGCGCGCCTCCGCGATTCTTCTCGACCCCGAGTTCGGCCTGCCCGCCAGCAAGCATCGTCACGGCAAGGGCCTGCTACTCGCCTACGAGAAGACCGGCTATGACGCCGCCACTCCCGGGCGGCTCCCCGATCTGCTCGACCACTGGAGCGTTGGCCGCCTGAAGGAAGCCGGCGCCGACTGCATCAAAATCCTGCTCTACTACAC
The DNA here is from genome assembly GCA_035944135.1 of Acidobacteriaceae bacterium. Taxonomy (NCBI): domain Bacteria; kingdom Pseudomonadati; phylum Acidobacteriota; class Terriglobia; order Terriglobales; family Acidobacteriaceae; species Acidobacteriaceae bacterium. The sequence continues at coordinate 19,809 of DASZBM010000009.1, forward strand.
TCCCTTCGATCCCCCCGCGATCAACGATGTCAAGCACGCGTTCATTGAGCGCATCGGCGCCGAGTGCCGCGCCTTTGACATCCCATTTTTCTGCGAGTTCGTCGGTTACGACGCCGATGGCGGCGATGAAAAGAGCGTTGAGTACGCCCGCAAGAAGCCGTCCATCGTTGCAGGCTCCATGAAGGAGTTCTCCAACCCGAAGTACGGCATCGACGTCCTCAAGGTTGAAGTGCCCATCGTGATGGAGTTCGTCGGCGGCTCAAAGGCCAACAAGGGCCAGAGCGCCTACACTCGTGCCGAGGCCATGCAGCACTTCCGCGACGCGGCCGCCGTCACCAACCTCCCGTTCATCTATCTCTCCGCCGGCGTCTCCAACCCCGTATTCATCGAGACTCTCGAGCTGTGCAACGAATCGGGCGTCGCTTACAACGGCGTGCTCTGCGGCCGCGCTACCTGGAAGGATGGCATCCCCATCTACGCCACCAAGGGCGAGCAGGCCTTCCGCGACTGGCTGAACACCACCGGCGTTGAGAACATCGACAACGTCAACCGCGCGCTCCAGGGTGCAACCCCGTGGAAGAGCAAGGTCGAGAACGCCTAACGCTCGATCCCACCATTTTTGTTATTGGCGGATGCAGCGGGTCATCGTAGACTCGCTGCATCCATCATGACCCGGGACTTGCGTCTTCTTCTCGTTCTTGCCGCGCTGTGCTTGTGCGCGCTGTCGCCAGCTGCAGCCCAGACGTACACACCGAAGGCCATTCACTTTGAGGGCTCGCCAGGGCTCGATTCCGCCGAACTGCTGAGCCTGAGTGGCTGGCATGAAGGCGTACCGATCACCAAGGCCGAGATTGAAGCCGGGATGCAGAAGCTGGCCGATACCGGCGCCTTCACCGGGCTCAGCTACGTTGTGAACGACGCAGCTCTCACCATAAAGCTCACCTCGGCTGCCGGCGGTCAGGCCCTTCCCGTGCGCTTCGTCAACCTCGTCTGGTGGCAGCCAGACGAACTCCTGCAGCTTCTCGAAGCGCGCGTGCCGCTCTTCCACGGCAATCTTCCGCTGACCGGCAGTCTCACCGACCAGGTTCAGGCCGCGCTCGTCGACCTTCTCAGCGAGAAAGGAATCCCCGACGCGAAGGTCACCTCCGGGCTCTCCACCAGCCGCGTTGGCGGTCCAATCGATTCAGTCGCCCTTTCCATCACATCGCCGCAAGTGCTCGTCGGCGACACCCGGTTCAACGGCGCGATTCCGGCTCTCCAGCCAAAATTGACGTCCTTCAGCCGCAAGCTCGCCGGGCAAGATTTCGACCGCCTGACCACATCCGAAACCGTCCGCCAAACCTCCGCCGAGATCTTCGAAGACGCCGGATATCTCGACATCTCCAACGACCCTCCCGTCTTCGCTCCTCCACGTAAGGAGCTCGACCACTATGTAATCGACGAGGAGGTCACCTTTCATCCCGGTGAGATCTATCGCATCGGGAGCATCAATCTCCAGGCCGCGCCCCCTATGAGCACCGCCGATCTGACCAAGGCACTCAACGTAAAGGTTGGCGGCGTCGCTTCCGCCGTGGATCTCCGGCTCGCTGAAAGCTATCTGGCTCAGCCTTACAGGGAGCGCGCCTATCTAACGGCCGAGGCGCATGCCGACTTGCATAAAGATCCCTCGACCCACACCGTCGCCTGCACGTTCACCATCGTCCCCGGCGGGCAGTTCCGCCTCGCTTCGGTGGACACGAGCGCGCTTCCGCCCGCCGCGCAATCCGAGTTGGCGAGAGCATGGCATCCTGCTCCCGGCACCCTCATGGATCAATCGCTTCGAATGGGACTTTTCAACGCTCTCCACGGGCTCCCGTCGTCCCTCCATGTCACCGAGCAGGATGCGCTGGACACCACCAACCACACCGGCAAGATAACCATCCACGCCCGGGAAACACCGCACTCATAACCGCAAATTCGCGGCGCTGACTGCGATCCGCAATACAATTTATTTGTCGTCCCGCCGGGTCACAGTACACTCCCTGGCAGGTAACCATGCGTCGGGCTGCGTGTTGTCTCTCCATCGCCGTCCTGCTTCTCTCCGGAACCTCCGCGCTGCCGGTACGTGCCCAAACCTACAACCCCAAATCCATTCAGTTCGAGTCCACCGACCCGAAGCAGCATCTCGACGTCGGCGAACTGCTCCGCATCACCGGCCTGCAGGAGGGTGTGCCCCTCACTAAGCCCGACATCGAAGCTGCGCTTCAGAAGCTCGGTGACAGTGGCGACTTCAGCAATCTCACCTACACCGTCAACAAGACCGCGCTGACCATCCGACTGACGCCCGTCCCTGGTGGCGAGCCGCTTCCCATTCGCTTCACCAACTTCGTATGGTGGCAGCCGGAGGACCTCCTCGCCATACTCCAACGACGCGTTCCGCTGTTCCACGGGACGCTTCCCCTGCAGGGCAACCAGACCGGGGAGATCGAAGACGCACTCGTCGCGCTGCTCAATGAAAAGGGCGTTCCGGACGCACGCATCACCGCGACACCCTCCTCCAGCACCCTCAACGGACCTATGGACGCCGTCGCGCTTTCCATTACCTCACCGGAGATACTCGTCGGCCAGATACATTTTGATGGCGCCGTTGCCGCCGTCGCGGACGACCTCACGACGTTTAGCCGCCAGCTTACGGACCGCAACTTCGACCTTCGCGAGGTAAACACAAGCATCCACGACAACGTTCATGAGTTCTTCGCGGACGCAGGCTATCTCGACAGCACCATCGACCCGCCGACACTGGCCGCGCCACGGAAAGATCTCGGAGGATACGTCGTCGATCTTAAGGTGACGTTGCATCCGGGCAATCTGTATCGCGTCGGAAGCATCGCCATCCATGCCGAGCCTCCGGCAACAGAGCCCGAGCTCCGCGATGTCATTCCCTTCAAGACTGGCGACCCCGCTTCCTCATCGAGCATTCGCACGGCCCTCACCGAGCTTGCCCGCGTCTATGGTGATTACGGCTACCTCCGCGCGCAGGCGTCCGCCAACCTCGAGAAAAACGTCTCGAATGCGACCGTCGCGTACAGCTTCACCTTCTCACCAGGCGCCCAGTTCCACCTCGCCTCAATCGACATGTCCGATCTGCCCACGGACCTCCAGCAGGAGCTTGCCGCGTTCTGGCATGCGACCCCCGGTGCACTCGTGGACAAGAAATTCCAAAGTAATCTTCGCGAAGCGCTCGAAAAGCTGCACACTCGCTACGGTGTCTTCGTCGGCGCGAGATCTGATCCGGTAGCCCACACCGTCGTGATCTTCCTCAAACTCCGCAAACTTCCAGGAGTATCCACTGAACCGGCGGATCCTGGCACTCCAATTCCGTCTTCCGTGCCTTCACCCGAGCTGCCATCGCCCCCCATCCCGATTCCACAACCACCACGGCACCCCAGGCCATAGCCTCTACTTCAAACTTCCGGTCCCTCCAGCGCTGGCGATCCAGCGAGTATGATTGTGCCGTCAACTCCAACGACTCAATACCCATAGGCCCATGCGCACAAGCAATCTGCGTCTCGTTTCCTTCGTCACGTTCCTCGCCTTCACCCTCTCAACCGCCGCGCTCGCGCAATACTCAATCCAGAAGATTGAAATCCACGGCGTCGCTCCGTACACCGAAACCGAAGTCCTCGAGGTCTCTGGCCTGCAGCCCCGCCAGATGATGTCCCACGACAGCCTCGGCAACGCCGCACAACATCTGCTCGACACCGGCGTCTTCGCCGACGCGAGCATCGAGCTCACCGGCACCGGCATGGCACGCACTGTGGTCATCACGCTCAAGCCGCTCCCGGTTAGTTCCCTCACCGCCGCCACTTTCGCAAACTTCCCGTGGTGGACGACCTCTGAGCTCGACGCGGCTATCCGGCAGCGCGTCCCGTTCTATCGCGGCGGCATCCCGCCGGCCGGCAATCTTCCTGATAGCGTCAACGCCGCGCTCACCGCCATGCTCGCCGAAAAAGGCATCCACGCTACCGTTTCGAACGCCTCCATCCCGGCCACAAATCTTCACCCGCAGCTCGCCTGGGAGTTCCACCTGGACGACCCCGCCGTGCGCCTGGTTTCCCTTTCGCTGCGCGGCACGCCTGCCCCCTTCGCTCCCGCAATGCAGCGGATCGCGCAGCACCTCAGCGGTTCACGCTTCAACGATCGCACCGTAGCCGACCAGATTCTTGCTCCGCTGCACGACGCCGGCTACATTGACGCGGAACTCACCAACGTCAGCGCCACCCTTGAACCCGCCTCCTCTGGTTACGCCGTACGTTACTCAGCAACCATCGTGCCCGGCGATATCTTTCGTGTGAACTCCATCACGTGGCAGCCCACTTCCATCTATGCCCAGGACGCGTTCACCCACGATGCGAAGCTGCACTCCGGAGATCTCGCCTCGCAAAAGTCTCTGCTCGAAACCGAGCAGGCAATCCTCAACGCCTATCTTCACCTCGGCTATCTCGACGCATTTGTCGACGCGCACCCACAGAAGGACGCATCCGCCCACACCGTCAGCTACTCGCTCGCGATCACGCCCGGCGAGATCTACCACGTCAAGTCCATCACGCCGCTGAACCTCTCCGCGGCCGCCCAAAAGGACTTCGACTTCGGCTGGCTCCTAAAGCCCGGAGCCGCCTATGATCCGCTCTACACAGCAACCTTTCTGACCAACAACACCGCCCTGCGCAGCCTCGCCGGATACACCGCCAGCTTTCAGGCTGCAGCCGACTCACAGACGCACCTAGTTGACCTGACCATCAACTTCATCCGAACAGGCGGCGGCGAGTAGCCCCGCTACTTCAGGCTTCCTGTCACACCCGTGCCAACCGTAAGCGGCTCTCCGTCGGCGGACATGATCTTCAGCCCCCGGCTCTGCACCTGCGCGTAAAAGATCTTGCCGGCCTTCGCTGCCTGGATCTGCACGTTGTCCAACACTAGATTTTTGATCGGTGCCTCTGGCAGCCCCTCGACGTCCATCGCCACCTTCGCTCCGGTCACCTTCAAGTTCTCAATGTGAATGCCATCAAAGCGCGCCGTCAGTCTCGTGACCGGCATCGTCGTGGCGGTAACAGCACCCGCACGATCGCCACCGTAGTAGTCCGTGATCTGAATCGCAGTCCCTACGCCCTCCATCGTGATGTCCTTGTAGCTGAAATCGCTCAAGTCACCGCCGCGATCGCGCCCGCTCTTCAGCCGGATACCCTGCGTCGTCCCTTTGAACTGCACGCGCTCTACATGCACATGCTGCACGCCGCCTGCGACCTCACTGCCGACGCTCATCCCGTGGCCCTTCAAAAACACGCAATCCCGGATCGTGATGTCATGCGACGGCGCATCCGGCCCCGGAGAACCGGGCTGTCCACTCTTGATCGCCACGTTGTCATCACCCGTGTCGATCGTCACATGATCGATCAGGATGTTCCCGGAGCTGAACGGATCGATCCCGTCCGTGTTGTGCCCAGCTGGCAGCGGCGCCAGAACCTTCATGTTCCGAAACGTCAGATCATCCGAGTAGTACGGCACGATCTGCCACATCGGCGAGTTCTCGACCGTCACATTCTCCATGACCACATGCTTGCAGTGATCGAACACAATCAGCCGCGGCCGCGTCTGGTGCGGATTCACCCACCAGCTTTCGCCCCGTCCATCAATCACCCCGCCGCCGCGAATCGTGATGTCCTCGGCATTCATCGCGCTCAAGAGACTCTGCCGGCCCTTGTCATGAAACTGCTCAATCTCGAGATAGTCATCGTGATTCGTACTCCCCTCGAGCGTCGTCCCTGCAGCAATCTCCAGCGTGATATGGCTCTTCAGCACCAGCGGCGCGCTCACAAAATTCGCCGCACCCGCCAGCCGCACCACACCACCGCCGCTCGCCGCACAATCATCAATCGCCTTCTGAATCGCCGCCGTGTCCAGAGTCGACCCATCCCCCTTCGCGCCATACTGCTGGACCGCGCATACCTTGCCGCTCTGCGCCGAAGCCACACCCACCGGCAACAACAGTGCCGCACCCACAAACAGAATCGTCTTCACGCTCACCTCATCGACGCGCGCGACCTTTCGACGCGCCACTTCCATCTTGTCAGAACCCGGCCGGCCGCTCCTGTGCAACATTGAACGCCTTCTCCAGCGCGACACCGGCCGCGCACAGCGTCCCTTCGTCGAACAGTCTTCCAACCAGCGTCACGCCATGCGGCACTCTGCGCGGCGGATTGAACTTCGGCAGCGGATGCTTCGGGTCCGGAGCCCAGTCGCTCCGCGCCTCGCTCACCTCTACAAATCCCGCACGCAACGTCAGCGACGGGTGCCCCGTAAAGTTGAAGATAACCAGCTGCTCATCACGCAAGCTCGGCACCAGCAACAGATCAACATCCTTGAACACTCTCGCGATCTCCAGCGCAACCTTTCTCCGCAGCCGGTCCGCCTGCACAAAGTCAACCGCACTCAAAAAGCGCGACTGCCGGAAAGTATTCGGCCACGCGTCTGGCACCTGCATCTTCAACTGATCGACCTCGCCATCCAGCGTGATCTTCTCGAACGCCGCCGCAGCCTCCGCAAACAGGATGATGTTCAGCGAGTCATACGCCCAGTTCGGCAGCGTCACCGGAACCGCCGTCATCCCCAGCTGCTTCACCACCTCCAGCGCATGCCGATCCACATCCGTCGCCGGCGCCTCATGCATCCAGCTCTCGATGTACCCCACACGCAGCGACTTCACGTCTGCGCCCCCGCCAATCGGCTGCGAGGCCACACTCCCCGTGTCGCTCGGATCAAATCCCGAGATCACGTTCAGCACCATCCGCGTGTCCTCGACGCTGCGCGCCATCGGCCCCAGCTTGTCGCACGTCCAGCTCAACGTCATTGCACCCGTCCGCGGCACGCGTCCGAACGTCGGCCGCAATCCGGTCACACCGCAGCGCATGCTCGGCGAAATAATCGATCCCTGCGTCTCGCTCCCAATCGCAAAGCCCACCAGTCCCGCCGCCACCGCCGCACCCGGTCCCGCGCTCGACCCAGACGATCCCTCCTCCAGCAGCCAGGGATTCTTCGTCTGCCCGCCGAACCACACATCATTTAACGCCAGCGCACCCAGACTCAACTTCGCCACCAAGACCGCGCCAGCCTCATTCAAGCGCTGCGTAACCGTCGCGTCCTTCGTCGGCACGCGGTCGCGATAAAACTCCGCTCCCCACGTCGTCCGAATCCCCGCTGTATCCAGCAAATCCTTCGCCCCCCATGGAATCCCATGCAAAGGCCCACGATATTTGCCTGCTGCAATCTCTTTGTCCGCCGCGCGTGCCTGCTCGAGCGCGTGCTCCTCGCACAACGTAATCACGCAGTTCAGCTTTGGATTGAAGCGCTTCAGCCGCTCCAGGTAAATCTTCGTCAGTCGTTCCGACGTAATCATCTTGCCTGCGATCATCGCCGCAAGTTGCCTTACAGAGGCAAATGCAATGTCTTGCTCGCTTCCAGAGAGTGGCACGTACCCGACGCCGAGTTCCGTTCGCACACGCTTTTCATCCGCAGCGGGCTCCGGCTCCATCAGAGTCAATCGCGGATTCCACACCGTCGCCGGCGCATCCCCATACTCAATCGCCACCTTCCGCGGCCCGGTCCTGCGCTCGTAAACCGCAGCCATCGACTCCCGCCAGTTCCCTGCCACCTCCGCACGATGCGCCGGCGACATCGTCACCTGCACCAGCTTCTCCGCTTCCGCAAACGTCGCCGGCGTCACCTCCGGCCCCACCGGAGCCGCCGTGCCAAACGCCGGCGGAGCTCCCGGCGTCGTCGGTGTCTGCGGACTCCCAGACGCCTGCCCCTCGGCGATCTCCGCTTCACCTGCTACTACGGCACCAATCAATCCCATCGAACTCTGCGCAAGAAACTCCCGCCGCGAACGTCCCATCGGCCTCCTCCACACATCCAACCCATCAACCGCGAATACCGCCCGTTATAGCACCCACTCTTCACTATTCACTGCAGTACCCTCACTTCCATGCCGCTCGCCACCCTCACCCTCGAGCTCGCCATCGAACACGCGCAGTCCCTCAAAGACCGCCGCCAGGTCGTCCGCTCGCTCAAGGAAAAACTCCGCCACAGCTTCAACATCTCCATCGCCGAGCTCGACGACGCCATGATCTGGAACCGGGCCACCCTTGGCATCGCCGCTATCTCCAACTCTGCCAGCTACCTCGCCGGTCAGCTCCGCGAGGTAGAATCCGCCGCCCGTCGCCTCGCCGTTGGTCTGGGATGCGACATAATAGAGTCCTGGCTCGACTCAGATGTGCACCTCGAGTCACCCGATTGAGCCATGTCGCGTCTTCGCGTCAGGAATGCTATCCTGCACAGTCACCTTTATGCCCGAGCAGAGAGCCAGACAATATCACCGTGACCGCGTCGCCAGCACCTTCACCGAGGAGATCACCGCGATGCTTGAAGGCGAGCTGTCCGACCCTCGCATCGCCCCCTGCTACGTCACTGAGGTGGTCCTCGCTCCCGGTGGTAAGAGCTGCCGTGTCTTCATCGCCGTGTATGGGGATGAGAAAGCCGAGAACGACACCCTGGCCGGCCTCATGGCAGCGCGCAACTACATCCGCACCCAAATCCGTGAGCGTATGGCCGTCCGTCATGTCCCTGAGCTCACCTTCGCCATCGATCGCTCCGAAAAAATTGGCGCCCGGATGGACGAGCTTCTGGGCCGCGTCGGCAAGCATCGCGAAAAGATCCAGCGCAAAGTAGCCGCTGCCGCACAGGAGAGCCATCGCTAACCCATGATGCGCGCCGACGCCATTGCCCGAATTCTTCGAATTGTCTGCGACCATGAGACGTTTCTCATCACATCGCACGCCCGCCCTGACGGCGACGCCATCGGGTCCGCGCTCGGCCTCATGCACCTTATCGAGTCCATGGGCAAGCGCGTTACCGTCGCGTTCGCTGACCGCATTCCTACGATGTACCGTTGTCTGCCCGGCATCGAGCGCATAGTTCCCGATCTGCCCATCGACATTCACGACGTCGCCATCCTGCTGGAGTGCGACTCCATTGAGCGCAGCGGTTTCGAAGCCATCGAAGCCGGCATGCTCGTCAACATCGACCATCACCAGAGCGGCCGCAACTTCGCCGACTTCAACTGGATTGACCCGACTGCCTGCGCCGTCGGCGCCATGGTCTATCAGCTCGCGATCGCGTCTGGGGAAGAGATCACGCCGGAGATGGCGAGCTGCCTCTACTCTGCCATCCTCACCGACACCGGCGCCTTTACCTTCGCCTGCACTGACGCCTCCACCTTCGGCCTCGCCGAACACCTGCTCGAGCGCGGCGCCGACTCCACCGCCATCGCGCAATCCATTTACTTCTCGCACCCGGAGAGCAAGGTCCGCATTCTCGGCGCCGCGCTCTCCAATCTCGAGGTCGACGGCGAGGTCGCCTGGACCTTCGTCACCCTCGACGACATGGAGCGCGCCAACGCCATCGTCGAGGACTGCGAAGGCATCGTTAATTACCTCATCAGCATCCTCGGCGTGCGTGCCGCCGTGTTTCTTCGCGAGATCCCGACCGGCGATCGTTTCCGCCTCAACCTTCGCAGCAAGGGCGCCGTCGACGTCGCCGAGATCGCCGAGCGCTTCGGCGGCGGCGGTCACCGCAACGCCAGCGGCTGCACCATCGATGGCCCGCTCGCACAGGCTATCCCCGTGTTAGTCAATGAGCTGCACCTCGCCTGCCGGTCGGCGTGCGCCACTCTGTTAGCCTAGGGAACGCTCGGCATCACGTGAGCGAAACGAGGCCCAGCCAGAAAGCGCAGTTGATCGAAAACACCCAATCCGTCGCACTCTCCGAGCGCCCCTCCCTCTGGCGGCGCTGGCGCGACCGTCTTCCCTCCGACACGGGCCGCTCCCTCTGGGAGTTCGTCATTCTCCTCATCGTCTGCGCCTACTTCCTCTTCTACGGCCTCACCCCGTTCACCGGCGGAGATCAAATCGGCCTCGTAGGCGCCGACGAACCGCGTTACGCGCAGATCGCTCGCGAGATGCTCGCCGCCCACTCCACCGACTGCCACGAACTTCACGCCAAAATCACTCCGCATAGCCTTCGCGGGAAGGACCTCCACGCCAGCTACGAATGCCTCGTCGGCGGCACCGTCACACCCATCCTCTACGGGCGCCCCTGGCTCGAAAAGCCCGCGCTCTACTACTGGCGCGCGATGAGCTTCTTCAAGGAGTTCGGCGTCTATGACTGGTCGGCCCGATTACCCTCCGCCACAGGCGCAGGTGCGCTCATCATCCTCGCCTTCCTTCACCTCCGACGATTCCGCCCTGGAGGCCATCTCGACGCCGCACTCATCATGGTTTCCATGGCTGGAATGGTGGGCTTTGCCCGTGGTGCGTCTACAGATATGCAGCTCGCCGCGCCCTTATCTATAGGTTTGCTCGGCTGGTACGCCTGGTATGAGACCGGCAAAAAATTCTGGCTCTTCGATCTCTACTTCTTTGGCGCTGCTGCCACACTCGCCAAGGGCCCCATCGCCATCTTCCTGATGCTCGGCACCATCCTTCTGTTCCTTGGCCTGCGCCGTGAGTGGTCCGCCATCCGCCGCAGCTTCTGGCTCCCCGGCCTCGGACTTTTCCTGCTCATGGTGCTGCCCTGGTACATCGAGGTCCAGCGCAAGAACCCGCGCTTCTTCCATATCTTCTTTCTCGAGCACAATCTCGAGCGATTCGCCACCGACCGCTACCAGCATTCGCAGCACTGGTTCTATTACGCCATCGTCCTCATCATCGGCCTTCTGCCCTGGACAGCCCTCGCCGTTCGCGCACTATGGGACGGCATGGCACTCTCCATCGATGAGTGGAAGGTCCGCCACAAGCCGCAGCGCTACGTCGGCCACGTCCGCGCCGGCGACGCCTTCCCCGAGTTCCTCTGCCTCTGGGCTCTGCTTCCAGTCGTCTTCTTTTCCTTCTCCGTCTCCAAGCTCCCCGGCTACATCCTTCCCTCCATGCCGCCGCTCGCCATTCTCGCTGGCGATTACCTCTTCCGCATCCGCCGCAACGGCATCCCGAACTGGCTCCTGAACGTGCACGCCGGCCTTACCGGCTTCATGACGTTCGTCATTCTGCTCTGTCCGCAGTACATGATTTACCAGCGCATCATCCCAGCTCCACGCTCGCTCATCATCGCTGCGATATGGGGCATTCTCGCCGCTCTGCTCATCATCGTTGTCGTTCGAATCTACGGCGTTCGCCGTCTGCGCACCGTCACACTCGTGCCGCTCGTCGCACTCATGTTCTTCCTGCTCGGGATGCACGGCCATCTGTTGGATCTCAACTATTCCGCGCGTCCGCTAGCGCGCGAAATCCAGAAGGCTGATCCCTCCGACCAGGTTGTCGCTGTACACGACGTGCGTCGCGATCTCGACTATGGCCTCGCCTTCTATCGTGACCAGGACATGGTTCACTATGACACTGACGGCATCCCCGACGAGGGCCACGTCCTCGTCATTCCCACCAAAGAAGCCGCTGATCTGCCGCAACTTCTAGCCGGCCGCACCTACCAGCAGCTCTTCCTCTACAACACGCAGGGTCTCTCGGTGTATAAGGTTTATCCGCGCGGTTAATGGTCCCGGGTACACCGCGGCGTCCAAAAGAATGGCTCTTTCCTCACAGCTCGAAGTGCTCGACCTGCGCCACTTCTCCGCGGCGCAACTCCAGCCGCTGCTCATGGAAGAGGCTGACCGTTGGCAGCGACGCCTCTTCTGGGACTACTCCGGATCAACCTCCGTGCTCCTCAAGTACCTCGACAGCCGCGTCCTTCCCGGCTTCGTCGCGCTCCGCCGCGGCAAAGTCGCCGGCTACACCTTTGCCGTCTTTGAGGCCGCAAAGGCTGTCCTCGGCGATGTCTACGCCTTTGGCGAAGGCGAAGGTTCATCCAACCCCGTCTGCGAAACTCTGCTCACGCACCTGCTCGAGATGCTGCAGTCGGCCCCCGGCGTCGATCGCATCGAATCGCAACTGCTCATGTTCCCCACCGGTGCCCTCGGCCGGCAATTCTCCGAGCGCGGCTTCCTTCCCCACCCGCGTCTCTTCATGGTCGTCGACCTCACCGCGCCCGGTCGCCCATCACGGCCAGCCGGCGACCTTCCCGCAGGCGTCGTTCTTGAGCCCTGGCAGCCCGCACTCTACGACGCCGCCGCCGACCTCATCCATCTCGCCTACGTCGGCCACGTCGACAGCGGCATCAACGATCAGTACCGCAGCGTCCACGGCGCGCAACGCTTCCTGCACAACATCGTTCGCTTCCCCGGCTGCGGCATCTTCGACCCCGAGAGCTCCTGGGTCCTGCGCAACACGCGCTCCGCGAACGGACAGAACACCGATCTTCTCGCCATGGTCCTCTGCTCGCGCGTCCGCCAGGATTCCGCGCACATTACCCAGCTCTGCGTCAGCCCCACGCTCCGCGGCCTCGGCCTCGGCCCCGCATTGCTCCGTCACTGCCTTCTCGGCCTCGAAGCCGCCGGCGTCAAGAGCCTTTCACTCACCGTCACCGAAAGCAACGACGGCGCCCGCCGTCTCTACGAGCAGTTCGGCTTCCGCACGGCTCACTGCTTCGATGCCATGGTCTGGGACCAGACACAGCCCACCCACCAGCGCATCCGCGAATCAGACCTGCGCATCTCCGCCGCCGTCTAGCGCTAACTTGCTGGCTTGCTGACTTGCTGACTTGCTGACTCGCTCTACTCCACGTGATAATTCGGCGCTTCCCGCGTGATCACCACATCGTGCACGTGGCTCTCTCTCAGACCTGCATTCGAAATCCGAATAAACTTCGATTTCTTCTGCAGCTCCTCGATCGTCCCGCACCCGAGATACCCCATCCCGGACCGCAGGCCGCCCACCAGCTGATAGACCATCGCCTCCAGCGGTCCACGATGCGGCACGCGTCCCTCAATGCCCTCCGGGACAAACTTCGCCAACCGGTTGTTCGCGCCATTCTGCTCGCGCGCCGTCAGGTCGCGCCGCTCTTCCGTCTCCGTGGCCTCGCCGGGCCCCTGGAAGTACCGCTCGCCCGAGCCCTGCGACATCGCGCTTAAACTCCCCATGCCGCGATACGCCTTGAAGCTGCGTCCCTGGTACAGAATCGTCTCGCCCGGGCTCTCATCCACACCGGCAAACAAGGAGCCAATCATCACAATGCTTGCACCCGCCGCAATCGCCTTCGTGATATCGCCCGAGTACTTGATCCCGCCGTCCGCAATCACGCTCACGCCGCGCTCCGTAGCCGCGCGATACGCCTCCGAGATCGCCGTGATCTGCGGCATGCCCGCACCCGTCACCATGCGTGTCGTGCAGATCGACCCTGGCCCAATCCCGACCTTCACCGCATCCGCGCCGGCATCAACCAGCGCGATCGTGCCGTCATAGGTCGCCACGTTGCCTGCCAGCAGGTCCACATCCGGAAACCGCTTCTTGCACTCCCGCACTGCTTCCAGCACGCGCGACGAGTGTCCATGCGCCGAATCAATCGCCAGCGCATCCACACGGTTCTTCACCAGTTCCACCGCACGTTCCAGAAAGTCGCCGGTCGCCCCAATCGCACCCGCCACACGCAGCCGTCCCTGCTGGTCCTTGCTCGCGTTCGGATACTTCAATTTCTTCTGGATATCCTTGACCGTAATCAGGCCCTTCAGCTCGTACGCATCATTCACCACCAGCAGCTTCTCAACCCGGTGCTGATGCAGAATCTCCTCCGCCTGTTCAAGGGTCGTCCCCACCGGCACCGTGATGAGGTGCTCCTTCGTCATCACATCCGCAATCGGAATATCCGTCCTGGACACAAACCGCAGGTCGCGGTTTGTCAGAATTCCCACCAGCTTGCCGTTTTTCGTCACCGGCACGCCTGAGATCTTGTAGCGCCGCATCACCTCCAGCGCATCCGAAATCGGCCGCTCCGGCTCAATCGTCACCGGGTCCACAATCATCCCCGACTCCGACCGCTTCACCTTGTCGATCTCGCCCGCCTGCTGCTCGATCGTCAAATTCCGGTGCACCACGCCCATTCCACCCTGCTGCGCAATCGCAATCGCCAGCCGCGACTCCGTGACCGTGTCCATCGCCGCCGACATCAGAGGTGTATTGAGGGTAATGTTCTTGGTTAGTCTCGTCTGAGTGCTTACCTGTGTTGGAATTACATCGGAGTACGCTGGCACAAGCAGCACATCATCAAAGGTCAGGGCGTCTAAAACAGGGAGTGAAATCATGCGGTTCCATCGATTCTATTCCCTCCTGTCCCGAAAGTTGTACAACGCCACCGACTGCTGTGCGACAAATCCCCAATCCGAAGCATTGAAGGGATTTCCGTCATGGCCGATAAAAAATGGTGCGAGGTAAAACCTTGGATTCGACCCATCGTAGAGACGCCTCTTCGGCGAGGCTGGGCCGCCGCCGCGACGGTTCGGTAGCACATCTCCCCTTATCCATGGCCTTCCAGCCAATCGTGGATATCAGGCGCCGCACCATCTTCGCTTACGAGGCCCTCGTCCGCGGCACCGAACAGGAGTCCGCCACCGACATCCTCGGCCAGGTCACCGAAGACACCCGCGCCGCCTTCGACCAGAGTTGCCGCATCAAGGCCATGATCCTCGCTCAGCAGCTCGGCATCGCCGAGCAGGGCGCCCTGCTCTCCGTCAACTTCATGCCCGGCACCCGCTACTCCGCCGCCGACTGCTTCCAGCGCACCGTCCAGGCCGCCGAGTGGACCGGCTTCCCCGTCACCTCTCTCATGTTCGAGATTTCCGAGATGGAGTCCCTCAAAGACACCGAGCGCCTCCGTGCCATCGCCACCGAGTACCGCCGCCACGGCCTCACCGTCGCTCTCGACGACTTCGGAGCCGGCAATTCCGGACTCAACCTTCTCGCAGACATCGACGTTCAGGTGCTCAAGCTCGATGGCCGCCTTGTCCGCGGCATCGACTCCCAGCCCCGCGCCCAGGAGATCGTTCGCTCTACCGCCGCCATGGCCAACCGCCTCGGCATTCAGATCGTCGGGGAGTGTGTCGAAACTCGCGCCGAGCTCGACATCCTCCTGTCCTGCGGCATCACCCTCCTGCAGGGCTACCTGTTCGCCAAACCCACCTTTGAGTCCCTCCCCGAAATCATCTGGCCGGAAGAACTCTTCAAGCGCCACTCCCTCTCCCTCGACTCCATCGAACTCTCCTCATCCCCCGGCCTCTCTTCCGTCGCCTGAAGCACTTCGGGAACGCTGAACTCTAGCTTTTCCCGCTAAGGCGCGGATTCAACCGCCCTTTAGAGCTGCTTCGTTAAGGGCACGGCTTCAGCCGTGCCGTAAAGCCACCACGGAGAAAAGCGGGCTTTAGCCCCTGAGGTGAGCCTCACGGCTTGCAGGATGCCCGTCTCCTTGCCCTCCCACCCCAAACCGCCTAAGATAGAAAAAGCGACGAATCATTCCGCCGCGCTTTGCAGCCGTGAGCGCACCGGCAAGTGGCGGAAGGGAGGAGTGGGCGAGAGCCCACTTTTTATTTGCTCCAAAATCCGGCCCGGCATTCGCCAGAACCGGCCTAACCCTGACCATCATGGCCCTTCCACTCGACACAATCCGCGCCACCGCCGACCGCGTCGCCGGCTCTCACGGCCTCGAGGTCGTTGACATCGAGTTTGCCGGCGGCGGCAAACACCGCGCCCTCCGCGTCTTTGTTGAGAAGAATGCCGAAGCCCGCGCAGTCCTCGCCGAGCACACCGAAGATCTTCCCAAAGGCGTCCCGGTCGAGCTCCTCTCCGGTGTCACCCACGAAGACTGCGAGCACTTCGCCCGCGACTTCAGCACCGTTCTCGATGTCGAAGATCTCGTCCCCGGCTCCGAGTACACCCTCGAGGTCAGCTCCCCCGGCCTCGAGCGCAAGCTCCGCGGCGCCGCCGACTACGAGCGCTTCAAAGGCAGCCTCGTCAAACTCCAGACCTTTACGCCCGTCGAGAATAACCGTCACTTCACTGGCCGACTCACGGCTTTTGACGGCCACCGGCTAACCCTCGACCTGTCGGCCGTCAAACAGAAGGGCAAGGCAAAAAAGACCCTCACCACCCAGACCGTAACCATCGACCTGGCCAACGTAGAAAAAGCCAACTTAGTCGCAGAAATCTGAGTAGTTAGTGATCCGTGGCTAGTGGGAGTTTTTCACTAACCACTAACGACTAACCACTCGCAAAAACACCGAACGAAACGAGATCCTCACAATGGCAAGCGCACTCTACCAGTCCATCGAAATGCTGAGCCGCGAAAAGGGCATCGACCCCGAGATCGTCGTCGGCGCCGTTGAAGACGCCATCGCTCTCGCCACACGCAAGTTCTACAAGACGCAGGAGACCATGCGCGGCGAGCTCGACCGCGAGTCCGGCGAGATTCGCGCCTACGTCTACAAGACCGTCGTCGACGCCGAAGAACAGGTCGAAGACCCCGAGAACCAGCTCACCCTCGAGGAGGCCCGCGCCCTCGCGCCCGAGGTCGAGGTCGGCGGCGAGCTCCGCTTCTACAAGGACACTTCCCCGCTCGGCCGCATCGCCGCCCAGATGGCCAAGCAGGTCATCTTCCAGAAGGTCCGCGAGGCCGAGCGCGACACCGTCTTCCAGGAATACGGCAGCCGCACCGGCGAGATCCTCACCGCCACCGTCAAGCGGCTCGAGCCCATGGATGTCATCTTCGACCTCGGCAAGGCCGAAGCCCGCATGCCCAAGCGCGAGCAGTCGCGCCTCGAGCAGTTCGCCATCGGCGAGCGCGTGCGCGTCGTCCTTCTCCGCGTCGACCGCGCCGCTAAAGGCCCGCAGGTCATCGTCTCCCGCGCCGCGCCGGCCCTCGTGCAGTCGCTCTTTCAATCGGAAGTCCCTGAGATCTACGACGGCACCGTCATCATCCGCGCCATCGCGCGCGAGGCCGGCGAGCGCACCAAGATCGCCGTCATGTCCCGCGACAAGGACGTCGACCCTGTCGGCGCCTGCGTCGGCATGAAGGGCATGCGCGTGCAGTCCATCATCCGCGAGTTGCGCGGCGAAAAGATCGACATCATCGAGTTCTCCGAAGAGGTCACCACCTTCGCCGAGAAGGCCCTCCAGCCCGCCAAGGTCTCCCGCGTCTCCATCACCGACCTCGGCGACAAGCAGCTCGAGGTCATCGTCGACGACACGCAACTGTCCCTCGCCATTGGCAAGAAGGGCCAGAACGTGCGGCTCGCCGCCAAACTCCTCGGCTGGAAGATCGACATCAAGTCCGAAGAGGAGAAGCGTCAGGAGGTCGAGCAGCAGATGCAGGCCATGCAGGGCGCCGCCACCACGCCCATCGAGCAGATCACCGAGCTCGGCGACGGCGTGATGGAAAAGCTCATCGCCGCCGGCATCACCACCGTCGAGCAGCTCGCCGACATGACCGAAGAGGAACTCGGCGAAGTCCAGGGCATCGGCGAAAAATCCGTCGAAAAAATTGCTGCTGCCGTCCGCGATTACTTTGGCCGTCTTGAGCTGGCCGCCGCCAGCGCCGGAGGCGAAGAAAACCCGACCACCATTCCCGAACCCGCGCTCGCCCTCGGTGAAGAAGCGGTCGCTGCAGGAGCAGCATCAGATGTGGCTGGAGACGAGGAACACTCTATGACACTCACACCTGAAGAGATACTGGCCCGCGAGGCTGCAAAATCCGGCACCGCCCGCGAGGTCGGCGAATACTCCGCCGAGGACATCGCCGAAGCTGAGGAGCAGATCTCGGAGTCCGATGCCAACGACGCTGCCGATGCCCGCGAAGAGGCCATCGAGCTCAACAACGACACCGTCGACAACCTTGTCGACGAAACCCAGGAATTCTCCGACGAGGGCATCGACGACGCCGGTCACGGGCGTGACTGACGCTCGTTCGGTTCTTACCAGCCTGTAGCCGCATGAATTTGCGGTTACAGGCTGAAATTTTCAAGCTTTCAGGAGATACAGCATTTTCCTGAGGGTCTGGCGCAGAGACACAACAGTGGGCGGCGTTTTCCGGCAAAGAAAACTACTCTCGATGAATTGTCCAAGGGCAAAGTATCTGGAAAAATGCTCTAATAAACTTGGATTAACTCTCACTACGATCGAGGCTGATATGACCAGCTAAGCGCGGTGATCAGGGCCGCGGATAACCGCCGCCCTCAACAAAAGGATTGAATGAGCAAAGTTCGAATCAACGATCTTGCACGGGAACTGGAGGTCAAGAGCAGGTCCATTCTTGACGCTCTCACGGCCGTCGGCGTCACAGAGAAAAAGACGCACTCCTCCTCCATCGAGGAACATGAGGCCGAGCAGGTGCGCGGCTACTTCGCCCGCGGCTCTCGTCCGGCTGCGCCCGCCAGGCCTGCCGCCGAGACGAAGCCTGCGTTCAACCTCTCGCACGTCTCCAAGCCCGGCGACGCCCTGAAGGCTATCCTCGAGCGCAAGCAGGCCGAAGCCGCCGCCAAGGCCCGCCCGCCGGCGCCCGTCGCGCGTCCCACCGTCGCCGCCCCGGCCGCCGCAGCCGCCGCGCGCCCTGCGCCGACCGCACCCCGTCCCGGAGCCCCGGCCGCTTCCACACCAGCCTCCGCACCCGCTGCCAGCGCCACTCCTCAGCCCGCGACCACGTCCAATCAGCCGCCGGCGCCGCGCCGCATCGTGCCGCAGCCCCGCGCCGCCGCGAACATCGTGACGCCCCGTCCCGGCGCTCCTGTGAGCTCTCCCACTGGGCTGGTGCGTCCTGGCGCTGCCCGCCCGACCCCAGGTCCTGTCGCAGTCCGGCCAGCGACACCGGCCCCCGCTGTCGCATCGACGCCCCCCGCAGCTCCCGTCGTGGTCAAGCCTTCGGCTGTCCCTCCGCCGGCCCCGGCCCCGGCCGCTGCTGCCGCTTCTGCAGCCAGCCCTGCGCCCACCGCGCCGGCCGCCGCAACTCCGCCGCCGGCTCCCGCGCCCGCAGCCGTCGCTCCTGAAGTCCCTGAGACGCCCGCGGCTCCTGCAGCGCCCGCGCCGCCTGTCCGCCGCGTCATTATGCCGCAGACCGGCCCGCGCCCGACCTACACCGCCGCTCCCGGCGCGGCCAATGCCGCCCGTCGCCCCATCTTCGAGCGCCCGCGCCCCACAGCACCAGGAAGTGGTCCTGGTGGTCCCGGTGGCCCCGGCGGCGGCCCTGGCAGTCGTCCCCTCGCCCCCGGCGCACGCCGGCCCATGCACCCCACTCGCACCTTCCCCGGCGGCCCTGGTGGTCCCGGAGGCCCAGGCGGCCCAGGCGGTCGTCCCGGCTTCCCCGGTCGCCCTGGCTTTGGTGGCCGTCCCGGCTTTGGTGGACGTCAGGGTGTCGGCCCCGGCGGTCTGCTTCCCCCAACCGACGCCCCGGCGGCTCCCGGCCGTCCCGCGCGTCCCGGCCCTCGCGGCCGTGGCAATCAGCGCTACGTCAAGGACAAGGAAGTCGCTCTCAAGGGCTACGCTCCGCGCCAGGGCGCCGCGCAGATTCCCGAGGGTGATCTCCCCATCACCCGCACCATCACCGTCACCGAAGGCATCTCGGTCAAGGACCTCGCCGAGAAGCTGGAAGTCCGCGGCAAGGATCTCATCGCTACCCTGCTCCTCCGCGGCGTGATGGTTACAGTCAACCAGTCGCTCGACTCCGAGCTCGTCAAGTCCGTCGCCCGCCAGTTCGGCGCCGACGCCCAGGTCATCTCCGTCGAAGAGCAGATCGAGAACGAGGCCATCGAAGGTCTTCTCGAGGACACCACAGGTCTCGTCGAGATCGTTCGCCCGCCCGTCGTCACCGTCATGGGCCACGTCGACCACGGCAAAACTTCGCTGCTCGACGCCATCCGCTCCACCGAAGTCGCCGCGGGCGAAGCCGGCGGCATCACCCAGCACATCGGCGCCTACAAGGTCCGCATCACCAAGGAAGACTCGCCCGCCTTCGGTCGCGAGATCGTCTTCCTCGACACCCCGGGCCACGAGGCCTTCACCCGCATGCGTGCACGCGGCGCCAAGATCACTGACATCGTCGTGATCGTCGTCGCCGCCGACGACGGCGTCATGCCCCAGACCATCGAGGCCATCGACCACGCCCGCGCCGCCAACGTTCCCATCATCGTCGCGGTCAACAAGATCGACCGCCCCGACGCCAACCCCGATCGCGTCAAGCAGCAGCTCGCCGAGCGCGGCCTGCAGCCCGACGACTGGGGCGGCGACACACCCTTCGTCAATGTCTCCGCCAAGCAGCGCATCAACCTCGACGGCCTCGAGGAGATGATCTGCCTCCAGGCCGACCTCAAGCCCCAGAAAGCCACGCCCGAGCGTCCAGCTGTCGGCACCGTCATCGAGGCCAAGCTCGACCGCGGCCGCGGCGTCGTCGCCAGCGTCCTCGTCCAGAACGGCTCGCTCAAGCCTGGTGACAGCTACATCGTCGGCAACACCTTCGGCAAGGTCCGCGCCATGTTCAACGACCGCGGCCAGCAGATTACCGAAGCCGGTCCATCGACCCCCGTCGAGATCCTTGGCCTTGAGTCCATCCCGGACGCCGGCGACACCTTCCTCGTCATGGCCGACCGCGACCGTGCCAAGGAAATCGCCCGCTACCGCACCATGAAGGAGCGCGAAGCCCAGCTCGCCAAGTCCTCCCGCATCTCGCTCGAAGGTCTCGCCGAGCAGATCAAGCAGGCTGGCGTCAAGGACCTCAACCTCATCCTCAAGGGCGACGTGCAGGGCTCCGTCGAAGTTCTCGCCGACTCGCTCCAGCGCATGTCCACCGAGAAGGTTCGCGTCCGCGTTCTCCGTGCCGGCGTCGGTGCCATCACCGAGTCCGACATCCTGCTCGCCTCCGCCTCGAACGCCGTCGTCATCGGCTTCAACGTGCGGCCCGAGCGCAAGGCCCAGGAGCTCGCCGATCAGGAGAAGGTGGAAGTTCGCCTCCACTCCATCATCTACGAGCTGCAGGACGAGATGACCAAGGCCATGTTCGGTCTCCTTGAGCCCGTCTTCAAGGAGGTCTACCAGGGCCGCGCCGAGGTGCTCAACGTCTTCAAGATCACCAAGGTCGGTCAGATTGCCGGCTGCACCGTTCGCGACGGCCTCATCAAGCGCGACAGCCAGGTCCGCGTCACCCGCGAAGGTGCCGAGGTCTGGAAGGGCAAAATCGCCAGCCTCAAGCGCTTCAAGGACGACGTCTCCGAAGTCCGCAGCGGCATGGAGTGCGGTATCGACCTCGCCGGCTTCAAGGACATCCGCGTTGGCGACGTCATCGAAGCCTTCACCACCGAGAAGCTCGCCGCCGAACTCGGCCAGAACACCGCCGAGCTCAAGCGCCAGCAGATGGCCGAGCTCAAGGTCGCCAAAGAGCGCGAAAACGAGATCGCCGCCGCCGATGCAGCCGCAGCCGCGGATGCAGCTGCCTCCGTTACCGTCTAGCGCCAACCCACTCACGCAACACCAAAGGCCGGGACTCTGTCCCGGCCTTTACCTTCTGTGTGATGTTTCAGGGGCGGCTCAACCCGAGCTCAATAATCCCAACAGCCAGGGCAGCCAGTTGGAATACTTACGACTGCACTTCCGGTCTGGTTGCAACTGCTGCCGGAGACAGCGTAGTTCCCGGTAATCTCATTCGTATTCGGGTCCAGTGTGCCGAGAAACGTGAGGCTGCCGCTGCTGGTATCAAATTCGAGGCCCACAGAAGCGCCGAGAATGAAGCTGCCGGAAGGATACGTTCCCGCCTTCATTGTTCCCGCACTCAGGCACGCGATATCGAATGTGGAATCCCCGGAGATCTCAAAACCGCAGCGTCAGTTCACTGCCGCGCCCTTTGCCACCGTCTCCACCTGTAGCTCGATACGCAACCAGTCCACCAGCGCGTTATTCCGTCCATTGCGCTTGGCCGCGTACAGCAACTTATCCGCGCGCCGGATCGCGTCCGCCAGATCCTCTCCCACTCGATACTCCGCAATCCCGAAGCTCGCCGTAATCCGCCGCTGCCGCAGGCTTCCGCTCCCAAATCGCGTTGCTTCGATCGCGAGTCTCAGCCGCTCAATCAAATCCCGCGCATCCTCGCGATGAATGTCCGAGAGCAGCATCACAAACTCCTCTCCTCCAAACCGCGCCATCTCATCACCGCGACGAAGGTTCTCTCGCAGCAGCTCAGCAACCTTCACCAGCACCGCATCGCCATCCATGTGGCCGCACGAGTCATTAATCGCCTTGAAGTGGTCGATGTCGCACACCGCGACGCTGAAGCATGTTCCCTTCGCCCTGGCGATCTGCCGTCTGGCAGCCTCTTCGAAGCCGCGCCGGTTCAGCAGACCCGTCAAAGGATCCTCCATCGCTCGTCCGCGCAGTTCCTCAATCACGTCGACCACCACCGCGGTCACGAACGTCAAGCCCACCACCAGAACAAGAACCGCGTACGTCGCATTCATCCACTGCCAATAGCTCGAATGGGCGAACGCCATCATGTCCCGGCTCTGTCCCGTCGTTCCAAAAGACAACAGCGTACGCGGAAATCCCTGGATGCCCAGCACCAGCACCACCCCGAACACCATGCGGTCGATCGGCTTCTTCGCGGCGCGGCCAAGATACACCGCATCAATCAGCGTCAGCGCGCCGAGCCCGAAGTTCATCACATAAATTCGCGCCTTCAGGTTCGGATCCGCGAAGCAGAAGTACGCAATCCCCAGCAGCACCAGCCCCGCAATCCACAACCGTGCCACTCGCGGCCTCAGATTCACCCGCTTGTAGCATCCGTTCAACAACGCAATCACGGCACCCGTATACACCATCGCCGAGAGCATGAAGTTCCACGCGATGTCACGCGGGATCCCCGCCGTCTGCGCACACGTCCCAACCGTAAACAGTGTGAACGACACCGACAGATACAACAGGTATCGCAGCCGCCTCTGCCACCACCAAAGACCGAAGAATACCGCCCCAAACACCAGCGACCGCAGCGGGACGAGAACCGCCAACCCCGTCCCCGTAAACAACTCTCTGTGATGCACCAGCAAGTACGTGGCCCCGATTTCTGATTTGCCGCAGTCAACCACAGTTTCGCATTACGGAGATTCCGCGCCAATGCCACTTATGGCGGAGTTCGTATTATCTACCCACTGTCCCAGACAGGCACACGCCTCATGATTTGCCGCGACCGCTAAAATCTGAGCAGATAGCTTGCCTTCACAAAGAACTGCCGTCCATCATTCAAATACCCAGGCCCGCGCGGCAGAATCGGCTGCGTCGGGTCGCACGTCCCGCCCATCCGCGAGCACAGCGTGTGGTTGTAGTTCTGCAGATCGCTGTTCCAACCCACATAAATCGCCGTTCCCGGATGCGGCAGCCACGTCAGCAGCGCCTGCGTCTGCACCTGCTTCGTCCGCTGCAATGTCGTCATCATCGGATTCGCCAGCGTCGTGTCATACTCCACAATCATCCTCGCTGAAAACGCCCTCGTGAACTGATAGTTCAGCTTCGTCCGGAACGTCTGCGTCTCATACACAAACGCATTCGTATGCGCGTTGAAGTCCCTATCCAGCAGATACGTGTTGTCTGCCGTCAACTGCCGCAGCGGATTCACACTCACCAGCGCCGACACGGTCTCCTGATTCAACAGAAACGGTGTCTGCCCTGCCGGCGGGTTATAGTTCACATTCCCCGACCGTAGCGCCGTCAGATTGAAGTTCAACTGCGCCCACGGCTGCCCGCGCGCCACAAACCCGCCGAAGTTCTCCGTAAAGTTCTCGCTCGCCGCCAGCGGGTACCCATTCTGCGGCCCGACCGTGTCCGAGTTCTCTCCTCCGATCGGCGCAACCACAACATTCCGCGGCAGCAGCCAGAACGGATCAAACGTCGAGTAGTGATACACCCGATTGTGCGCATGGTCATACGCCACATGCTGGTCCGTCTCCAGCCCATAGCTCTGCACCACGCTATGCTTCGGAAACCACTGATACTCCGAGTGCAGATGGTCGCTGCGGATATTCGAGGTCTGGAAGAATCCCAGCAGGCTGTCGAACCCCGCGCTGATGTCCTGATACTCGTCGAACAGCGAGAACGAGTGCCCATTCCTCTGCACCTGCACATCCGTCGCCGGTCCCGATCCATACTTCGCCGGAAAGATCGCCGCCGCACTGCTCATCTTCGTCGGCCGCGTCGAGCTCGCCACCATCTGCCCCAGCACCGTCCAGTGATCGTTCGCTCTCCACGTAAAATCGGCCCCGCCAATCCGGTTCCACCCGCCGCCAAACTCCTCATCCGTGTACATCAACCCCACATTCGATCCCTTACCCAAATCCTCCGACACCCTCCCCACATACGCCTGCGCCTTGTGCTTAAACAGTGGATCGCCATCCGGCACCGTCTCACCCGGCTCACGATCATCAATCGCCAGCAAGCCAAGGTTCGTATGTCCCACCTTCCCCGTCACACGCCCGCCGATCTCCGGGTGCACAATGTCCCGCGTGTACAGCAGCATCATCGGCGTCTGGAAGTAGCTCGCATTCTCCAGGAAGAACGGCCTCAGCTCCGGAAAATAAACAGGGTAGCGCTGATTCACCGTGAACTGCGGCTGATCACTCTCCACATCGCTGAAGTCCGGATTCACCGTCGCGTCGAACACGATCGCATCCTTCAACACCGCCTTCGCCTCTCCGCCCGCCGTCGCCTCAGCGTTCCGCGTGCTGAAGTACGGATTCATCGGATCGAGCGTCTCCAGCGTGTGCACGCTTTGCCCCAGCGTGTACGGGTTGATCTGCACATTGTGTGAGCCGCTCACGCCCTCCATGCCAGGCAGATGCATCGTTCCTTCCTGGCTCAGCATTCCGCTCACATTCGCGGACACCCTCGGCCACCAGTCGTTCTCACTGTTGCGCGGCAGATTGCGCCAGAACACCACACCCCACGTCGTCCCGCTCGCCGGAAACCTCAGGCTCCGAAACGGAATCGCCAGCACCGCCATCCATCCCTTGCTCGTAATCTTCCCTTCCGAATCCCACACCTGGTCATAGCTGTAGTCCGCACCATTCGCCTCGGTCCACGCTGCATCCGCCTGCACGCCCGCCGGGTTCACCTGGAACTCCACCCCGCGCTGCCGATCCTGAAACGGATCCAGGTTCACCGTCACATAGTCATCCTTCGTGATGTTCTCGCGCCGCGCCAGGTGCGACCGAATCAACTCCGGATGCTTGTCGAAGCACAGGAACACCACGTACAACTCCGTTCTGGTGCGCCCCAGCCACACCTGGGTCCTCTCCGTCGCCGGAGCCCCATCGGTCGGCGTGTTCTGAATAAATCCGCCAACGTGGGTCAGCCGCGCGCGCAGATCCGGCCGCGGCTCCATCCCCTCAAAGTCCGCCAGCGTCAGTCCATGATCCAGCTCCGGCACCGTCACATCAGAGCTTCGCGTGCTCTCCATCCGCGGAGGCACCGCAGGCGTTACCGTCGGCTTGCCCTGCCGATCCTGATTCACCTGGGCCCCTGCTGCAATCCCAAACAACGCGACAACCAGCCCACCCGCCGCCCACATACGCACCCGAAAGAACCTGCCTACACCCAAACCAACTCACCTCTCCAACTCTTCTTCCTCCCTCACATACGCGATTCCCTTCTCTCCGGTTCCCTGACCTCAATGCACAGTCGTCTGTCATTCACTGAATCAAAAGATTGACAAACTGTGCTCAGAACGGTCGATCATTCTTCCCCGGTGGATCGATGACCTACTAAACTCCTTGCATCCCGGCACTCTGCCTCGACCGTATATAGAACAGCAAGCGCAACGCCCGCCTGACCACCGCCGACGCTGATGGATCTGACAGAGGGACACATGATCGCAAAGCTCAAGGCCCTGGCTCTATCGATTGCGGCATTGTCTTGCCTTCTGCTGGCCTCGGCTGCATCTGCTCAGGAGCCCGCAACGATCCGCGGCACCGTCGCCGACCCCAGCGGCGCCGTCATCCCCGGTGCCACCGTCTCGCTCGCCGGCCACGACCGCGTGCAACGCACAAATTCCGGATCTGCCGGCACCTTCGCCTTCAATTCACTCCCGCCCGGCACCTATACCGTGACCGTTGCCGCCAAAGGATTTGCGCCGTTCACAACTCCTGACGTCATCCTTGCCGCTGGCGCAACAAAGGACCTCAAAGTTTCCCTCGCCATCGCCGTGGAACAGGAACACGTCACCGTCGACGATCAAAGCGAAAACGTCGGCCTCAGCCCCGACCAGAACTCGAGCGCCCTGGTCATCAAGGGCGGCGATCTCGATGCCCTCTCCGACGACCCCGACGAGCTTCAGAATGAGCTCCAGGCCTTGGCAGGCCCCGCCGCCGGCCCTAACGGCGGCCAGATCTACATCGATGGATTCGAGGGCGGACAGATCCCGCCCAAGTCCTCCATCCTTGAAATTCGCGTGAACCAGAATCCCTTCTCCGCTGAGTTCGATCGCATCGGCTACGGCCGCATCGAGATCATCACCAAACCCGGCTCGCAAAAGCTCAAGGGATCGTTCGGAGGATTTGGTACCGCCTCGCCCCTGAACACCGCCAACCCCCTGGTGCCCGATACGCCCTTCTACGATTTCTATTCCGCCATGACCAATGTCAGCGGCCCGCTGGGCAAGAAGGCCGCATACTTTTTCAATCTCTTCGACATGCAGCGCCAAACCCAAAGCATCATCAATGCGCTGAACCCTGCGGATCCATCCACAAACATCCTTGAAGCCTTCCCGAATCCATCCAGCATCTTCCAGATCGGCCCGCGCGTCGACTTCCAGCTTGGTCCGCACAACATCAGCATCCGCGACGGATTCTTCCGCTCCGTTGCCTCTGGCGGAGGCGTCGGCATTCTCAACCTGCCCAGCCAGGCCACCAGCACCGACGACACAGAAAATGCGCTCCAGATCGGCGACACCATCGTCATCAACGAGCACCTCGTCAACGAAACGCACTTCCAGTGGCGTCGCATTCGCAACGATCAAACCGCCGCAAACTCAACGCCCGCTGTCACCGTGCAAGGCGCCTTCACTGACGGCGGCTCATCTACAGGCGTCGTGCAGGACCACCAGGACGACTTCGAGCTGCAGAATTACTCCACCGAAACAGTCGGCAAACACGTGCTGCGTTTCGGCACGCGCCTCCGCGCCGAGCATGACGTAAACTCCTCCACCTCAGGAACAAACGGAACCTACAGTTTCAGCACGCTGGCCGAGTATGAGGCGCAAACGCCGACGCTCTACTCGCAAACCGTCGTCAACAATCCAGTCGCACGCGCCACCCTGTTCGACGCAGCGCTCTTCCTCCAGGACGACTGGCGTCCGCGCAATAATCTCGTGGTCGGCCTTGGCCTCCGTTACGAAGCCCAGAACTGGATCAACGATCACGCCGACTGGGGCCCGCGCCTCGCCTTCGCCTGGAGTCCCGGATTCACCGGCAAGGGCGCCGCAAAAACCGTCGTCCGCGCGGGCTACGGTTGGTTCTACAACCGTTTCACTGTGCCCAACTCGTTTCAGTCTTCGGGCACGCCCTACGTCATCCAAACCATCCACGACAATTTGGTCAACGAGAAGAGCTACACCGTCACCAATCCGAACGCCGCCTTCCCGAACAATCAATTCAACGCCTCCGCACCAGCGCCGATTCCCGCATCGCTGCTGGCCTCCACCCCTCAATCCACTCCCACATACCACACCATCGATCCGCACTTTCATGCCGCGCTCGATATGCAGGGAGGCCTCGGCGTCGACCGCCAGCTCACCAAAGCCCTCACCGGAAACATCACCTTTCTCTACACGCAGGGCGTGCATCAGTACCTCACCGACAACGTCACCTCCCCCGACTTCGACCCATCCACCTACACCGTGAACGGCCCCACTCCCGCCGCATACAACTATCAATTTCAATCAGGCGGCTTCTACCGTCAGCAGCAACTAATCCTCACAGCCAAAGGCCACTTCAAGCATCTCAGCTTCGACTCCAACTACACCCTCAACTACGCCAACAGCGACACCCAGGGCGCAACATCGATTCCCATGATCGATCAAAATCCGGGATTCGATTACGGCCGCGCCAGCTTCGACACACGCAACCGCGCGTTTCTCCTGCTCACCTACACCGCTCCCGGCGGCGTCATCTTCGCGCCCTTGCTCTCAGCGCAATCGGGCACGCCTTACAACATCACCATCGGCAACGACCTCACCCAGAACAACCAGTTCAACGCACGCCCCACCTTCGCAACCTGCAGCCCCGGCAACGCCAACGTCGTCTCCACCCCCTACGGCTGCCTCGACGCCAATCCCTACGGAAAAAACGAGAAGATCATCCCCTACAACCTCGGCACCGGCCCAGCCAACTTCGTCCTTCACATGCGCGCCAGCAAAACCATCGGCATCGGCCCGCACATCAAGCAGGAGGGCGATCTCTCCGGCCAGAACGTGAACAATAGCGTCAACGGCCGCGGTCTCAGCGGCAACGGCGGCGGCGTGAAGATCGACGAAAAGGTCCCGCGCAAGTACAACATCACCTTCGTTGCCATCGCGCTGAATGTCTTCAACGTCGTGAACTGGGCGCCCCCCAACGGCGTCATCGACTCGCGACTATTTGGACAGACGCAGTCCCTTGCCGGCGGTCCCTACTCCGGCCCCACGCCCGGCAACCGCACCATCCTCTTCTTCACCAATTTCTCGTTCTAGCCAGCCCTACTTCAGCCCAATCCGTCGCTCCAGATCCACAAACCTCCGGTCCCCCCGTATCGGATCGAAGAACGGATGCGTCTTCACAAACTGCAGTATGTTCGACCGCTCCTTGTACGCCTCTTCGAGCCACACGAACGCCTGCTCCTTATCACCCATCCCCAGGTACGCATTCACGAACGCCGCCGCCGGCACATATCCCGTCTCTCTTCTCCGCTTCAAATTCCCGAGCACCCGCTCCGCATCCGCGCGCCGCCCCGCATGCGCATACGCCCGCACCAAAATCCCTTCCACTGCCGGGCTTCCCTTCGACACCGCATCCGCCTTCTCCAACACTTTCACCGCCTCCGCCGCCTCGTCCTTTCCCAGCAGAGCGAACCCTAATCCCATCAGCACTAACGCGTTCTCCGGATGAACCGCCGCCGAATCACGCGACTCCCGAATCGCCTCATCAAACCGATGCGCCTGAAACAAAACCCACGATACCCCTGATCCCGACACCGACACCGGGTCCAATTCCCTCGCGTGCTGTATCGTTGCAATCGCCTCATCGGCTCTTCCCTGGTCTGAAAGCCAAAGCGCATACTCCGCGTTCGTCACTCCGTCATTCGGGTTCAGTTCCAGCGCGCGCCTGTACTCCTTGTCTGCCTCCGCCCACTGCCACTCCTGCTGCAGCGCATTCGCGAGCACCCCGTGAGCGCTCGCAAGCGTCGGATCAATTTCAAGCGCCTTTCGCGCCGCCTCCATCACCTTGGGCCGCGTCCCCTCCGGCGACTGGCCCACAAATACCGTCCCCATCTCCGTGTAGGACTCCGCCACACCCACGTAAGCCGGCGCAAAGGTCGGGTCCTTCGCAATCGCATCCTCGAAGTACGCAATCGCCTGCGCGAGCTCCGGCCTCCCATTGGCCCCGTCAAACGCATATCTGCCCTTCAGATAGCTCTCGTACACCTCCGGAGCAACCGGTCGCGCCGCCGCCAGCCGCTGCTGCTCCTCACCCGTCACCGTCACTCGCACCTTCTCCGCAATCGCCTGCGCCAACTCGCTCTCCAGCGTCAGCGCATCGCTCACGTCGCGGTCATACGTCTCCGACCACATGTGCGTATCCGTCGCCGCCCGAATCAACTGCGCACTCACCCGAATCCGGCTTCCCTCCCGGATCACCGACCCCTCCACCACGGCGTCCACTCCCAATGCCTTTGCAATCTCTGGCACCGTCTGCTTCGGGTCCTTGAACCGCATCACCGACGTATGCGACGTCACCCTCAGCTCGCGAATCCCCGTCAGCCGCCCAATCAACTCCTCCGTCATCCCATCCGCCAGATAATCCTGCGAAGCGTCCCCCGACAGATTCCTTAGTGGCAACACTGCCAGCGACCGTATCTGCGGTCCCGCCGTCGCTCTCTCATGCGCCCGCCACGCGATATATCCCGCCACCGCCAGCCCCGCACAAACCACCACCGCCACCACCACCCACCACCACACCCGTCCCCGGTCACGAAGGACACCGGGTGCCGCAGGTTTCGTCAAAGACGTGGGTTCGCCGGCCGCCTGCTCCGCAACCTCCGGCCGCCGGTTCTCCAGCCACGCATCCAGCTCCGCCGCCACCGCATACACTGAGCCGCGCTTGTCGTGCACATGCCGGTAGACAGGCATGCCCTCGCGCTTCTCCCAGCGCTGCACCGTGGTCACATCGCGGTTCAGATACGCCGCGATCTCCTTCCACGAATCCAGCCGCTTCCCCTCAACGGCCGGCGCCCGCACCGAGGATCCCATCGCGCTCTCCTGGAAAGCCCGGGCCCTGTCACGAACGCCACGATTCTACTCCGCACTGCAATAGACAGCATTAGACGGCACGCCCGCCTTCCAGCGACTTACCTCTTGCCCCACGCCGTCAGCCCGGCCCACGCTGTTCAACATCTCTAGCCCGGAGGCTTCCCCATGTCTCGCATCACCCGGCTTTTCTTCGCCATCTTCGCCGCACTGAATCTCGCGGCCCTGCCCACCGCCCACAGCCAGCTCCCCTGGTTCCCACAACCCATCCAACACTTCGCCGGCATCCTCAACGACTACACCCCCTCCAACATCAAAGGTGGCCCCTGGGAGGTCCGCGGCAAGTGGACCCTCGACATCAACAACGCCACCCAGCACGCCGACTTCACCGCCGTCCTCACCATGGAAACCTCTGACTACGGCGTCACCACCGGCGTCGTCGATCCAACCAACACCGCCACCCGCTCCGCCCACACCCACAACATCGTGATGACCGGAGCCTCTCTCTCCAACGACACCAGCCACTGCTCCAGCTACAGCCCCGCGACCAGCGGCCCCGTCATCGTCGTCACCGGCCCAGCGCAGATCCTCACCGGCAACGGAAGCCCCGCGCCCTTCCAATCCATGGGAGATTCCACCCTCTGGATATGCCTCGCCGGCGGCACCCAAATCCCCTACTCCAATCTCAGCCTGCAGTTCGTAGGCCCAGCCACCGTGCACTTCGGCACCCAGTTCTTCCACGGCGTCGTCGTCCCGGAACACCACTAAACCGGGCGCCCCATTCGTACGCGCAGCGGAAGAGTGGGTTCACTGCAACGGCTTCAAATCCTCCAGCACCGTCGGCAGCAGCTCCGACACCGTCGGATGGATATGCATCGCGTGTGTCACCGTCGTATACGGCGCCCGCGCGTACATCACGTCCAGCAGCGAGTGAACCGCCTCATCGCAACCTACGCCCAGCAGCGAGGCGCCGAGAATCTGCTTCGTCTCCGCGTCAACAAGAATCTTCATGAAGCCCAGGCTCTCGCCCTTCTCCCGCGCGCGATTCACGCGAGTCATCGGCCGCGTGCCCATCAGCGCCGGCCTGCCTGACGCCCTGACCTCCGTTTCACTCATTCCAATACGCGCCAGAGGAGGATCCGAATACAGCGCATAGCACATGATTCGATCCGAAACCCGCCGCGCTTCGCCATCCAGCAAATTCGCCGCGACAATCTCGTAGTCGTTATACGCAGTATGCGTAAACGCACCGCGCCCATTGCAATCGCCCAGCGCATACACGCCTTCAACATTCGTGCGCAGCTCATCGTCCACGACAATGTAGCCGCGCCTGTCCACCGCAATTCCCGCACGGTCCACGCCGAGATCCTGCGTGTTCGGCGTGCGCCCCACCGCCAGCAGCACATGAGATCCCGGAATATCCGGCGGCGGAGTGTTGCAGTTCGTGCCCACCAGCACACCCTCCGCATGCGGCGCCAGATGGATGCACTCGGCATCGACGCGAACCGTGATCCCTTCGCGCTCCAGAATGTCGCGAATCGCCGCGGACACGTCCTCGTCCTCATGCCACACCAGCCGCGGCGCGCGCTCCACAATCGTTACCTCGCTGCCGAACCGCCGATACATCTGCCCAAACTCAATCCCGATGTAGCTCCCGCCCACCACCACCAGATGCCTCGGAAGCCCGGTAAACGCCAGCATCGACGAGTTGTCGAAGAACGGAACATCGCGCACACCCGGAAAATCCGGAATCATAGCGCGAGCACCGACATTGAGAAAGATCTGCTTCGCCGTGATCTCATCCTCGCCCACCCGCATCGTATGCGGTCCGGTGAAACTCGCCGTGCCGGTAAACACCGTGCAGCGCGGGTTATTCCGCAGCGATGCTTCCACACCGTTGCGCGCGCCCGAGACAATCGCCTCGCGCCGCGCGATCACCGCCCCCATATCGATACCAATGGACGCGTTACCGAGCGTCACACCGTACTCCGCCGCCCTCTGCGCCATCCGCGCCGCATACGCGCTCGCAATCATCGTCTTCGTCGGCGTGCAGCCCGTATTCACGCACGTCCCGCCAAACAGCTTGCGCTCGACGAACGCGATCGACATGCCCGCAGCCGTAAGCCGCCCCGCCAGCGGCGGTCCCGCCTGGCCCGCGCCCACGATGATCGCGTCGAAAGTTTTCATGCGAGATACGCCACGATCAGGAACGCGCCGACGACCGCGATCGCGTCCTCGGTAATCGCCGCAGGAAGATCTCTTCCGAACGCCGCCGCGAGTCTTCCACGAAACGCCGCTCCGCCGTACGTCCCAATCACTGCGCCGACAACGCCCAGCAGCAGCCCCAGCCACAACGATCCCCCGCTCAAACCGATCGCCGCACCCGAGAAACCGCCCATCACGATGCGCGCTCCGAACCCCTGCGCCCCTTTACGGCTGGGCGTCTTAGGATTCGGGTCGATGAAGAAAATCTCCGCCAGCGCCAGCAGCGTCAGAATGCACGCCGTCACAATATTGCCCACCCAGCCGAGATGCGTTCCGGCAAGCGGAATCCTCCCCAGCCGCGCGGCCCAGCTCACAGCAGTAGGCGCAGTGAAAGTTCGCAGGCCCGCGATAACGCCAAGCAGCAGAGCAGCAACAAGAACGTGCATGACAGGTCTCCGGAGGAACGATCGCGACGGGAGCCCGGTGAAGAATTCAAGAGTACAGCAGGCCGGGGTGCCCCATTCATGACGACGGCTTTATCGTCGGCATGAATGGGCTTGAACTGCCTCCGAACCTTGTTCGCTCGGGTGGCGGCTCCATCGTCGTCATGGGTGGGATTCAACGCTCCGAAGCGCTAAGGAAGATCGGTTTCACCAGCGCTTCAATCGTGGCAGCCATCTCTTCGGCAGGAACACGGTCAGGAGTCTGGTGCCACAGTCGCGCCGCGCCGAAGACGGCCCAGGCCGCCGCGGTCGCCAGCAGTTTCGGGTCAGTTCCAGGCGCCGCTGTGTGCCTCTCTGCGCCTTCCATGAACATGCCTTCCACTGCTGGAATGATCGAACGTTCCAGCGGCATCTTCGCCAGTTGCGTAGGGCAGCCCGCAGTCTCGGCCAGATAGTCGCACACGCCCAGCGCAATAGCTCGCAGCGCCCCGTCGCAGTTCGTAAAAGACAGACCGCGTCGCGCAATGAGGCTGCGGAACCGGTCCGCTGTCATCGCCTGCAGCAACGCGTTCTTGTCCGGGTAATGGAGGTAAAACGTGGCCCGGTTCAACGTCGCCTCATCGGTGATCTCCTGGATGGAGATGTCGTCGAACTCCTTGCGATTCAATAACCTGAGCAGCGCCTCCATCAACATCTGGCGGCTGCGCAGGACACGGGGATCTGTGCTGTCCGCTGTCTTGCCGGGTTGAACTGCCGTCGCCATAGCCACGTCCAAAATTAGCTCTTCCACAGCATTAGATGTCTAAACGACATTTGTCGATTTATTTTGAATCGACATTTGTCAATTACACATCAATTGTCGCATAGGAGATTTTTCGCCATGCCTAAGCTTCTTCATATCGACTCAAGCCCCCTCTACGGTCGATCCGTCTCGCGCCAGCTCACCGGCGCGTTCGTCACCGAATGGGAGTCCTCCCACCCGGACGGCACGGTCATCGACCGCGACCTCAACGCGACCCCCATCCCGCCCGTCACTGTCGAATGGGTGGGCGCGGCCTACACACCCGAGTCTTCCCGCACCCCGCAACAGAACCAACTGCTGGCGCTCTCGGACACGCTGATCGACGAACTGGAGCAGGCGGATGAATACGTGTTCGGCGTGCCCATGCACAACTTCAGCGTGCCCTCCGTTCTGAAGCTCTGGATCGACCAGATCGCCCGCGTGGGCAGA
This sequence comes from Acidobacteriaceae bacterium, assembly GCA_035944135.1. Classification (NCBI taxonomy): domain Bacteria; kingdom Pseudomonadati; phylum Acidobacteriota; class Terriglobia; order Terriglobales; family Acidobacteriaceae; species Acidobacteriaceae bacterium. The sequence goes on from DASZBM010000009.1 coordinate 54,168, forward strand.
ACATTTTCCTATGCGACCGGAACGCCCAAAGGCCTGCTCACCGGCAAGAAGGCCACGTTCATCATCGCGACCGGCGGGATCTACGATCCGCAGACTCAGATGGCCTCGTTCAACTTTGTCGAGCCCTACCTGCGCTCGGTCTTCGGCTTCCTCGGTGTGGCCAACGTGACTTTCCTCACGACAGGCGGCACCGCGGCGCTCAACCAGGGCCAGGACCGCGAGGCATTTCTCGCCCCGCATCTTCACGCCGTTCAAACGCACGCGCAGGCGATCTAAAGGAGAAGGCATATGAAAATTGCTTCTGTTATTGCACGCTATCTACTCGGGCTGATGTTCACCGTCTTCGGCCTGAACGGCTTCCTCAACTTCATCCACCAGCCGCCACCGTCGAACCCGCTGGCCATCCAGTTCTTCATCGCCGTCGGCGCCTCGCACTTCGCCGCGTTCTTCTTCGCCGCGCAGCTGCTTGGCGGCCTGCTCTTGCTTTCAGGCTACTTTGTGCCGCTCGCACTCACCATACTCGCCGCGGAACTGTACAACATCCTCGCCTTTCATCTGACACTCGCTCCGGCAAGCATTGCTCCGGCGCTGTTAGCAGCCGTGCTCTGGATCCTGGTCTTCCTGCAATACCGCGCCAGCTTCAGAGAGATCCTGGCCGCAAAGCCTCTGGTCAAAGACGGAGAGCTCGCACGGGGCTCGGTCGCCGGCGAGTTTGTTCGCTAAGCGCAACAGCGCACCAGACGCGGGCGACTTGACAGTGCGGACCCTCGCCAGAGGGGCCGAACTTCAAGCGCCCGCGTTTCCGTTCCCGCCAAGTTATTTGTTTTCAAGACTTTGAAAATTAAAGTCTCTGGAATCAAGACTTTGCATTTAAAGTCCAGGCCTAAGTCCATTCTTCTGAAGACTTTGCGCAAAAACAGGGGGGGAGGGGGGATACTGTATGCCATGAACCTCTCCGCCATCCAGTCCGCTCTCCGCGATCAGCACCTCGACGGCTGGCTCTTCTACGACCACCACCACCGCGACCCCATCGCCTACCGCATCCTCGGTCTCCCCGCCGACTCCTTCGTCTCGCGCCGCTGGTTCTACTTCGTACCCGCCGAAGGCGCGCCCCGCAAGCTCGTCCACCGCATCGAGTCCGGCAAGCTCGACACCCTCCCCGGCGCCACCACCCAGTACTCCTCCTGGCACGAACTCGAACAAAATCTCGAGGACATGCTCGACGGCGCGACCAACATCGCCATGCAGTACTCGCCGCGCAACGCCATCATGTACGTCGCGATGGTCGACGCCGGAACCGTCGAGCTCATCCGCTCCTTCGGCAAGGATGTCGTCAGCTCCGCCGACCTCGTCAGCCTCTTCGAGGCGGTCCTCACCGAGGACCAGATCGCCACCCATTACGCCGCGCAGGAACGCCTCGATCGCGTCCTCGCCGCCGGCTGGAAGCACATCGCCGACTGCATCCGCCGCGACGACCGCACCAACGAGTTCGAGGTCGTCACGTTCCTCAAGCACGCAATGGAACGCGAAGGCCTCTGGACCGACCACGGCCCCAACGTCTCCGCCGGCTCCAACTCCGCCGACTCCCACTACGAGCCCACGCGCGAGCGCCACGCCCCCATCATGCACGGCGAGTTCGTCCTCATCGACATCTGGGCCAAGCTCTCCGAGCCTCACGACACCAGCCGTGGCCGCCCCGGCGCCGTCTGGTACGACATCACCTGGACCGGCGTCGTCAACCGCGAACCCACCGACCGCGAGCGCCATATCTTCTCGGTCGTTCGTGAAGCCCGCGACGCCGCGATCACCGCAGTCGAGCAGGCCTATGCCGCCAGCCGCCCCATCTGCGGCTGGGAGGCCGACGACGCCGCCCGCAACGTGGTCCGCCGCGCCAGCCTCGATGAATTTTTCACGCACCGCACCGGCCACAACATCGCGACCGAGCTGCACGGCAACGGAGCGCATCTCGACAACCTCGAAACGCACGACGAGCGCCTGCTGTTGCCGAACACCTGCTTCTCCGTCGAGCCCGGCATCTACTTCCCCGGCGAGTTCGGCATACGCAGCGAAGTGAATATGATCACGCGTCCGGGAAAAGCGGTGGTCACCGGCCCGCGCCAGACGGAGCTCCTGCGCATCTGAGCCGGCAATAGTCGGCACCGGCGCGCTGATACAATCGAGGCAATGGCTGCAGACGCACAGCAGATTTCCCAGCGCATTCCCGGAGAAAAATCCAGCCTGCCCGCGATGGTTTTGGTCGCTGGCTGGCTTATTCCTGGTCTTGGTCACCTGATCCTCGGCAAGTGGATCCGCGCTCTGCTGCTCTTCATCTCGATTGCCGGTATGTTCCTGATCGGCCTTGGCCTGCAGGGCAAGATCTATCAGCCCGGAACCGGCGACATCCTGGACATCCTCGGCTTCGCCGCACAGCTCGGCCTCGGTCTACTCTGCGGTCTAGCGCACTGGGTTGGCTGGGGCGCTAGTTCGGCCGTGAACACGCTTGCGGATTACGGAACGAAGTTCATCGTCTGCGCCGGTCTGCTGAACTACATCGCAGCCGTCGATGCACACTCGCTCGCCAACGGACGAAAGGCATCTCTGTGATGCTCAGCCACTTCAGCGCAGTGCTGCTCTTCTCGCTCTTCACGTCCGTGGTCTTCGGCATCACGATGCGCGCGGAACCGAAGATGATGATCCGCTTCGGAGCTTATTGCTTCGTGCTCTTTGTGGGTGCAGTCATCGTCGCAAGCTGGCTGATGTACGCCATCAAGCACTAACTAGAACATTTACTGCGGTGCCGTGGGAGCCGGTGGCGTCGCGCTCGACCCGCCCTGCGTATTCGGCTGCCCCGTTGTGCCGGCCGGTGATCCGAGACTCGACGGAGACGTCGAGTTTACGCTGGAGCCACCGCCGAGAATGTTCGCCTGTTTATAAAGCAATTCGATCCTGGGATCGTAAATAAACTCCCAGGTCTCATATGTGCTCTGCCCGTTCGGATTCAGGATGCTCTGGCCGGTCTTGGACGTACCGACACCCATGATCTGACCAATCCCACCCGACCCGCTGGACGAAGTTGTGGAGCTGGATGCCCCGCTCGTTGAAGAACCTGAGGTCGATCCGCCAATCGTCGCGCCGGAGAAGCCAGCCGAGAGCGGAGATCCTCCGCTAACTGTGCTGCTCGCCGATCCGGCGGTGTTTGATCCCATTCCGCCGCTGGCCATCGAAGATGCAGAACCCAGGCTGCCTGCGCCGGTCGTGTTCAGCCCGCCGAGCGGTTGGCCGAAGAAGCCCTTAACCGTCGTCTTGTTCTCGCCGACATGAATGATGCGCCAGTCGTTCTTGCCAGTAAGGGGATCGATGTATTGCTTGCGCAGATAGCGCACGTTGTTGGTGCTCTCGAGTGCGTCAATGGAGGGCGGATAGGTCTTGTTCTTGTTGTAGAACAGCCGGATTGCGCGGACATATTGCTCCGCGCGATGCTCGCTCTCAAGCTCTTTCTCGCGCTGGAGGTCTTTCGCAACTACGGGCGCAGCGACAGCAAGCGCGATGAACACGAGCGCGACGAGAAAGATCGCGAAGACCAGCATGAAACCGGCTTCCGAGTTGGAGTCTTTCTGGTGTCGCAGATCGAGATGGGTGCGGGTGGTCATGAACTACTGCATCTGCAGCGGCAGTGTCTGCGTGTTGTTGTTCTGCAGGTCTTCGACCTGAATGCTGTTCAGGTTTATCGCAACAATCTTGTACTTGTGCGCGACGATCTCGCCCGCCGAAGCCAGATAGACGTTGTCACCCTGCAGCAGAAACGCCTGCACAAGCCCGTTCGAGCGTCTCGCCGTGCCGAAGAACTTGAGATTGATCGGCGGCGGTGGCGGAGGGCCGGGCGGTGGAGGCGGAGGTGTGTACACCGGAGTCTTCGGCCGCGGAGGAGGAACGTGCGACGGAAGAATCACTGGCTGGGGTGCGGAGATGAGAGAGAAGATGTTGCGACCAGAGCCAGAGTAGACGAGGCTCTCCGCGCGATGCATCGCGGTTTCATCGAGCGTGGGATCAAGGCTCGCTGAGGTGTTTGCCAGTTTCACCGCATCGACGCCCGCAATGCTCGTGTTGCGCCCGCGGTTTGCTGCAGTCTGCGCGGGAGCAGCGGATGTGGTGTGAGTGGGAGCAGTAATGGGAGCAACGGTCGGCGGAGGCGCAGCCGAAGTTCCGCTGAAGAGCGCGTTGTAGGCGTAGAAGATGCAGCACAGCGCGACCGCACCGAGTGCGCCGGCCATAATGGTCTTCTTACGGTTCTCTGCGCCGGCCCTCATTGTGTGCCTCCGGTAGGAGCTGCAGGCACAGGCGCGGACTGTGTTGAAGCTTCCTTGTCGTTCGGCGTGCGCAGGTAGGTGGTGATACGGATGCGGAGGTTCACCATGCCGGTCTGCTGGCCGGAGAGGTTGATTCCGTTGATGACGAAGAACATCTTGTCGCGCTCAAGATTGTTGATGAATTCGACGATGGGACGGTAGTCGCCGGAGACGCTGGCGTCCATGTGGAGCTCAGTAAGCTCATACGCGCCGGTGAGTACGGGAGCCTGCGAGTACTGCACGTTTGCCAGGCGGACGTTGGTCTTTTGCGTCAGGCGGCCGAGTTCAGAGAGCACCTGTGAATAGGCGTACGGAAGACGGTCAGCGTAAAAAAGATCTGCGTCCTGCGTGGAAGCTGCAATCTTTCCGTCCAGACCGCGCAAGGGCTGTGCCTGCAGACGCGCGGTGGTGAGCAGCGTGCGTTGCTGGTTGAGTGCGTCTGCGTTACGGTCCTTGAGCGACTGCGAGAGGAAGAGCAGATGCGCGGCTATGTAAAGCACGATGACGAGCAGCGCGGCGACACCGGCGTAGTGCAGGTTGACTGCGGTGAGCAACGCACGGGCGCGCGCGGTGAGACGCGGAACGCGGCGCAGCATCGAGGAGCTGCTCGGCGGAGGGACGGTGGCGGTGGCGCTCATCGTGTACCTCCTCGTGCGAATGACTGCGCAGCGTTTTCCTGCTTCGCGGATGTTGGCTTGGTGTACGGCTCGCCCTCGGGCAACGGATTGTAGTTGGCGAGGATGTCAAACTCGACGCCGGGAGCCGCGCCCGGCAGGTTCGTCTGCGGCTGGAAGGTTCCGGGGCGCTGGGCGGTTGTGCTCTTGGCCTGGGACGCTTCACCGCTGAGACGCGGCTGGAGGAAGCGGCGTGAGTGCTCGAGGTTGCGCACAAGCTGCACGGCGCGGTCGCGCTCGCCGGACACGCGCAGGCGAATGATGACGTCGCCGGTCTGCGTGACCTGCGGCTCGATCGAAGTGACCTGCACGCCTGTCGGCAGCACATTCTCGAGGTCCATCATCACGGCGGTCCAGGAAAAGCTTTTCGCAAGGAAGAGCGAGTTGAGGAAGTGTGCGCGATCGAGCACAGCGGCGTTCGCGGGCTCACGCATGCGTCGTTCATTCTGCAGGCGTTCCTGCTGCGCGCCGATCGTCTGGTTGCGCAGATTGTCCATCTGCGCGCTGGCGCGATCGAGCCGCTTCTGCAGTGTGTGCGCCCAGAAGCCGAGCCCAATGGCAATGATTGCGAGCAGCGCCATGAGAATGCGGAGCCGCAGAAAGAGCGGGCGGAGCTCGACGAAGGGGCGTGTGGCGAGATTGATGGAGATGCGCATGGTCAGCCTCGCAGTGCTCCTCGAACGCCGGCGAGCGAGCCGCGCGGGATGTTGCCGGTGACGACGCCGGCGGAGAAGGCAGAGGCATCGATGAGCTCGCGAATGCGGATCGCTTCGGCGTCGTTGTAGCCGTTTCCGTTGACCACGCGATGCAGCACATCCGCGCTGAGTGCGCCGGCGCTGAGGATGGTCGACGGAGGACGTGACAGCGTGTCCTCGAAGTAGGCAACGGCGACGCTCACGGCCTGTGCGATCTCGCGAGCGAGTTCGTCGGGCGAGAGCTGCTGGAGCTGCGCGGGGATGGTCGGGTCGATGCCGGTGGGCTGTGCCTGGAGGTCGACGCTGCGGTGCAGCAGGAGCACGCCGTCCCGCGTGATGGCGGTGGTGATACCGGCGTACGTGGCGTTGACGACGAGCGACGGCTCGGCGGCAGTGAGGCCGGCGAGTGCGGCGAGAGTGCTGGGGAGCACGGCGCCGGGTTCGAAGCCTGCTTCGCGCACGGCGGTCTCGTACTCGCGAAGGATGTCGCGCGGGATGGCGACGGCGAGAACGTGCACGTTGTTGCGCGTGGAGCTCATCACCTGGAAGCTGACGACGGCGTCGTCGACTTCGAACGGGACGAGCTTCTTGAGGCGAAAACGCACGATGGGCAGAGCTTCGGTGAGCTTGGTAGGGAGTGCGTCGAAGTCGAGCAGCAGAACGCGGACGGCGGAGTCGGGGATGATGATGGTGAGGTCGGCGCCGCGGCTGTTGGGACGGACATCAATCGATTCCAAAGCGCGGCGGATGGCGGCGATCACGGCGACGCGTTCGGGCAGGTTGCCGGGCTTGAGGCCGGGAAGGATCGCTCCGGAAGGCAGCGGGACGCTCGCGACGGAGTCGAGCGGGCCTTCGGGCGTTGCGGCGCGCGCGGCCGTTACGCCGTCAGGGGCGATCTCGCAGGCGAGGCGCGGGCGGCTGCCGGCGGCTTTGGGAAGAAGATTCATCGAGACACTTTTACTAGACTATCGCGCGGTGCTGCGTTGCGAGCTTGGCTGCGGTGGTTCAATTCATTGGACGAACGGGAGCGGGAGCCGTTTGCGGGGCTAACGTCCTGTTTCAATGAAGGTTACCTTGTTGATCTCGCGCAGGGTGGTAATGCCGGCGCGGACGCGCTCGAGGGCGGAGTCGCGCAGGAAGTTCATGCCCTTTTCGCGGGCCTTTTTGCGGATTTCGGAGCCTGGGCGCTTTTCGAGGAGCATCTCGCGTATCTCGTCGTCGAGCTCGAGGAGTTCGTGGATGGCGGAGCGGCCGCGGTAGCCGGTGCCGCCGCACTCGATGCAGCCGGAGCCTTCCTGGAAGCGGAAGCCGCGCCACTCGGCGGGGTCGAGGCCGTTGAGCTCGAGCTCGGCGTCGGAGTAGGTGACTTCGCGGCGGCAGAAGTCGCAGATGGTGCGGACAAGGCGCTGAGCGAGGATGCAGTTGAGCGCGGAGACGAAGTTGTAGGGTTCGACGCCCATGTTCAGGAAGCGGCCGAGGACGTCAACGACGTTGTTGGCGTGGACGGTGGTGAAGACAAGGTGGCCGGTGAGCGCGGAGTTGATGGCGATCTGCGCGGTTTCGGCGTCGCGGATCTCGCCGACGAGGATCTTATCGGGGTCGTGGCGGAGGATGCTGCGCAGGCCGCGCGCGAAGGTCAGGCCCTTCTTCTCGTTGACGGGGATCTGGGTGATGCCGCGAATCTGGTACTCGACGGGATCTTCGATGGTGATGATCTTGTCTTCTTCGGATTTGATCTCGTTCAGCGCGGCGTAGAGCGTGGTGGTTTTGCCGGAGCCGGTGGGGCCGGTGACGAGCACCATGCCGTAGGGTTCCTTGATGTAGCGGCGGAAGCGGCGGAGGTCTTCGTCCGCAAAGCCGACGACGTCGAGCGAGAGGTTGTGGAACTTCTCGGACATCGACTCCTTATCGAGCACGCGGAGCACGGCGTTTTCGCCGTGCACGGTCGGCATGATGGAGACGCGGAAGTCGATGAGGCGGCCCTTGTAGCGCACGCGGAAGCGGCCGTCCTGTGGCACGCGGCGCTCGGCGATGTCCAGCTCGGACATGACCTTGATGCGCGAGAGGATGGTCTGGTGATGCTCGCGCGCGATGGGCGCCATGGCCTGTTGGAGCACGCCGTCGATGCGGTACTTGACGAGCAGCGAGTCGTCGTAGGTTTCGAGATGGATGTCGGAGGCGCGGCGCTCGAGCGCGGTGAAGATGGTGGTGTCGACGAGGCGGATGATCGGCGAGATGTCGTCGTCGCCCGCAAGCTTTTCAATGGAGATGTTCTCGTCGGTGGTGTCCTCTCCTGTGAGGACGTCAAAGGCGAGGCCTTCGGTGGCTTCGTCGAGCACGCGCTGCGACTGCTCGGTCTTCTTGAGGAGGTCGGTGATCTGGGACAGCGTGGCGACGCGCGTGACGATGCGCGTGCCGAGCAGGCCGGCGATCTCGTCCAGCACCATGAGGCGCGAGGGGTCGGCGACGGCAATGGCGAGGCGGCCGTCGGTGGACTGCTCGAGCGGAACGAAGTTGTAGCGGAACATCATGTCCACGGGCACGGACTTGAAGAGCTCGTGCTGGATCTTGAAGTTCTTCAGATCGACGAACTCGGCGTGATAGCGGCGCGCGAGACGTTCGGCGCGCTCGGCTTCTGTGAGCGAGTCGTTGGGGAGTGGGGTTGCTACGGGGGTGGCCATGAGGGTGAAGCTCCTTGCGTGGCAAGCGTACAGCTAGCCGCCGATATTGCCCAGACTGAAGATCGGCATGTAGAGCGCGATCAAAATGATGACGACGACGACGCCCATGACGATGAGGATCAGGGGTTCGATAAGGCTCATGATGGCGTTGAGCTGCGTCTGCACGTCCTCTTCGAAGAACTCCGCGACGGAGTTGAGCATCGCGGGCAGCGCGCCGGTGGACTCGCCGACCTCGATCATCTCGACGGAGAGTTCAGGGAACACGCCGGTCTCTTCGAGGCTGGTGGCGAGGCCCTGGCCTTCGCGAACGGTTTCCACCGACGTGTAGACGGCCTTCGAGATCTGGCGGGATTCGATGGAGCGGGCAGCCGTTTCGAGGCTGGGAACCAATGGGAGACCGCCGGTGAGCAGCGTCGCTAACGTGCGCGAGAAGAGGCCGACCTGGTACTTGAGCCAGACGTTGCCCAGCCCCGGGGTGCCAATGCGCACGCGGTCGACAAAGTTCGCGCCGGAGTCGGTTTTGGTCCAGCGGACGACGAGATAAATGATGAGCGCGAGCAGAAGACCGAAGTAAATGCCGTAATGCTGCGCGTTCTTGCCCAGGGTCAGCAGGAAGAGCGTGAGGCTGGGAAGCTTTGTTCCGAGCTGATCGTAGAGCTGCGCGAAGCGTGGGACAACGAAGGTGATCAGGAAGATGAAGAGGCTGATCACCATGATGACAAGGAAGCTCGGGTAGATGAGTGATGATTTCAGCTTCTTGCGGAAGGTGAGTGACACGCGCTGGAAATCGAGATAACGCTGCAGGACCTCTTCGAGGTTTCCGGAGCGCTCGCCGGCGAGCAGCGTGACCGTGTAGACGAGCGGGAAACCGCCTTGCGCTTCGAACGCGGTGGAGATGGATTCGCCGGTCTTGACGCGCGCGGCCACGTCCTCGAGCTGGGCGCGGAAGACAGGGTTCTTCTGGCGCTTCGCCAGCAGCTCCAGCGAGCTGAGGATGGGCAGGCCGGCCCGGATAAGCGTAAGGAACTGCTGGTTGTAGATGAGGAAGGGTTCGAGTTTGACCTTGCGCTGACCGCTACCGGCAAAACCGGAGCGCGGCTTGACGGAGTAGACCAGATAGCCCGCCTGCGTGAAGCGCGAGCGGAGCTCTTCCGCGGTTGCGGCGGCGTGGGTCTGCTCCTGGATTCGGCCGCGTTCGTCGGCAAGGCGGATTGTGAACTCTGTCATGAGGCTGGAAAGGCTCTGCTGAATTGCTAGCTAAATAAATTCAGTGCTTTGCTGCTTATTTTATATAGACGGACGAGGAGCTCGTTCGTTCAAATGCGAAGGCCCCACCGGAAGGGTGAGGCCTTGCTGCAACTTTTCGGGGCGCGCGTGGCGGGCGAGTTTAGACGCTGAAGCTGGAGCCACAGCCGCAGGTGGACTTCACCTGGGGATTTTCGAACTTGAATCCCGCCGCTTCCAAGGTCTCGACGTAGTCGACCGTGCAGCCGTTGAGGTACATGGCGCTGGTGGCGTCGACGAAGACCTTGAGGTCGTCGAACTTAACGATCTTGTCCATCATGCCGGCCTGGTTTTCGAAGCTCATGGAGTACTGGAAGCCGGAGCATCCGCCGCCGACCACGCCGATGCGCAGACCGGCCGGAATTGGATCCTGGGTCGCCATAATCTCCCTGACCTTGGCGATAGCAGATGGGGTCAAGTTGACTGGATTGCTGCGGGGCGCCTCAGGGGCGCCGGTGACGACCTCGGCAACAGGGTTCGCGGCGGTGGACATGGAAACCTCTCCTCGGCTCGCGGACCAATGTAGTCCGGGAGCACAACTCTTAGTGTAGCCAGAGCTTGCTGGCTGGGCAAGCCGCCGGAATCGACGGCGACATAAGCACTCCCTGATTGGATGCCCTTGCGACCTCAAGGTTTCTGCGAATGGGGCTGTTATGGCGAAAGAGGCCGGAGGGAACCAAGGCGAATGACCGGAAACTGCCCCCTTTCCAATGAACATCGCGGAGCGTATGATTTTTGTGGCCCAGCCTACCTACGAGCCCGAGGCTCAAGAATCGGACCCGCCCGGTATCCCGGACCAGACTCTTATTGACTCTGGGGGACTCACCGCCATGCACGTGCTCCCGATCCTTATCGCTCTATGGGGCGCCTCCGTCATCGGCTTTATCGCAGTGATGATTTACCGCGCCACGCTCACCCAACATGAAACCGACCAGTTGTTCCTCAGTGACGACAGCACACATGTGTCGATGGAACACAGGGAACACGATGAGATCGTCGCGCGCGTCGACAAGCTGCGGCCCTATTACCAGGGTCTCGGCGGTGCCGCCGTGCTGATGACGGTTCTGGTCGTCGGCGTTTACATCTTCCAAATGGTGCAAGAGATGCATTTCTAAGCGGCAGATAACCAGCGGAATCACGCCAGGGATCCGGTTGCGGATCCTTGTGCGTTTTAAGGGAAGCTTTCAGGCTGCGGAAGCGGCTGCCTTGTATCTGCCAAGCTCGCGGACCATTCGCGCTTCAGGGCGCAGCGCGTTCAATGCGGCTTCGGCCATTCCGGCGCTGGTGAAGCGGAACTCGACGAAGAAGACGTACTCCCATGGCTGGCCGGGCACCGGGCGGGATTCGATGCGGGTGAGATTGACGCCGGCCGCGGCGAGAGCCTGCAGGGCTTTGACAAGTGTTCCGGGACGATGCTCCAGCGCGAAGGCGACGCTGAGCTTGTCCAGTTCGGCTGCAGGCGGTGCAGCATCGTCCGAACGGCGAATGACATGGAATCGGGTGAAGTTTTGCGCGTGGTCTTCGACGCCGCGCACGAGCACGTTTCCGCCGTACTCCTGTGCCGCCAGTTCGGGGGCGAGCCCGGCTGTGTCGCGCAGTGAGTTCTCGATGATGTGCTTGACGCTTCCGGCAGTGTCATAGAACGGAAGCGCGCGGGCTTGTGTGAAGCCAGCGAGAAATTTGCGGCACTGATTCAGTGCGACGGGATGCGACAGAACCGTGCGGATCGCGGAGAGCTCCACGCCCGGGGCGGCGATAAGGTTGTGGCGAATCTGGAGCAGGCCTTCGGCGTGGATGCGGACAGGGTTGGTGAGCAGCAGATCGTAGTGCTCGGCGACGGAGCCATGCAGGCTGTTTTCGATCGGGAGCACGATGCAATCCGCGCGGCGGTCGAGCAACGCGGCAAATGTATCGGACGAAGCGGTGCACGGCAGGACCTCGCAGTCGGGAGCGAGTTCCAGAGCAGCCATGTGGCTGTTCGACCCGCGTTCTCCCTGGATGGCGACGCGGTAATCGGAGCGCGCCTGTGCTTGCTGCTGCGGAGTTGTCTCGGCACGACGTGTCGTCTGGTTACTCAGGCGTGGGTTCCTTAATCGCAGATATATGTGTCTTTTGGGACAACCTCAGCATAATCCGACGCACCTTACCTTAGCGAACGCCGCCGAGACGGCGCCGATCATAGTGACCGCACCCCCGGGTCACCCATCATAAGGAGCCGATCTATGCTTTGGACGATCACCATCATTCTTGTCATTCTTTGGATTGTGGGTATGGTAAGCAGCTACACGTTGGGCGGATGGATTCATCTGCTACTGGTTCTCGCAATCATCGTTCTCATCTTCAATCTTCTCTCTGGTCGCCGAGGCATCTAACTTTCGAGCACGCAGTGGCGCCACGCGGATTGTGTGAACCACAAGGAGAGCGGTATGAAGAGTGGAATGGAAAACAAGGCCAAGGGCAAGCTGGATGAGGTTGCCGGAAAGATCAAGCAGTCAGCTGGTGAAGCAATGAACAACCAGTCCATGGCGAACCGCGGCGCGGCCCAGCAGGTGAAGGGACAAGGCGAGCAGGCGCTTGGATCGGTGCAGAATGCTGCCGCGGACGTACACGCGCGCAGATCTCATGAGGCTCAAGCCGAGGCTCACGACGTTCGCGAGCGGGTCACGTCAACAGCAAGGAATGTAAAAGAGCGCATCGAGGACAGCGTAGATCGCCATAAGAACAGAACGTAGTGCCAAGAAGCGCTTGAAGACAACGAGGGCTCGCCGATTGTGGCGAGCCCTTTTCTTTCCGATCAGGCTTGACGCTTTGCTCAGCGACGGTGCAGAACGTCGGCCGCAATGAAGATGAAGAAGACAACGGAGATTACGCCGTTAAGCGTGAAGAAGGCCGCGTTCATCCGGCGGAGATCGCCGGGCGAGACGATTGCGTGCTCGTAAGCGAGAAGAGCGACGCAGAGCAGCACGCCGAATAGCGCAACGATCCCCAAGCCGAATGCGTGGAGCATGAGGAAGAGCAGCACCGCCATCCCGGCGTGCATTAAGCGGGCTATCCAGAACGCCCCGCGCAGACCGAAGGCCTGCGGAACACTGTGCAGGCCGACGCGGCGGTCGTGCTCGAAGTCCTGGCAGGCGTAAAGCACATCGAAGCCGCCGACCCACAGCAGCACGATTGCCGTGAGCAATGCAGCGCGCGCGGAAAGGGATCCGCGGACGGCTATCCATGCCGCAGCCGGCGCAATGCCCAACGCAAGGCCCAACACCAGGTGTGACCAGCGGGTCATTCGCTTCATGTAGCTGTAGGCGAACACGACGGCGAGTGCCAGCGGGGCGAGCTCCAGGGTGAGCCTGTTGAGCATCGCGGCGCCGAGCAGAAAGACGGCGCAGGAGATGATCGTGAATGTGATGACAAAGCCGCGCGAAACCTGGCCCGCGGGGAGCGCGCGCGCTGCTGTGCGAGGGTTCACTGCGTCGATCTCTGCATCGACCAGGCGATTGAAGGCCATGGCTGCCGAACGCGCACCAACCATACAGACAATAATCCATCCGAGCACGCGCAACGGAGGCCAGCCTCCGGCGGCGAGCACGGCGCCTGTGAGAGCAAACGGGAGAGCAAAGATCGAGTGCTCCCACTTGATCATCTCGAGCGTGACGCGTGTGCTATGTAAAGCAGATCTCATTCCTAAGAACAATGCTACGCGAAGGAGATAAGAGCTGCTCTGCGGCCAGCCAAAGAGATCAATGTTCGTTCTGGCCCGCAACCTGAAGGTCGTTCTCCACCGAGAAAACGCCGGGCACCTGGTTGGCGCGCATTCCGGCCATCTCCTTGTCAGTCTGGCTGTCAACGACACCGGTCAGCACGGCGTGACCGTTCACGACCACGATGCGGATGGGTTTAGAGGGATTGATCGCGTATTTGGTGAACTGCGAATAGCCGTAGATGGCGCGATACAAGTCGCGGCGGATGCGCCAGTCGTTGGGCGATACCGGCGCGACCTGGATCTTATCGACAACGTCGCGAACACCGGGCGCGTTCTCGACCACCGAGAGCGCATCGTCCTTGTCTACGGGTTCGACCGCGAGCCCGCCGATGGTCACAACTCCGTTATGCACCTGCAGGATGAAGCTGTCGAACGGATAAGACTCGTATCCCTGGCGCACATAGACCAGGGCCTTGGCGAGCTTCTGAAAGAGTTCCTCGTCCGAGACAGTGCCTCCGCCAGTGACATTGATGTCGTTGCGGATGGAAGCGGCCTCATGCATCTTATCGACACGCTTCTGGGCATCAGCCTTGTCGGCATAGCGATCGACCTGGCCGGTCAGGTGAACTACGCCGCCCTGCACCTGTACTTGAACGCCGCTGAACCTCTTCCCGCTAAGCTGTTTTTGAGCGTCTGCCTGTATTTGTGCGTCACCCTTCTGGGCTGTGGCAGCGGGCACGATTGCGGCCAGGCAGAGAGCGCAGGCGAGTGTAATCAAAATGCGACTGTAAATTCTCATGGAGCTTCCTCCAACCAGAGAGAACTATATCTGGAAAATTGGATGCTTGGCCCGCAACCCGCGCAGCCTCAGCAGTTTTAGCCCTAGCGATAGCGTTTCCGAATCTTGTAAACGATCGAGAAGACGCCGGACTCGTCGCGTGTCATGACAATCGACGCGCTCTCGTTCAACTGATACTGAATCTGAATCAGCTGCTGCGCCGACTGGTTGACGTTGGTCGCGTAAGTGAGTGTGATCTGTTTGGACAGCGGCTCGACGATCGTAATGCGCGCCGTGGAGTTGCCCAGCGTGCCGACAAACGCGGGATCGATCTTGATTGAGCCCGCGCCGAAAAGCTTGCTGACGCGGCTCGATACTGTTGCGTTCAGAGCTCCGCCCAATATCGCACTGGTGGTTGGATCCTCGCCTGCCTGCTGCTGCTGCTGCGTGTTGATCTGCGCCTCTTCCTGGGTTCGGCCAAGCGCCAGCAGATTGAAGATATCGGCCTCAGTGAGTGGCGGCGACGAGCGATAGGTCGGCTTCAGGTTTGTCATGTCACCGTGAATGCCGATCGTAATGTCGTAGTTCTCGACGCGTGTGGATACATCGAGATCGATGGACGGATCGATGCGAACGGGATTGCTGAAGTAGATGATGCCGCGCTCGAGTTCGTACTTCGTCCCGGCGAAGGTCGCGCTGCCATCTGTGATCCTGATCGACCCGAGAAGCGAGGGTTGCGCGATCGTGCCGCGCACGGTCAGATCGACGGTTCCGGCAAGCTTGGCATAGGAGTTCTGGAAATCAAGCTGCGGAGAGCTCGTGATGTGAACATCCATCCTAATCTTGTTACTGAAAGCGCTTGGATCGGGCGGCGTGGGGATTCCGCCGGCTCCCGCGAAGGCCGCGAAGTCAACGTCGGGGCCGACGCCGAACCGTGTCACCAGCACATTTCCCGAGAGCAGCAGACTTTGCGGTCCACCCTGCAGACGGAGCGTAGCGTTTGAGGTGGAGCTCAACCCGTAGAGGCGAACGCGAACCGTATCGATATTCGCTGTAAGATCCGCAAACAGCCCTCGTTGATAGGCGATAAATCCGCCAAGCGTCACCTTGCCGCCGCCCGAGGTTCCGCTAACATCGCGCACCTCGAGGCGGTTCTGGTTGAACACCATCGTTCCAGAGAGTGCGCTGAGGCCGTTCGGAATTCCGTCCATCGCAAAGTTCGCGTTGTCCAACTTAACCGTCCCGCTGAGCGACGGATCCTTCACTCGGCCCTGCACACCGAGGTCAAGTGTGATGTTGCCGGAGGTGATCCAGTCCGGGTCGAGCGTGTGAATGAGATGAAGATTGATGCCACCCTTTGCCTTGATGTTGAGCGCACCGCCCTCCGAATTGGAGTCGCCCAGGAGTTTCGCGGTTCCGCTCGCCTGCAGATCGGTTCCCAGACCGCTAATGTGGAACTGATCCAGCGATGCGACTCCATCACGCAAGCTGGCGCGGATGGGACCCTCGGATGCGAGCTTCAGATTCTGGAGTGTGATGGCGAAGTTCGTAAGCTCGGCGGTCGCCGTGAGTTGTTGCGGATTGGCGGCGGGCCCATTGATAGTGACGGTGCCGTTTATTTGTGAGCTCGCCTGGATGGTATCCGGCGAAACGATATCAAGAATATTCGCCACATTAACGCCCGTGAGCGTCATCTGTGCGTGCGTAACATACTGGCCCTGCAGGGACGTCTGTCCGGTGGCTGCGATTTGCGCGCCGATGAGTGTCGACTGTATCTGATAGTTCACGAGCGAGCCGACGCTGTTTGCGTTCAACGTCAGCGCGCCAAGCTTGTTGCTCTGGTAGGTGATATCCGCAAGCTGTACCTGTGCGCGAAGATTCGGTTCCTGCACGGTACCGTTCGCGTCCACATTCAGAGAGACCACAGCATCAGCATCCGGATTGGCATTCTGCACAAGCTGAAACTTCGAGAGCCGCAGATTGTCGCCGGTGATGTGCGCAGCGATATGCTTGTTGGCGATATCGTAGCTTCCGCTACCGTGGATAGCCATGTTGTGCGCCTGGACGAGAAGACGCGTCGCGTTGATCTGCGTTCCGTGGGCGCTGATGTCAACGGCAATTGTCTGATACGGCTCACCGTATGCCTGGCCGTTCGTGAGAGTAACGTTGCCGGAACCCGCGAGGCTGCGCAGAGTGCCTGTCGCATGCGCATTAATGTTGGCCGCGCCGGTGAGCTTTACCTTTTCCTGCTGGCCGGCAATCTGCAAGAGATCGGCGACCTGCGCATTCGCAAGCTTCGCCGTCACATCGAGAGCCATGTCGTTGTCCCATACATAGGAGACGACACCATGGCGCGAGACGACACGGTGCGGACGGAAGCTGCCCGCGACGTTCAACACAGCCGTATTGCGCCTAATGGTGGAAGACGCGATGGCCAGACCAGTATTGGGTGCGTACTCGGCGTCCGCAACGACAGAGTCGACGTGGATATCTGCCTCGCTGCCGAGATGCACGACGAGGTTATCGGCTTCGAGGTGCCCTTTAACGTCAAGCGTGCGAACCGCGCCCTTTGCAGTTCCTACGAAGCTCATTGTGCCGTGCAGATCAACCGGAATGGCTGCGCTGCCGCGTTTTCCGTTGGCCTCAAACCCCAGTGTCTGCAGGGTCTGGTCAAACTCCGCAAGATTGCGGGCCTGCAGGTTCACCTGCAGATTGGTAAGCGGATCGCCGTTATTCACGCCAAGCACGCCGCTGACGAGAAGCGTGGTTCCCGGTGTCTGAACGTTGACGGTCTTGATGTTCACAACTTGAGATCGTCCGTCGTAATGTGCGTTCACGACACCCGAGACAGGAATATTCGCCTTCGCTCCCCTGCGAGCGACGCCCGTCGGCGAGAGCTTGAGGTCCGCGTCAACTTGCACAGAGCTGGGGATATCCTTCGCCGGACCGCCCCACTCCACCTTGACCGGGCCATTGATCGCGGTGTCCAGACCAAGATCGCCGTAGTGTTCCGGTGCGGTGGCATCCATGATCGTACGCAGCGTGATGCCCTTCACGATCACGGTCAGATACGCATGCGCCCGCTGCACGGGAGTGAGCGTCATCGACTGCACCGGTGGCTTTGCATTCACACCTTTCGCGGCAGCGTTTGCGGTCTTCGCCGCCGCAACCGTTGTGGCGGAAGCCGCGGGTGCGCTCGCTGGAACCTCTCCGAGCCAGTTCTCGATCTTCAGCTCGCCGTCGATGTGGCCGCCACCAGGCAGCGTTCCTGTGAGTGCCGAAAAAAGGAGCTCAGTAGGTGTGACATGTAACTGCGCATTCGCATCAACACCGGCGACGCGGACGGATTCGTCACGATACGCCGCGTTGCGCAATTTGATGTCGCCGACCAGCAGATACCCTGCACTGCAGTCGGGACTGGGCGGCAGCATTTTGGCTGCAGGAGGGACGTGCGGGTGCGTGTGGCGCTGCCAAAAGTGCGGATTCTTCTGCGCGACCTGCGGACTCACTGTGCAGTTGCGCCCATTAATGTCGAGCGCGAGTGTTCCGTTCTCGAGCCCGTCCACTCCGGCTAGATAGCTGATCTGCTTCAGTGCAAGCTCACCGTTGACCGTCGCCTGCCACTCCGGATGAGCGAAGTGCTCGATCAGCGCCGTCGCGCTAAGGTGCGAGTTCATGCCGGTTTCGAAATCGAAGCTGGTGAGCTGCGCCATATCGCGGCCGATCTGAAGGTCCATGTGCAGCTTCGACTGCATCTCCGGCTCTTTCGCCATTCGCGTGCGCAGATCGGCGAGATCGATGGAGATGCCATAACGGTCGGTCGAACTGATGTAATGCACGTTGGCATTGAGATTGTTGGCTGCGGCATCGAACGGAATCGCGCGATCATTAATCACGGCGAGCCCATTCGCGAGCTCAACATCCTTGGCCTGGAGATCAAGCAGCGTATCCTGTACCGGCTCTGTGCTCGTCGTGGGATGCTTGGGCACAGGCTGGTTAGTGTTGCCGTTCTTGTCGATGATCAGATGAAGGTGCGGCTGCTCAACGCGCAGATAGTTGAGCCCAATGTGCGACTGCGCGCCTTTGCCAACCGTGTGCGAGATAAACGTGTTGAGACGCAAGTGAAGGAAGATCTTTGCAGCCGAAAGGTAAGGCATTTCGCCTGGACCTTCTGTGCCGTGAATGACGAGATTGTCGGCTTCGATTGCTAGGTGCCACAGATTGAACGAGATGTGGCCGAGCTCCACACGTCCGCCGGTCGAACTTTCGAGCACATTGACGACCTGGTCCTTTACACGGCGCTGAAAATCCGCAGTCGTGGTGTACCAGGACAGGCCGACGATTAGCACTGTGAGCAGAATCAGAATCGATGTGCCAATCCAGCCGAGAATTCGCCCCACGCGATAGCGCCGCGCGGGTTTCGGCGGAGAGGCAGGCGCGCCCTTGGAGGTGAGACTCATGGCGCCTCCTCCCCGGGATGCAGCACGACAACGCTTCCCTGCGCACGCAAACTCTTCAGCCAATCCTGCAGCAAGTTGCTGATCTGCTGCTGCAACAGCACCTCGCGGATCTGATTCGTGATCGTGTTCAGCTTGGGCGCGGCCGCATGCTGGCGCGCGTACTCCGGCAGCAGAGTTTTGTCATAGTAGTCCTGAATCTGCTGCGCCGTGATGTTGATACCCATCTGAAAGCGATCTTCGATAAAGGAGAGCACGGCCACGCGCTCCTTCCAGCGGCTGAAGAACGAAGCTTCCGTGAAGCCGTTATCTGCGAGGAACCGGTCCCACCCTTCTTTGGTCTGGCAGTGATACTGCGCGCAGGCAGGTATGTCCCTGCGCAACTGATCGATCTGCTTATTCACATCAGCATCGCTGGGCTCGTCTTCAGGCTGCAGTTTGAGTTGCTGAACGATGAGCGCACGGTTGATGAGCCGCTCGAGAGCACGGTCGCTGGACAGCTTCTCCGACGACGTGTGGTAGGGATCGAATGCCTGCAGCCGAAGTTCCTCGTTCACATCGCTGTCGAGGATAAGGTCGTCGTTGACGACTGCAACGACTCGGTCGAGCTCCGTTCCTGGAACACTCGGCATCATCGAAGGCGTCGCCGGCGGAGCGGGAATCGGTGCACTTGCAGGCGGTGGAACCTGCGGTTGGTCGGTCAATCCGGGCGGCTTGGTGCTCGATGCGTTCGGCACCTGCGCAAACGCCGATGGCGCGAAGATGCAGAGCGCCGCCGCGAGGATGAGCCAGCCATCCATTCGCGCCTTCCCGAGTTTGATCGCTCTGTTCATTGCAGCCTAGAACGCCTGTCCGATGCTGAAGAAGAAGTTGAAGTGCGGCGCCTGTCCTACGTACGGGGGCTTGCCGGTGTAGTCATAAAAGACTGGATAGACCGGCGGATTGAGGTTCCAGCTGAAATCAACACGGATAGGACCAACAGGAGTCTTGTAGCGCGCGCCGATTCCGACTGCGTGCGAGTAGTAGTTGAAATTGCACGTTCCGCTCACCGTAGAGTTGTCCGTTGTGCCTGGTGGAACCGTCAGATCGCGGCAGGTGGACTGGTTCGGCTGGTGAAAGTTCTTGATGCTTGTGAACATGTCGCTGGGATACCGGAAGACGTTCCCCATGTCGTGAAAGATGACGAACGATACATTGTTGCCGACTAGCGGAAGCGTCGGCGGTGGAAGCCGCAACTCGAAACTATTGACCACCACACCCGAGCCGCCGACCGGATATCCGGTGGTCAGATCGCGGGGCCCGGCGTCGTTGATGCCGAAGCCGCGATGTGACGTAGCGCCGCCGGCATACATCCGCTCTGGCAGAGGAATTGGATTGCACGTGGCATTCGTCATCAGCAGCTCGCCGGCGCAGTTCGAAACGCCTAGCGAGTTGGAGTTCGCGGTTGTCTGCCCGAACGTGTTCTCGAACCCAACCCGCGTGTTGCGCGCAAAAACGTACTTCTTGGTTCCGAATGTGTAGTACGAGGAGAACGATGCGTCCAACCGATTGAACGAGGTCTCCGCCCCGAAGTGGGACGATGAGACGAACTCCTGGACCGAGTAGTAGAGGCCACGCTGGGCATCGATGGGACTGGGGTCGCGCGTGTCATGGAAGTAGGTCACGCCGGGACCGCCGACGGTCACAGGTTGCGACAACTGGCTGACCAGGTTCGGCGTGATCTCGAGGCTGGCAGGATTCACCGAGACGCGACGGTAGAGGAAGTCATAGATAAACGTGTCCGCCTTTTTGTACTTCTGCGAGACTCGAAAATCTCCCTGCAGCGTAGAGGCCTGAAACGTTGTGATGTTCTGTACGTTCGAGTAGCCGCCCGAAACGGCCGCCGTGAGGAAGGGCTTGCCCAAAAATTGAGGATTGTTGAACGTAAGTGTAGCCACGCGCTCGAGCAGGCCAAAGGTTGTGTGGAGCGTGAGGGACTGCTGCGTCCCGCGGAAGTTGATCCGCGAAACATCGAGCGCCACGCGCGGGCTCACGCCGGCCTTTCCGTTCTGCGCCGCGGTCTGCCCTTGCACCAATCCAGGCCCGAGAGACGGCGTCCCCGTCTGTGCTTCGAAGCCGAAGCCATAAGTTACGTCCCAACGTTTCGCCTCGGTGAGCTGCACGAGAACGTTCTTCTGCGGAGCATCTCCCCTGGGATTCTGAACCGCCGTATTTACTTCGTTAAACAGCGCCAGGTTGTATAGGTTGCGCTGCGTTTGCAGGAGCGCCGCCTGATCCAGCGGATCTTCTGGGTGCACGAGAATCTGCTGCTGGACCACCGCCGGCTTGGTGTGTGCGAGTCCTGAGAGCAGCACGTGATCAATCGTGACCTGGTGCCCTTCGGATACCGCGAGCGTTACGTTGATCAGATCCTTATTTTCCGGGTCGGGCTGCTGCTGAATCTCAACCTCCGCCAGATCGAACCCGTGCGCAAGGTAGTAGCTCAACACCGCGTCGCGGTCATTGGAGAGTGTGATCAGCGAAAACGGCTGACCTGTCTCGGCACTGAGCAGAGCTTTGATCGCATTCTGTCTCGATGCTCCGACTCCGGAGAGATCCACCTCGCCGAACTTCTGCTGCGTTCCCTCCTCGATGATGTAGGTCACATCGATGTAGGCGACCTTCAGCCCCTCTCCGGAGGCGGTCTTGTCTGTGTCCTTCACGCTGGACTTTACCTTGACGTGCGTGAATCCGCTCGCCCGATACAGCGCCTCGATCGAGCTGCGGTCATCTTCAACAAGCTGTGCGCTGTAGGTGCCGCTGCGCACGTACAGATCCGCGGGCTTTACACGCAACTGCTGTTTGATGAGCGCGTCGCTGAAGTACTTGTTCCCCTCGAGCTTCACGGAGCGAACCTTGTGCCGCTTACCCGGAGTAACCGTGTACTGCACCGTGACTGTATTCGTTCCGCGCCCCAGCAGCTTCACAGAGTCTTCTGCGTCGAAGTAGCCCTTGCGCTGCATAAAATCGCGAATGTTGAAGCCGCCTTCGTTCACGAGGTCCCGGTCCACTGCTGACTCTTCGTAGATTGGAACCAGCAGTTTCTTGCGTGATTTCGAGATCTTCGTTCCGTCGATCGTGATGTGAACGAGCGGCCCCTGGTTCGCCTGGAACTGATAGTCGAGCTGCTTGCGCGGCGGTGCGTACGTATCGCTCTGCTGACTGATCGTGCCTTCTAGTCGGTCCTGCTTCTGGTAGTACTTGCGCACGCCGTTCAGTGCGTTGCTGGTGGTGTCGCGAGTCACCTTCACCTGGCATTTCCGCAGGATCATCCTGTCAAACGCGGTCGCGAGCCACCCGCAATCGAGCTTGCCCTTCTTGCGAAAGTCGTCAACATCGATGCCAGGATCCTTGCCCTGAAGCGCCACGTTTCCGACGCGCGCCTGCGGCCCTTGCTTGATGGTGAAGGTTACGTTCACCTGGTGATTTACATCGTCATGCGTGGTTGCGATCTGAATGTTCGCCTCGAAATAGCCATTCTGCTCGAGCGACTGGCGCACGCTTGCAAGAGCGGCGGGAATCTCCGGCTCACTGAACGGGGTACCCGGATCGAGCTTCGTCGCAAACTGCAGCAGCGATGCAAGCCTCTCCTGCACGATGCCGTTGATCTCTACGCGACCGACGTAGTAGCGAGGCACGCCGCCGTAAATGAGAGTCAGGCCGTTGGCGTTCGTCTCGCCTGAGACGCTGATGTCGCGATAGAGACCACTCGCGTACAGCCGGCGAATGTCCGCTCTTACCTTCTGCGGATCGAGCCTCTCGCCGGCCGTCTGCTCCAACTCGGTCACGATCGCGTCATGCGGACCAAAGGTCACGCCCTCAAAACGAACCGCGGTAACCGGTACTCCGGCTTTCGTCCAGATGCTGGTAGGCAGCGGCGCAAGCGGGTTGGTCACCGTAGCCGAGGCGGCCTCAGAGCCGGTGGACGATTGCGCGGAAGGCATCTTGCTGGCCTGCGGGGTTCCCTCCGGGGCGCTGGGATTCGTGGTCTGCGGCTGCGGCGCCTGTCCTGCGGCTTGAGAGTTGATCGTGGCGGGGCTTTGCGCGGGCGCCACCACCCACCCCGATGCGAGGAGCGTGCCAGCCAGCAATACCCTTCCGATGAAACGCTGTGCGTATCGCAAGTGACGCGCTCGCGCTCCTGAGGCAGGTTTCGCGAGCCGGCTCTCGACTGAGTTCGATAGCCTGCTCCGGCCAGACACCTCAGGACCCTCCACGCTCTATTCTCGCGCATAATGCGAGCTGTAACCGTTGTGTCCTCAGATCCTTAGCACTCGGATTATCAGGACCAATCCTCCGGACCCGCTGCAGCACACGGTTATTTCTCGTAGAGATGCTTATTTCGAACGCGGGGTTCACCGCCAAAGAGGTTCGGACGCGCTCGTATACTGACCCTCAATGTCTTTCGCGGTCAAAAGCGAGCATGAGCAGCCGAGTGAGAGCCCCACTCGCAGCCATTCTCAGGACCCGATAGACGAGCGCGAACGCTACTCCCGCCAGATTCTCTTTGCGCCCATCGGGCATCAGGGTCAGCAGCGTCTCAGGACCGCGCACGCTGTCATCGTAGGCGTGGGAGCCACGGGAGCCGCAACGGCCGGCCTGCTCGCCCGCGCTGGTGTGGGTCGCCTTACGCTCGTCGATCGCGATTTCGTCGAGCCCTCCAATCTGCAGCGCCAGATGCTCTTCGAAGAGGACGACGCCCGTCACTGCCTGCCCAAAGCCGAGGCCGCTCGGCGGCACCTGGCGCGCGTCAACTCTGCTGTAGAAATCACCGCCCACATCGCGGATTTCACACCAAGCAATGCCGAGACATTGGCCGGCAACGCGGACATCATCCTCGATTGCACCGATAACTTCGAGACGCGCTACCTCATCAACGACCTCTGTGTGCGAGATGCCCGGCCGTGGATATATGCCGCTGGGGTCGGATCCTACGCCGCGACCATGAATATCCTGCCCCGCGCGGCCGGCGAGCGCGATCCCGGCTTCGATCCGACCGCCTGCCTCGCCTGCATCTTCCCGTCGAGCCCGACCGGAAATGTCGAGACCTGCGACACGGCGGGTATTCTCTCGACCGCAGTCAACTTCGCAGCCTCGCTCCAGGTCACCGAGACCTTGAAGCTGCTCACCGGACAACCTGACCGCATGCGCCGTACGCTTCTGGCCTACGATCTCTGGACGGGCGAGCGCTCCGAAGTCTCCGCCGGCAAGCCGCGTCCGGACTGCGAGGTATGCGGCCAGCGAACGTTCGCGGCTCTGGATGGCCAGGGTCGCGCTCCGATTACTCTCTGCGGCCGCAATGCAGTCCAGATCCATGAACATGCCCGCCCGGTTGATTTGGCCGCGCTGGCGCGCAGGCTGGAACCGCTTGGCGAAGTCCGTGCGAATGGCATGCTGCTGCGTTTCCGTGCGTCTACACACACAATTACGGTGTTCGCGGACGGCCGCGCCTTGATCCAGGGAACGACGGACGTCGGTCGAGCCAGGTCCTTATACGCCAGATACGTCGGAGCTTAGACACGACATCTCCCGCGCCGGGACAACCCCGGCACCGGAGTTTCTATCCAAGCCATTGATACCTTTCCGAGAACAGGTGCGTTACGCTGAAAGCAGGCGAAGAGCCGGCATGAACGAACGTACTGACCGGAGACCTCGCTTATGGGACTTCAAGGCTTGCAAACGATGCAGACAAAACCAAACGCCGGCTTGTTTAAGCGGAACCCTCCGATAGCCGGTGAGGCCGAGGCGATCGAGCGGGCCAAAAACGGCGATCCTGACGCTTTCTCCAAGCTGTACTCGCTGCATAAGCGGCGCGTCTATACACTGTGCCTTCGCATGCTCGGCAATGTGTCTGAAGCCGAGGACATGACCCAGGAGGCCTTCCTTCACCTCTTCCGCAAGCTCGGCAGCTTCCGCGGAGAGAGCGCCTTCTCGACCTGGCTGCACCGGCTGACCGTGAACCTGGTCCTGATGCATTTGCGCAAGAAGGGCCTTCAGCTTGTCTCTTTGGAAGAGACCATCAACCCATCCGAAGAGGACGCACCGAAGCGCGATTTCGGCTCGCGTGACACGCAGCTCGCCGGATCGGTCGATCGCGTCACCTTGGAGCGCGCCGTCGCTTCCTTGCCTCCGGGGTATCGAATGGTGTTCGTCCTCCACGATGTTGAGGGGTTCGAGCACAATGAGATTGCTACGATGCTGGAGTGCTCCACCGGCAACAGCAAATCACAACTCCACAAAGCGCGCCTGAAGCTCCGCGAACTTCTTCGTCACCCAGATCAGTTACCCGAACTGGAGAGCTCGCGGGAGGTCGTGCAGTGAGTGATATCTCTAACCTCGACTTCGATTCGATGACCCCGGCCGAGTTTGAACAGTATCTGCCGGAGCTCTTTGCCAGCGGAGAAGGCGGCAAGCTCAGCGAAGACCCTCGTCTCGAAACTTTTCTCTCGGCCAACCCCGATTGCGCTGCGCTTGTTCGCGACCTCGAAACCATCGCCGACACTGCCAAGAATCTCCTCGTCTCCGAGCAGGAACCCAGCGATTCCGTCTGGTCGAACATCGCCAGCAAGCTCCAGCAGCAGGAAGGCGACGGCGACGAGCCGGTCGATCTCTCCGAGTAACGGCTACCATGGGGTCTGAGACATCTCAGACCCTCATGCCTCCAATCGTCCCAAAGAGCCACCACTCCGACGACGCACACGCGCGCGCGTCATCGATCGAGCGCCTCGTGCTCACCGGATTCATGGGCTCCGGCAAGAGCACCATCGGCCGGCACCTGGCCGAGCGCCTCGGCTGGCGCTTCGTCGATCTCGACCACCTCATCGAAGAGCGCGACGGCCGCACCGTGGCTCGCATCTTTGCCGAGAGTGGCGAACCGGCTTTTCGCGCCAAAGAGACCGAAGCACTCGCCACATCTCTTCATGAGTCACGCATCATAGTGGCGCTTGGCGGAGGCGCGCTGGAAACGCCTGCCAATCGCCACGCACTCTCCACTGCGTCGAGGACGTGCGTCGTCCTCCTCAGTGCCGAATTCGACACGCTATTTGACCGTTGTCAGCAACAGATCACCAGCGCCGCTACCGCTGCCCTGCCCATTCGCCCGCTGCTTGGTGATCGCGAAGCCGCCGCAGCGCGTCTCGCCCGGCGCGAGCCGATCTATCGCGAGGCGGCCGACGTCATCCTCGACACCACAGGCCAACTGCCTGAGCAGAGCGTCGAAGCGTTGCTCACAATCCTCGCGAGTATCCTCTAGAGTTCACCCAACATCGACGTCACCGCCCGTAGGCGCATCACACCGACGAGAACCTCGTTTGCTGTTATCTTGAGGAACCGTGCCACTTATCCTGCATCCTTCCAGCCCGCCCGTTCCACTCACGCCGCAGGAGCACCAGCAGCGCACTATCCGGGGTTACATCCTCTTCTTTTTCGCCATGGCGGTGCTGCTCGCCGTGCTCTGGAAACTTCGCAGCGTACTCGAGATCGTCTACGTCAGCGCGCTCTTCGCCGTGGTGCTGTCCCCGATCGTGCAACAGGTCATGAAGCTGCGCATCTTCGGCAAGCAGCCCTCCAGAACCGTAGCTGTGCTCGGCCTTGTCATCCTGGTATTCCTGCTTCTCATTACCTTCGCCGTCTTCGCGTTTCCACCCGTCATTCATGATGTCCAACACTTCACTAGTGATCTCCCGGAACGCCTCCCTGCAATGGCGGCCAGGTTGCGCAGTCTTCCTTTCGCGGATCATCTTGGGCTGGACAGTCTGAGTGCAAAGGCCCAGCATCTCGCCACGACCGCCGCATCGTATGTGGTCGCGTCCGCGCCCAAGTGGATCGTCCGCGTACTGGACGTCATCACAACGGGAATCCTGTGCGTCTACTTCATGCTCGAGGGCGAGTTTGCCTATTTCTACTTTCTCGCGCTCATCCCGCTTGAATCACGCGAGCGTCTTGCACGGACATTGACGGCAGCCGAAGGACGTATGAGCAAATGGCTCATCGGACAATTTGCGCTGATGTTGATTCTCGGTGTGACGAGCACGGCCGTCTTCCATGGCCTGCACGTCCGCTACTCCGTCCTGCTGGGCGTGCTGATGGGGCTATTCAACATCGTCCCGGTCATCGGCGGACTCATCACGATCCTGCTCGCCGCAGCGGTTGCGGCGATGGATTCATGGTCCAAGATGGCAGGCGTCTTTATCTTCTACGTCATCTATCTGCAGATAGAGAACGCCTTC
Organism: Acidobacteriaceae bacterium; assembly: GCA_035944135.1. NCBI lineage: Bacteria > Pseudomonadati > Acidobacteriota > Terriglobia > Terriglobales > Acidobacteriaceae > Acidobacteriaceae bacterium. Next base: position 81,050 of record DASZBM010000009.1, read on the forward strand.
CTGACGCCGCGCATCATGCGCACCAGCGTGAACCTGATGGGCCTTTCCGTTTTGATTGCATTGCTCGCCGGCTCAGAACTCGCGGGGGTCGTCGGGGCACTGGTTGCTGTTCCGTCTGCGGCACTTGTCGCCGTGCTCATGGACGAATACTTCGTGCAGAAGGATGCGGACGCCAACGCGAAGGTCGCCGCTGCAGACGCCAGCTCCGCCTAGAGCATTCTCCTGAAGGTGTCGTCAAGGCGGAGTCCATCAGGAGAAATGCTCTTAACTCTTCGTCGTAAACGTCCACGTCGTTTCGCTGTGGAACGTCTGCCCCGGCTTCAGCTCCGTGCTCGGAAAGTCCGGATGGTTCGGCGAGTCCGGGAAGTGCTGCGTCTCCAGGCAAAAGCCCGTGCGGCTCTCGTACTTCGCACCGGTACGGCTGGTTAAGCTGCCATTGAGCATATTTCCGGAGTAGAACTGCACGCCTGGCTGCGTCGTATCCACCGTCAGCACGCGTCCGCTCGCCGGGTCGTAGACCTGCGCCGCCGGATGCAGCTCGCCCATTTTTCCACGCAGCACAAAGTTGTGATCGTATCCATGCGCGAGCTTCAACTGCTCGTTATCCGTGTTGATGCGCTCCCCGATCACGTGCGGATTCGTGAAGTCGAGCGGAGTTCCGGCCACAGGCGCCAGCTGTCCCGTCGGGATAAACGTCGAATTGATCGGCGTGAACTTGTCGGCATCGATCTTCATTACCTCGTTCAGAATCGACCCGCTGCCATCACCACTCAGGTTGAAATACGTGTGATTGGTGAGATTCAGCACAGTCGGCTTATCAGTCGTCGCGCTGTAATCGATAGCCACCTTGTTATCGTGCAGCGTATAGCGCACATGCGCCGTCAGCGTGCCAGGAAATCCCTGATCGCCGTCCGGGCTCACAAGAGTGAACTCGACACCCGAAGGAATTTCCTTCGATGTCCAGTTCCGGGAATCGAAGCCCTCCTTGCCACCGTGCAGCGCGGTTGTACCCTCGTTGGTCGTGATCTGATACGGCTTGCCTTGGAGCGTGAACCGGCCGTTCGCAATCCGGTTTGCATAGCGCCCGGGCACGGAGCCCATATACCCGTTCTTGCCCTGCAGGTATTTATCGAAGACTCCATAACCGAGCACGATGTTTTCCATCTTGCCGTTGCGGTCCTTCGTTTCCAGATTCACGACGCGCGCGCCGTACGTGATCACCTGCAACTGCACGGCCGGGCTCTTCAGTGTGTAAATCTCCACCGGCTGGCCATCAGGCATGTGGCCGAAAACGCTGTGCTGAACTGTAGTGGCGGCTGATGCGGCAGTAAACGAGGTCATGGTCAGCAGAATAACGCGAAGCAGCTTGTTCAAAGCGGAATGCTCCAGATGTTGTTGTGAGGATGCGGCAAACAACCACCGCCAATATACTTGACCCGAGATGACTCTGACGATTCGCCGCTCGCCATCGCAATTCCTCGCTTCCCTACTGCTAATTGCCTCATTCGCGATCACTGCGAGCGCCGGCGCGCAGGATCACTGGGTCGGTACCTGGTCGACCGCCCCCGTTTCCTCGAGTAACAGCAACAGCCGCTTCTCCGACGACACGACGCTGCGCGAGATCGTGCACGTGTCAATAGGAGGGTCGTCCGTGCGTATCGTGCTCAGCAACGCGTTCGGTACCGACACCCTGAAGATCGGTGGCGCCGCCGTCGCGCTCACCGGCCCCGGCAACACCGTCAAGGGCGCCTCTGTTCCCGCCCTCTTCCACGGGCAGCCCGCCGTCGACATCCCCGCTGGCGCTGAGGTCGTCAGCGATCCCATTGCGCTCAATCTGCCTCCGCTCGGCGATCTCGCCATCACGATCTTCGTCCCCGGCCAGACCGTGAGCACCATCACCCAGCACAGCTTCGCCGACGACACCAACTACGAGCTCGCCGGCAACCAGCTCACTTCAGCGGACTTCTCCGGCGCCACAACCGTGCGCTCCTGGCCCTTCCTCAAGGCCGTCGAGGTCCTCGCTCCGCGCGATGCCGGCGCGATCGTCTGCTTCGGCGACAGCATCACCGACGGCGCTCACAGCACGCCTGATAAAAACATGCGCTGGCCCGACGTGCTCGCACGTCGCCTGCAGGCCGACAAGAAGACCGCCCGCCTCGGCGTGCTCAACGAAGGCATCGGCGGCAATCGCCTGCTGCACGATGTCACAGGGCCCAATGCACTCGAGCGATTCGACCGCGACGTCCTCGACCAGAGCGGCGTGAAGTACCTGATCATCCTCGAAGGCATCAACGATATCGGCCACGCATACGACCCGGAAAAGCCGTACGACGTCGTCACCGCCGAACAGCTTCAGATGGCCCTCTCGCAACTCGTCGACCGCGCTCACGCGCACGGCATCAAGGTCATCGGCGCCACACTGACACCCTACGTCGGTGCGAAGTATCAGTCTCCACAAGGCGAGAAGGTCCGCGAAGCCGAGAACGACTTCATCCTGCACAGCGGCAAGTTCGACGGCGTCATCGACTTCGCCAAAGCCACCGCCGACTCAGCCGACCCCACACACTTCGCCGCCAGCGCGGGCAGCACCGACAACCTGCATCCCGGCGATTCCGGCTATCAAACAATGGGCGACTCAATCGACCTCAAGCTTTTCAGATAAGCACTACACCCAAAGAAAACGCCCCGCTCGCATAGAGCAGGGCGTTTGCTTTCGCTAGCGAACCAGAACTACTTCAGTTCATAACCCGCAAAGAAGTAGCCGATCTCGAACGCAGCCGTATCCTCTGCGTCCGAACCATGGATCGCATTCTCGCCGATCGACGACGCATACTTCTTGCGAATCGTCCCCGCGTCCGCCTTCGCCGGGTCCGTCGCACCCATCAGCGTGCGCAGGTCGGCAATCGCATTCTCCTTCTCGAGCACCATCGGCACAATCGTGCCCGAGCTCATGAACGTGGTCAGCTCACCGAAGAACGGCCGCGCTGCATGCACGTAGTAGAAGCCCTCTGCCTGCTCCTTGGTAAGTCCAATCTTCTTGATGCCGACAATCTTGAATCCTGCCTTCTCAATCTCCGCGAGAATGGCCGCCGTGTAGCCCTTGCGGACCGCGTCCGGCTTGATGATGCTGAAGGTGCGCTGTGACACAGAAATCTCCTGTTGCTGCTCTATTTGCCTCGTAAATGTTGGCTCTTCCAGTGTACCTGTTCGCTCAGCTTCTAAGGACTTAGTAGCGCCAGCTCGTCAGGTCCGCTCCCGGCGGCGCGGTCTTCTGAATCCGCTCCAGAATCTGCGGCACATACATCTGGTTGTAATGCAGTCGGCTGTACCAGTTCGGATGATCGAAGTCGCCATTCCAGCAGTGCTCCGCCTTCGGCCCGTACTTCACCTCACCCTCATACGGCACGCCATGCCCCGGCGTTCCCGTCTGCTTCAGAAAATTCTCCATCAGGTACACCGCATTGTTCAGGAAATACGAATCGTCATAGCCGACATAAATGTGCAGCTTGCCCTGCAGCTTCGGCCCCAGCGTCCCCCAATCGCGCTGCAGCATGGCATCCAGATCGTAGTGATCGTGCCAGTACGCCGCGGTTTTGTGGTCGATCACGCCCGTCTGCTTATCGAAAATCGGCTGCGGATATCCGTCGCTTGCCACCGGCGAAAACACCGCCTGCCAGATATCGAACTGCTCCCCTGACCGCCCGCGGTCTCCCAACGCCGCCTCATACGCCACGTTGTCCGGCATCGAGATCAACGTCTGCCCCAGGTAATTCCTCATCGCCGGCTGCACGATATTTCTCTGCGCACCCTCCGTCCAGAAAACGTTCTTCTGGTCGTACAAATCGGCCGTCATGTATGCGTGAAAATCCACGGGGTCCGGGCACGCGACAAACGCCCCGTTGTAATGCTCCGGATAAAACATCTGCACGGCCAGCGACTCCCATCCGCCCGTCGACCCGCCATAAACAAATCGCGCCCAACCCTGCCCGATGCCGCGAAACTGCTTCTCGATCGCTGGAATCAACTCCGTCTCAATCGCGTCGCCATACGGTCCCAGGTTCGCCGAATTCACCGCATAGCTGTCGTCGTAGTACGGATTCGCATGATTGATCTTCACGATCACAAACCGCGGCTGATTTGGCTTGATCCAGTCCTGATAATTCTTGTAACCCTCCTCCTGCACGATGCGGTTGTAGCCCTTCAGATGAAACCGCTCTGAATAATCCGGCTTCAGATTCGGATCCGGCGGCGTCTCGCGAAAGTCCATGAACTCCGCCTCAAAATGATCCTCAAACACGATCAGCGGATAGTGTACGTTCGGGTGCTCGTCGAACCCCTGCGGCACCATCACCACCGCACTCAGGTACATCGGCGTTCCCCAGAAATCGCTCAGCAGCTTCGACTGAATCCGCAGATGGCGAATGTACTTCGTGTCCGCCTCCGGCTTGATCGGAGGAATCACCTCCGACAGCTCAAGGTGCACACTCTGGCTGGAGCCGGGCACAAAATGCACCTTTATCGGCTTCGAATACAGATTCCCCGGCTTGATGTTCCAGTGCTGGCCCTCGCCCATGTCCGGCGGCAGCTTCACCGTCTTGCCGTCGCTCCGATGAAACGTCTCATACACGTTCAGCACGGCCTGCACCGTGTAGTCGCCCGCCGGCATCTCTGCAATCGACCGGTGCGGGTAACCCGCAATCGCTGAAACCACCCTCGGCCCATTCGTCGTCTGTCCGCCAAACGCGACAGCCTCGCCCGGCCTTAGCCCATCCACCGTCACGCCAAATACCTGCTGCGACTTCGGCGAGATATCGATCTGCATCCGCGGCTCTTCACTCGGATCATTCGACAGCAACAGGAGCACGCGCCCATCCAGCTGTTTCGACGAGCGATCGGCCGGAAAACTCACGATAAATACCTGCGCCGAAACACCGATGCTCACCAGGCACAGCAGTGCCGCTGCCAATCCACTCACTTTTCGCATGCCAGAAAGTGTAATCCACGCGTCCGCCGCATCCGGCGTATGATCTGTTCCGTCCAATGCTCATGCGCAAAACTGCGTGGATCTGGCTCGCCGGCTGCATCGCGTGGACTTTCGATGCAGCCGTCAGCCTCGCTCTGCACGCCACCACGCACGCCGAACTAGCGTTCCTTCTTGCGATCGTCTTCGGAATTGCGTGGCTCTTCTATCGCAGTCAGCCGCGTTGAGATAACAAAGGCCCGGCACGCTCGCCGGGCCCTCACAGTGTCAGCGGACCTACTTCTGCGCCGCTTCGATATCGAACTCCATCTTCACGTCGTCGCCGAGCATCGCATCGCCGGACGGAAGTGTTCCATTCCAGTTGAGCCCGAAATCCTGCCGGCGTATCGTGGTCGTCGCCGTGAATCCGCGCCGCGGCTTTTTGCCCGGTCCCATCTGTTCCTTGCTCGGCGGATCGAGATGCAGCGTGACCGTCTTTGTCACACCATGCAGGTTCAGGTCGCCGATGACGTCATATCCGTCGCCTGCAGCGACCACCTTCGTGCTCCTGAAGGTCGCCGTGGGATACTTCTCCGCATCGAAAAAGTGCGGGCTCTTCAGGTCCGTGTCCCTTGCGGAAACCCCTGTGTCCACACTCGCTACGTCAATCGTCGCCTGTACAGACGAGTCGGCCAGGTTCTTCGGGTCCATCTCGATCACGCCATCCTTGATCGCAAATCGGCCATGCACGGTCGAGATAGCCATGTGTTTGATCCCGAATGTGATCGCGGAATGCGCCGGATCGATCTCGTAGGTGGTCTTCTGGGCGAGCGCGCTCACACCGCTCACAAGCGCACCGGCCAGAATTACTGTGGAGAACAAGCTGGAATTGCTTAGACGCATATCGAAGTGTCCTTTCGTCGCCTTGCCAACGGCGCGAATCCACCTACCTTGAAAACTGTACGTGCAACCAGGAGTGCGGCACACCCCTCTGGATGCAAAAGCGTTCCTCGCGAATCCTAAGCTTGGAGGCTATGCCTTGCCCAGCACCTTCGCCATCGTCTCGCCAATCTCCGCCGGCGACTTCACAACATGAATGCCCGCATTCGCCATGGCTTCCATCTTGCTCTCGGCCGTCCCCTCACCGCCCGAGATAATCGCGCCCGCATGGCCCATGCGCCGGCCCGGAGGCGCCGTCTGCCCGGCAATGAATCCCACCACAGGCTTTTTAACGTTGGCCTTGATGAACTCCGCAGCCTTCTCCTCGTTCGTTCCGCCGATCTCCCCGATCATGATGATCGCTTCCGTTCCCGGATCGTCGTTCAGCAGCTTCAGCGCATCGATGTGCGTCGTCCCGACGATCGGATCGCCGCCAATCCCAATCGCTGTCGACTGCCCGATGCCACGCGTCGTCAGCTGATACACAGCCTCATACGTCAGCGTGCCGGAGCGCGAAACGATCCCGACGCTTCCCTCTTTGTGAATGCGCCCTGGCATGATGCCGATCTTCGCCTTGCCCGGCGAAATCACACCCGGGCAGTTCGGTCCGATGAGGCGCGACTTCGAATGCTTCACCACCTCCCAGACCTTCACCATGTCCAGCACCGGAATGCCCTCGGTAATGCACACCACCAGCGGCAGCCCGGCATCGGCCGCTTCGAGGATGCCGTCCGCCGCGGCCGGTGGCGGAACGAAGATCATGGTCGCGTTCGCCCCGGTCGCCTTCACCGCCTCTTCGACGGTGTTGAAGACCGGCCAACCCTCATGCGTCGTTCCACCCTTGCCCGGCGTCACTCCGCCTACAACGATGTCCACGCCGAACTGCTTCGAATACTCCGAGCAACCCTTCGCATGAAACGTGCCTTCGCGCCCGGTGATTCCCTGCACAATCAGCCGCGTGTTCTTGTCTACGAGAACGCTCATTACTTCACTCCCTTCGCGGCTGCAACCACCAAATCTGCTGCTTCCTTCATCGTGGCCCCAACTTGGAACTTCAAGCCCGACTCCTCAATAATCTTTCTTCCTTCTTCGACATTTGTGCCTTCGAGACGAAGAACTATCGGAAGTTTGACATTCAGCTTCTTGGCTGCTGCCACAACGGCAGTTGCCAGCACATCAACCCGCAGAATTCCGCCGAAAATATTGATGAAGATTGCCTTCACGTTCTTGTCCGAAAGCAGAATCCCGAACGCATTCTCAATCTGCTCCTGGTTCGCTCCACCACCAACGTCGAGGAAGTTTGCAGGCGATCCGCCGGCGTATTGGATGATGTCCATCGTCGCCATCGCAAGCCCTGCGCCGTTCACCATGCACGCAATGTTGCCGTCGAGCTTGATGTAGTTCAGCGCAAACTTCGAAGCCTCGACCTCGAGCGGATCTTCCTCGCTTAGATCACGCAGCTCCTTCAGGTCCTTATGCCGGAAGAGCGCGTTGTCGTCGAAGTTGATCTTGCAGTCGAGCGCCATCAGCTTGCCGTCCTTCGTCGTGATGAACGGGTTGATCTCCATCAGCGAGCTGTCAGTCTCGATGAACGCGCGGTAGAGGCCCATCATGAACTTCACGGCCTCACCAACCTGCGCGGCCTCCAGGCCCAACTTGAATGCGAGACGCCGGGCCTGGTACGGCTGAAATCCGATCGCCGGATCGATGTACTCCTTGTAGATCGCTTCGGGCGTGTCGTGCGCGACCTCCTCGATCTCCATGCCGCCGGCCTGCGACGCCATGAAGACTACCTGCGAGCTCGCGCGGTCGAGCACGATGCCGAGGTAAAGCTCGCGTGCAATGGCAGAGCCGGCCTCGATCAGCAACCGCTGCACCTTCTGGCCCTGCGCCCCGGTCTGGTGGGTCACAAGCTGCATGCCGAGGATCGCCTTCGAGTACTCGTCGGCCTGCTCGATGGACTTCGCCAGCTTGACGCCGCCGCCTTTGCCGCGCCCACCTGCATGGATCTGCGCCTTGACGACGACAACCGCGTTGCCGGCCGAGAAGAGCTGCTTGGCCGCAGCGTCAGCCTCTTCCTGCGTGGTGGCCATCTCACCTGCGGGAACGGCAACGCCGTACTTCCGCAGAATCTCCTTGGCCTGATACTCGTGAATCTTCATGCGCGCTCCAGGATTGCTAACTGAGATGTCACCGAAGAGGTGCCGTGACGTGACCCAGTCATGGTAGCGACCCGCAGAAACGAGGAGCAAGTACGTCAGGCGATTATCGGCACCGATGTTCGATATCTCGGTAATCCGCTCTTCGCTTGACCGGTATTTCGATGTTGGGATTTTTCGAGGTTTCGGTCTTTCGTTCTATCGCTGCAGGCGCACGATCAACCGCACGACCGAGCCGGAGTCAATTGTCTCCGCTGCGCGGGCTATGCCGTCCGGCAGGTTCTTCGCCAGCCCCGCAACAACCAGAACTGCAGCGGCGTTCAGCAGAACAACGTCGCGGCGCGGTCCACGCTCTCCGGTAAAGACCGCGCGAAGAATCGCGGCATTCGCCTGCGCATCTCCGCCGGCAAGCGCCGCGATCGGCGCTCTTCCCAGTTGAAGCGCGTCCGGTGCAACCGTATCCAGGCGCACCGATTCGTCGTGAACGACTGCCACGTCGCTCGGCCCGCTCAGCGACAATTCATCGAGTCCCTGATGACCATGCACCACAATTCCGTGTGTGGTGCCCAGCAGCACCATGGCTTGCGCGACGGGGGCCACCAGGCGGCCGGCGTAGACGCCCATCACCTGTCGCTTCGCGCCGGCGGGGTTCAGCAGCGGACCCAGCACGTGCAGGATGGTGCGCACCCCGAGTGCGCGCCGGATCGGCATCAGGGCCTTCATGGCCGGATGGTGCGCTGGCGCCAGCAGGAAGCAGAATCCGGTCTTCCGCAGGGCCTCCGCCGCTGCGTCCGGAGAGTGTTCTGTCGGGATACCGAGGGCGTCCAGGACGTCCGCGGAGCCACAGCGTGAGGTGATCGCACGGTTGCCGTGCTTGGCGACCTTGGCGCCCGCGGCGGCCGCCACCAGCGCCGCCGCGGTGGAGATGTTGAAGGTGCCGCTGCCGTCGCCACCAGTGCCGCAGGTGTCGACGATCTGGGTTCGCTCTTCGTCGGTGAGGGGAAGTGGTGTGGCGAGTGCGCGGAGGGTCTGGGCGAAGCCGGCGATCTCGGCGGCGGTTTCGCCGCGCCCAGCCATTGCACCGAGGAGCGCGGCGAGTTCCATCTCGGGAACGTCGCTCGCGAGGATACGCTGCATGAGCGTTGTCGCCTCACCTCGGCTCAACGTCGCGCGATCCTCGACAATTCGGCGCAACTCCGTTCGGATTGACATCAAAAATCAAGGCTATCAGGACTTAGCCGATGGGCAAGAAGGAAAAATTGGGCGGAGGAATCGGGGAGGCAACGGGTGGGTACCCCCCTCCCCCCTGCTTTTGCGCAAAGTCTTCAGAACACAAGACTTAGGCTTGTACTTTAATTTGCAAAGTCTTGATTCTAAAGGGCCTTGATTCTAACAGGGGTACTGGTCGCGGCGAGCTGCGCGTAGCAAGGATTATTGTCAATGCTTACAGGAACTTGAGAGCCTAACGGGCCAGCTGCCGGCGCGCGGATCGTGTGACGGGCTCTGTCTACCCCGGCCGAAACCTGGGTTATCGAGCACCGGCGTGTCTCGCCGGGATTGCACGGGCTCAGCGGCTTTACGGGGCCGCTGAGCAGGACGTCGCGGCTACGCGGCGGCGGAAGCGGCCGGAGTTGCCGCGGCGCGGACTACAGCTGCCGGAGCCGCTACGGTGTATTCCGAGGCCTTCCAATCGCCCAGGCAACGGCTGAGCAAAGCGGCGGCGCAGCGCTCACCGCAGAGGACGATGACGTTGTCTTCAAGGGCGAGGTTCGCGTCCCAAGGCATGAAGCGTACGTCGTGGGCCGAGGTTATGGCGAGGATCCAATGGTTGCTCGTCTTCTTCTGGACTCCGCAGGTGCAGGTGAATAAAGGCGTGGCTGCCATGTGTGTCAGTCTCCTCACTGCTGATCGCAGTTGTCGTTCGCTTACCTAAGAAGCAACTGCCATGCCAATCAATGGAGAAGCTAAGTTGGCAATATAAAGGGCTTGGATGTGAGGTGCCCTTTTGCGGTTTGCCCTCATGCCCAAGGAAAGGGAAAACTCTTTCCACCGTGTGCATTCAATTGCAACCTTGGTGGTACGATAGCACGCCGGTCGGGTGAGGTTGCCGGGGCGAGGTGTTACGAAAGATTATCGCAAGACGATGGTTTCGAAAGAGCCACTTTTATCTCTTAAAAGCGATAAATTGCGGCGTTATTTGTCTACTTCAATCGCGACGATCTGGCCCGCAACCCGCGGATCGGTTACTTCGGTGTAGCTCACGGCGGCCTTCATTCCGTCCAGTTTGCAGGGGTTCAGGGCGTCCTTCGGGACGAAGTTCCCCGCCGTGTAGCTGATCTTGTACATATTGTTGGTGTAGAGCGCGACTGGGTGTTTGCCGCCGTCCACGGTCAGGGTGAGGACGGTGGGATAGGAACACTGGACGTTGTGGAGAACGCCCCTGGCGGTGTGGTGAGCGCCGGAGGGTGGGCCGTCTGGGTAATGCGGGTCATCGGTGGCGGCGTTCACGGGAAGGACGGCTGAGGGTTTGCCATCAGCGTTGTGGGTGGAGAACGAAACGGTCGAGACGGAGCCGGACGGGACGGCGGATGCGGCAGAGGCTCGGTCTTCAAAGCGATGAATGTCCTCGATGCGGGCGTTGAGCTCTGCGATCTCGGCGGGGTTGTGGGCCAGAGGGCGGGCGGCCTCAAGGACGGAGAGAGCCGAGGGGATTTCGTTGCGGACCATGTGAAGGTTCGCGTTATTGAGCCGGTAATGGAAGTTGTCCGGCTCAGCGCTGACGGCGGTGAGGCTGAGGCGGAGTGCGTCGTCGAGATTCTTGTGCGTGGCGGTGTAGTAGCCGGCAAGCGCGTCGTTGGCTGGGGCGAAGTTCGGGTTCAACTTCAACGACTGCTGGAGGTCGGCCTCGATCTCCGGGTTTTCGTTGATGCTGTGACGCATGTTGAGAACACCTGCGTAATACCAGGCGAGGAAGCTGGTGGAGTGCAGGGCCGCGGACTGGGCGTAGGCTTTGCGCGCGCCTTCAATATCGTTCTGGCGAAGATGCAGCAGGCCTTCGCTTTCGTAGGCCAGAGCGCTGTTGGGATTGGCGGCGAGAACGGAGTCGATGACCTTCTGCGCGTCGTCCATGCGGTTGTTACAGACGAGAATGTCCGCCCGGTAAGCGTTCGCGTCAGCGGGAGTGAGCGCTTCGACCTTGTACGACGCCTCGTTGTTGGGCGTGTCCATTTTCAGACTCAGATATTTAAAGCTGCTCTGATTGAGTTCGTCCTTAAGCGCGTTCTGGAGCTTACCGAGATCGCCGAAGGCCGAGACTGCCGCGGTAAGCGACGTCTGGCCGGCGTCGAGGGCCTTCAGATAATTCGAGACAAAGGTGGTCTTTTTAGTGAAGTCGCTTAAGTACAGCATGTAGGTGAGCGCCCACGACTCGGAGTAGAACATCGAGCCCTTCTCCTCATCGTGGTAGTAAGGAGAGTCGTAGCCCACGTCGAAGATCGTGGGGAGAGGAACCAAAGTCTTCGAGCGCAGCAGTTCAAGGTCAGCTGCGCTGGGTTGGCCGAAACGAATCTCGTGGGCGTCGATATCAGTGTTCTGGTAGAACTCGGCGATGCCTTCGTTGAGCCAGACGGGCAGCCTGGCTTCACGGGTGATGTAGTGCGTGTACTCGTGGTAGACGGTGGAGAACGGATGCTCGCCTTCAGCATCGAGCCGGAGCAGTATGTAATTGCGGTCAGAGCCCTGCATGAACAAGCCGGCGAGGTCGAGGCTTCCCTTGCCGATTCGATCGGCAGGAAGGAGCGCCTGGAAGTCACGCCGATTCTTAGCCGCAAGGACGAAGATTGGAGAGGCTAGATCCGACTTTGCACCCGGCAGGATTCTGTGAAAGACGGCCTGCATGCGCTCGAACTGATCGGCGACGTGGCGGGCCTGTTTCTCGTTGGCATCGCTGATGACGGTGAAGTGCGGCGTGCTGACCTGGAGCCAAGTGGGAGTAGATTCGGCGTGCGCCTGGACGCAGAGCAGCGCAATGATAGAGATCGCAACAAGACGTATGCGCATGGTTGGGCGCAAGCGTAACGCAGGCCTCGGGAGAACGCCAGAAAATTTCATGCGTGGCGGTTCAATGAGAAGCCGCGACGCTGGCAGAGGGTTGTGGATTGGGCGCGGCTGGCTGGGCTTGCTGGAGGCGGGCGATGCGCTTGTCGATCTCGGCGAGCTGGGCGGGTGTCCTGGCGACGCGGGCCTTGGCTTCTGTGAGCACCATAAGGGCGGAATCGGGGTTGTGCTGGGCCTCAAGGGCCTCGGCCGCGGCGTAGCGGAAGGTGAGGCTCGAGGGGTCCAGCTGGACAGCCTGAATCGAGAGCATGTGCGCTTCGTCGAGATTGCGGTTCTGAGTGATGAGGAGGTCGGCGAGGTCGTTGTAGGCGGGTGCAAAGCTGGGCGCGAACTTGACGCAGCGGCGGAGGTGAGTTTCTCTGGTGGCCGATGCGGCCGAATCGCCGTACTCGAAGGCTGCCGCGTAATAGTTTGCGGTGCAGTCCTGCGGGTCGAGGTCGGCGGCCTGCTCGAGCCATTTGCGCGCGCCCTTCTGATCGTGCTCGGCGGCGGTGATGAATGCCATGTCGCGGAGGGCAAGCTCGTTGTTCGGGTCACGCTGGAGGATGGGCTGGACGAGCGCTTTGGCTTCCGCGGCGCGGCCGTCGTGGATGAGGACGTCGGCACGAACGACATCGGCCTGATCGGTGGAGATTGGCGACGCCTTGAACGTGCTGTCGTCGATGTTGAAGTTCATGCGGAGACGAATGCCCTGAAAGCCGATCTGAGCGACGTAGGCGGTGAGCTGCTTCTGAAGCGCGTCCAGATCGCCGAAGGCGTGCTGAGCAGCGCTGACCGGATCTTCGCCACCGGCGATGCGGCGGTTGTATTCGGGAATCCTTTGAGTTTTGTTCTGAAAGTCTTCGGTCTCAAGCATGTGGGTGAGCGCCCAGGACTCGATGTAGAAGACGGAGATCTTGTCCTCTTCATGATAGTAGGGCGAGCGGTGGTCGACCTTGAAGAGAACGGGCAGCGGGAGCAGTTGCATGCGCTGATTGAGATAGCGGACCTGATTGAAGTCAGGCTGACCGAAGGAGATTTGCGAGTTGTTGATGTCGGTGTTCTCGAAGTACTGCGCCATGCCTTCGTTCAGCCAGAGCGGAAGCCAGTAGTCCTTGCGCAGGATGAAGTGGGTGTACTCGTGGTAGATGACGGAGTAGGGATGGGCAAGGGGAAGGTCGGTCTCGAGGGTGATGTAGTTGCGGTCGCCCATGGGGGAGAAGAAGCCGGCGAGACGTGCCTGACCCTTGGCGAGATATGCGGCTGGGATGACGGACTTGAAACTGTTTTCGTCCTGGAGCGCGAGGACGGTGATGGGCAGGTCGGCGTCGTTGGAGGCGTTGGGCAGCACGCTTTGAAAGAAGGCACGCATGCGTTCGAGCTGACCGGCGGTGCGGCGACCGGTGGCCTCGTCGGCGTCGGTGAGGACGACGAAGTGAGGGCTGCGGATTTCGACCCAATGGGAGGCGGCAGACGCGGGAAGACAGAGGAGCCCGAAGGCAAGGATCGCGAGCAGACGGATGCGCATGGTTTCGGGGAAAGCGTAGCGCAAATGGGTGGCGATGGCTATGCGATTTTGGGGGGAAGGCTCGTGAAGGATGGGGTCGTCGGTAGAAAAGGTTCGGGGGTATCGGTGGGGCGAACGTCCTCGGGGTCCTTCGACTCCGTTCGACGCTGCGCGTCAAACTTCGCTCAGGATGACGGGAATGTTGCTTAACGTCGAGCTCGGCGAGAGGCTCAGGTGGTGACGGTGGCGGGGAGTTCGGGCTGCGCGGGGAGTTCGAGTTGTTCGGAGCCGGCGGCGTCGAGGTGCGGGGTGAAGTGGGCGCGGCAGCGGGCTTCGTAGAGGCCGGTGGCGCCGACGACGACGAGCTCCTGAGACTGGCCGAGGCGCTGGGTGTGGATGGCGGGCTGGCCGCAGACCATGCAGACGGCGGAGAGCTTGGTGACCTTGTCGGCGAGCGCCATGAGGTTGGGGACGGGCCCGAAGGGCTCGTTGGCGAAGGTGGTGTCGAGGCCGGCGAAGATGACGCGCTTGCCGAGGGCGATGAGCTCGAGGGCGAAGGGGATGATTTCGGGCGAGAGGAACTGGACTTCGTCGATGCCGACGACTTCGATGGAGTCGAGCTGCGGGTGGAGGATGGAGCGGAGCTCTTCGACGGAGGCGATGGGGACGGCGTCGTGGGTTTGCGAGGAGTGCGAGGCGATGGAGGTGCGGTGATAGCGGAGATCGATGTCGGGCTTGTAGCAGGCGACGCGTTGGCGGGCGATGCGGGCGCGCTTGAGGCGGCGGATGAGTTCCTCGGATTTGCCGGAGAACATGGGGCCGGTGATGACTTCGAGCACGCCGGGAGCGGTGGACATGGTTGGGGATAGGGTATCGGGAGGCGCGGTGGATATGTGGTGCGGGAATGAGTGGTTAGTGGTTAGTCGTTAGTGGTTAGTGAAGGGCGAAGGCGAGTATGCTGGCGGTGTTCCTTTCTCAGCGGTTTTTGTGAGGTGAAGGTATGCGGCGAGGAATGCTGATTTTGGCGTGCGGCGTGGGGTTGGCGATGGGGGTCGGTGCGGCCGGAGCGCAGACCGACCAGACGGCGAAGAGGACAACGAATGAGGTGAAGGTGAAGCTGATCGGCTCGCAGGGGCAGCCCGCGGGGACGGTGACGTTCAGGCAGGTGAAGCAGGGCGTGAAGATGACGGTGAAGCTGGAGAATGTGCCGTTTGGGGAGCATGCGGTGCATATTCATGAGCATGCGGTGTGTGACGCGCCGGATTTTCATGCCGCGGGCGGGCACTTCAACCCGCTGGGGAAGCATCATGGGTTTGAGAACCCGGAGGGGCATCACGCCGGGGATCTGCCGGCGAATGTGTCGGTTGGCGAGAATCATCGGGGCGAGGCGAGTTTTGTGCTGAAGGATGTGTCGATGGACCCGAATCTGCCGAACTCGATCTTTGCGAATGGCGGGACGAGCGTTGTGGTGCATGAGCATGGCGACGATCAGAAGACGGACCCGAGTGGGAACTCGGGGAACAGGATTGCTTGCGGGGTGGTGAAGGAGTGAGGGAAGCAAGTGAATAGTGAATAGTGAGTAGTGAATAAAGCGCGGCGTGCGGGTCCGGGGCGGGAGCGGCGGAAAAGCCGTCCGGGACAGGATTTAGGTTCGTCGGACGGCGAAGGATAAGGGAACTTTCCAGGCCGGGGTTGCGTAAGAGAGACCATGACGGCGGCAACAATCCCGGCATTGATTGATCGCAGTGGAACTGCGGGATGGGGAACCAGGCTGGCCAGGCGCGAGCCAGCGGGAAGGCCGATCCGACGCGAGGCCCCGATGGGGGATGCGCGGGGACGGTCGAGCGAGGAGAGGGCTGTGAGAGAGACGCGGCTCGCGCCAGAAGAGCCGGATTCTCAGGCTGGGTTGGAACGGGCGGCCGTGACCGCCGAACAGGCTGCGCTGGCAGAGCTGGCGGCTCGGTGCCTGGCGGGCGACGCGGCCGCGTGGGAGCAGTTGGCCCGGACACAGCATCGGAAGGTGTATGGGCTCTGCTACCGGTTTACCGGGTCGGCGACCGAGGCGGAGGACCTGACGCAAGAGGTTTTCCTGAAGATGTTCCGCAACCTTGGGAACTTCGATCCGGCGCGCGGAAGCTTTGGGACGTGGCTGACGACGCTGACCCGTAATCTGCTGGTGGACAACTACCGTCGCAGCAGAATGGACCGGGCGAGCGATTCGCTGGATGAGTCGCTGGACGGGGAGGACGATGGCCCGAGCAAGCTGGAACGACTGGCGGACTCGAGACCCGGCCAGGATCACCACGTGGCCGGGCTCGAGCTGAAAGCGCAGATTCAGCATGCACTGGCAAAGGTTTCGCCGGAGCTGCGCGAGGCTGTTATCCTTCGCGATCTGGAAGATATGGATTACAAGGAGATAGCGGAAATTTTGGGAATTCCGCAGGGAACGGTAAAGAGCAGGATCAGCCGCGGCCGCAGTGAGCTGGCGCGGCTGTTGAAGGGCATGGAAGGGAAGGTGATGTAGGCGTGACAGATTGGCGCAAATTCGATGAGATGAATGAGAAGCCGACGGAATGCGTGGTATGCGAGGCGATGTGCCCGGATGCGGTGGACGGCACGCTTACTGAGGCCGACCGCCGGGTGTTTGATCTGCATGTGAAGCACTGCGCGTCGTGCGCGAAGGAGTACGAAGAGGCACAGCGCGGAGCGGCGTGGCTGGGCATGCTGAAGGGCCATACACCGGAGCCTCCGGCGGCGTTGCTGGCGAAGATTCTGGCGGAGACGACGGGAGCCGAAGAGAACCAGGCGTTTGCAACCCCACCCATGCGCGATGCGCATGAATGGGGCACCCAGGGTGTCGTTGATCCCGACGTTGCTTCCCTGCCCGTTGTGCCGGTGCGCGAGCCTGCACCGGCGTGGGCGCTGAGCTCGGTGATGCGGAAGGTAGTTGATGTCTTCCGGATCGAGACCAGGCGGGCGACCTTCCAGCCGCGGATTGCAATGACGGCAGCGATGGCGTTTGTTTCGATTGCGCTGACGCTGAACCTGACGGGCGTGCGGCTGAAGAACCTGCGGGCGTCAGACTTTACGCCTTCCGGGATTCGGCGCAATGTGGCCGAGGCGAGCGCGACGGCGGCGAGGAACTTCCAGAACATGCGGGTGGTGTACCAGGTGGAGTCGCGCGTGAGCGAGCTGCGCGGCGAAGGTCCGCTGGCCGAACGCGAGGATACGAATTTTACGGTACAGCCGAGCACCACAACGCAGCCGGGCAGCACGACGCAGCAACAGCCCGAGCAGCAGGCCGCGCCGGCTCCGCACAAGAAGGGCTTGTAAGAAGGGCTTCGGAAGTTGATGGGATCCAGCAGTGCAAGTTACCGGTCCCCGCAGAACAGAGGACCGAGAAGGGAGGGTGAGCGAAATGAGCGACGGGATTTTTGAAACATCAGGACCAGGCGAACGGAACGCCGCGCCTGAAGGACAGGCGGCAGAGGCGGGCGAGCGCGTAGCGTTCTGCCAGCAGTGCGGCAAAGGATTGACGAACGAGACGGTTCGGCGAGCGGGCTCGGCGGTCTATTGCGAACCCTGCCTTGTGGCACGACTGGAAGGAGCAAGTCCTGTTGCGGGTTCCGGAGCACCGGCGGGCGGATCAGCGGGAATTCCGGGCAGCGGCGCGAGCGCTACTGGCTGGACGCCGGTGAATGGCCCCGCTGGGGTGCCGCCGGGAGCGCCAACGGGCAATGAGCCGAGCCCGTGGCTGGCTGCGCTTCTAGGCCTGATTCCGGGTGTGGGCGCGGCGTACAACGGACAGTATGCGAAGGGGCTCGCTCATCTGGTGATCTTCGTGGTCCTGGACTCGCTGTCGAACAATGTCAACGGCGTTTTCAGCCTGCTGGTACTCGCCTGGATTGTGTACCAAGCGGTGGATGCGTACCAGACGGCGAAGGCCCGCAAAGACGGCACACCGCTGCCGAATGCGTTTGCGTTGAACGAAATCGGCGATCGCCTTGGATTTGGGCGGAACTGGCCAGGGAGTGCAGCGCGGCCGGTGACGAGCTCGACGACGGCGGGATGGGCGAGTGCAACAACAGCGCCGGCGGGAACCGCGAGCGCGAGCCAGGGACCAGCAGGCGGACCGAACTGGGCAGGCTATGTGCCGCCGACGAACTTTGCCACGGCAACGACGGCGCCACCACCGCCGCCTCCGGTGCAGCCAACTGCGTACGCCGGGCCGGCGAGTGGGAGCTCAGGCACCTGGACGCAGCCTCCGTATACGAGCACGTACGCTGGTGAGCCGTGGCATAGTTCTGCCGGTGGGCCGGTGGGACCGATTCCACCGATGCCGCCCATGCCACCTTCTCGACGCTTCCCTGTTGGCGCGGCGTGGCTGATTGCGTTGGGATTGATCTTCCTGCTCGCGAACCTGAATGCTTCGTGGCGGCTGGGCGGATCGTGGATTGCGGCGATCTGCCTGGCGGCGCTGGGGACGTATCTGCTGTTCCGGCGGATCGAGATGGTGCACGGATGGAGCAAGATGGTGGGCGAGACGGATCCGCTGGCCGCGGGGGTGGGACCGAGGCTGATGTGCCAGATTCGGGGACCGGTGATGCTTCTTGTGCTTGCGCTGCTGTTTGCGCTGCAGGCGGCAGGGATCCGAACGCTGGGCCAGACCTGGGGCGTGCTGCTAATCGCATTCGGGGCGCTGCTGATCCTGGAGCGCACGATGGGTTCGTCGTATGGATTGGGTGGGCCACTGCCTCCGCACACGCCCGCCGCTGACACGCGAAAGGGCGGGCAGTAGAGATGGCAAGCTATCCACCGCCACCGCCCCCGCCACCGCAGGGCTATGGCTCGGGACCGGGCTACGGATCCGGAGGCAACTACGGAGCAGGGTCAGCCTACGACCGGCGAGCGTGGAAGGCGCAGCGGCGAGCAGCCAAGCTACAGGCGCGCTGGATGCGTGACCAATATAGGATGCAGCAGCGGTATCTGAGGCGGAGATCGATCGTCGGCCCGCTGGTGCTGGTGACGCTGGGAATCATCTTTCTACTGGAACAGACAGGGCGGCTCTCATGGGCGCACAGTTTTGACTGGTATGCGCGCTGGTGGCCGGCTGTGCTGATTGTGGCAGGCCTGATTTTGCTGGTCGAATGGTTCTTCGACCTGCAGCGCATGGAGGACAGCGGCCAGCAGGTGCCGAGTCATGTGCTGAGCGGGGGCGCGGTTTTTCTGCTCATCGTCCTGGCATGTTGCGGGATATGGGCGCGCTGGGCCGAGAACAGTACGGCGTGGCATGAGCACTATTGGCTGGGACATGATTTTGGCGGCCTGGATCGGGTGTTCGGCGAGGCGCATGAGTCGGATGACTCGCTAAGCCAGGCGATGCCGCAGGGCGGCATGCTGGTGGTGCATAACCCGTGGGGCGATATTGCCGTGACCGGGTCCAGCGAGGACGGCCAGGTGCATGTGAGTGTGCACAAACAGGTGTACGCATGGCGCGACAGCGATGCCGATGAGCGGGCGCGCCAGATGCAGCCGACGTTCTCGACACAGGGAAACAACCTGGTGGTCGATGTGCCGCATGTGGACCAGGGGCAGGCGGATCTTACGATCGAAATGCCGCATGGCGCGGGTGTCTCGGTCAGTTCAGACCACGGCGACGTGCGGGTGAGCGAGTTGCGCGGCGGCGTGACGATTACGGCTCGTAAGGGCGATGTTGACCTGACGGGGATCGACGGCACCGTGCTGGCGCAGGTGAACGATGATGACTCGAGCGTGAGCGCAAAGAGTGTGACTGGGGCGTTTACGGTGCAGGGCCGCGCCGGCGACATCTCGCTGTCGAATATCGACGGCGCGGTGATGCTGCAGGGCGATTTTTTTGGCACGACGCACGCGGAGCAGATCAATGGGCCGCTGCGGTTCGAGACGAGCAGGACGAAGTTCGCGACGGCTCGGGTGGACGGCGAGCTGGAGATTGAGAGCGGGAACCTGCAGGGAAATAAGCTGCTCGGGCCGGTGACGCTGACGACGCGGAATCGCACGATTGAGCTGGATGATGTGTCGGGGCCGGTGACGGTGTCGAACCGGAATGGCGCGGTCGCGGTGACAAATGCGGCTCCCGTGGCACCGGTCACGATCACAAACGAGCACGGGTCAGTGGACCTAGGCCTGCCGGAGCACGCCGGGTTCGTGCTGAATGCGCAGACACGAAACGGCGATCTGGAGAACGACTTCGGGCTGGACTCGCAGGGTGAAGGCGATATGCATCGCCTCAATGGGAAGGTAGGCAGCGGCGGACCGCAGATCCGGGTCGAGACGACCGACGGAGACGTGACGATTCGCAAGGCTGTTGCCGCGCCATTGCCGCCGACACCGCCTGCTCCGCCAAAGCTGAGCACTGCGCCGGAGACGCCGGCGGTCCCGCCAGCGCCGAAGGTTCAGGAGATTCCGAAGCGGCATGCAAAGGCGGCTCCGCAGACGGACCAAACGCCGGTGGCAACTCCCGCTCCACCGGCGGTGCCGAAGACAACGTCGGCTGCACGGCGTTCGCATCGCCGGACTGCGGATCTGCTTTAAGAAGCTGCGCAGGCAGGAGGTCCGTGGGGTCTGGACACCTGTATCACCCGCGGGGGCAATTGCGGAAGATTTCAGGGATTAGGAATATTGTGCGCGAAGCTGCCTTGCCTGGCTGCCAGCTGGTGGTGGTGCGCCGGGATCGATGGCGACGATTAAGGTCTGGCAGAAGTGCCGAACGCTGCGAGCCTGCGGATGAATTTCAAAAACAGAAAAGCCCACCTAGAGGGTGGGCTTTTCGTAATTAATGCCGGCGATCACCTAATCTCCCACACACTTGCGCGTGCAGTACCATCGGCCCAACGAGGCTTAACTTCCGTGTTCGGGATGGGAACGGGTGGGACCCTCGCGGTAAACTCACCGGCAAATTGTCGAAGATCGCGGCGCGATCGTTCACAACTGAATAGATTGGGAGGTTTTTCTAATTAGTAGAAACCTATAACTACGAGGCTTGTGTTGAATGTCTCCAGCGAAAATTGGACTAATTTTGCGCAGAGTAAATTCTATGGACAAGCCGAACGGGCGATTAGTACTGGTAAGCTACACGCATTACTGCGCTTCAACATCCAGCCTATCAACCAGGTGGTCTTCCTGGGCCCTTCATTACCCTTACGGGTTGGGAGATCTCATCTCAGAGCGTGCTTCCCGCTTATATGCATTCAGCGGTTATCACAACCGAACTTCGCTACCCAGCCGTGCCCTTGGCAGGACAACTGGAACACAAGAGGTTCGTCCATCCCGGTCCTCTCGTACTAAGGACAGCCCTCTTCAAATCTCCTACGCCCACAGCAGATAGAGACCGAACTGTCTCGCGACGTTCTGAACCCAGCTCACGTACCGCTTTAATAGGCGAACAGCCTAACCCTTGGAACCTTCTACAGCTCCAGGATGCGATGAGCCGACATCGAGGTGCCAAACCATTGCGTCGATATGAACTCTTGGCAATGATCAGCCTGTTATCCCCGGCGTACCTTTTATCCGTTGAGCGATGGCCCTTCCATACAGAACCACCGGATCACTAAGGCCTGCTTTCGCATCTGCTCGACTTGTAGGTCTTGCAGTTAACCACACTTATGCCTTTGCACTCGACGGTCGATTTCCAAACGACCTGAGTGTAGCTTCGCGCGCCTCCGTTACAATTTAGGAGGCGACCGCCCCAGTCAAACTACCCGTCTTACAGTGTCCCTCACCCAGATAATGGGTGGAGGTTAGGATCACAACAATCGCAGGGTGGTATCTCACCGTTGGCTCCGCCAAGTCCGAGAACCTGGCCTCAAAGCCTCCCACCTATCCTGCGCAGCAATTGCCGTAACCCACTGTAAAAGTATAGTAAAGGTGCACGGGGTCTTTTCGTCTAGCTGCGGGTAACCGGCATCTTCACCGGTACTACAAGTTCGCCGAGCAACTCGTTAAGACAGTCGTACGATCGTTACTCCATTCGTGCAGGTCGGAACTTACCCGACAAGGAATTTCGCTACCTTAGGACCGTTATAGTTACGGCCGCCGTTCACCGGGGCTTCAGTTCAAAGCTTCGCCTTGCGGCTAACCTCTCTCTTTAACCTTCCGGCACCGGGCAGGAGTCAGCCCCTATACGTCGTTTTCGACTTTGCAGAGACCTGTGTTTTTGTTAAACAGTCGCCGTACGCGTTTCACTGCGGCCCTCCTGTGCTATGAACACTGGAGGGCGACCCTTCTCCCGAAGTTACGGGTCTAATTTGCCGAGTTCCTTAACAAGCCTTCACTCGAGCGCCTTTGGATATTGTCCTCGTCTACCTGTGTCGGTTTGTGGTACGGTTCCCAATCTTTCTCCTTAGAGGTTTTTCTTGGCACCATGAAATCAGCTGCTTACACCCATACGGGTTTGCTTTGCGCCTCACTGTTAAGTCTCTCCGGATTTGCCTAGAGAAACCAGCTTCACGCGCATCGACCGCCATAGCCATATGACGACCAGCCTATCCTTATGCGTCACCCCATCGTAATAACGAAATACTGGGAGGTCCGGAATATTAACCGGATGTCCATCGCTTACGCCTTTCGGCCTCAGCTTAGGGACCGCCTAACCCTGAGCAGATTAACTTTACTCAGGAAACCTTAGACTTTCGGCGGGAAGGGTTCGCACCTTCCTTATCGCTACTTATGCCGGCAGGGTCTCTTCTCTAACCTCCACGTATCTTCTCAGTTACGCTTCGATGACTAGAGAATGCTCTCCTACCACGCACACTAATGTGTGCATCCGCTGCTTCGGTATACAGTTTTAGCCCCGTTGTATTGTCGGCACCGGACCGCTTGACCAGTGAGCTATTACGCTTTCTTTAAAGGATGGCTGCTTCTAAGCCAACCTCCTGGCTGTCTGAGCGTTCCGACTTCCTTTCCCACTTAACTGTAATTTGGGGACCTTAGCAGGCGGTCTGGACTGTTTTCCTCTCGACTGTGAAGCTTAGCCCCCACAGTCTGACTGCCGGGCTGGTTGTGATCGGCATTCGAAGTTTGGTTGGATTCAGTAAGCCGGAAAGCCCCCTAGTCCATCCATGTCTCTACCACCGATCCAAATCACCCGACGCTAGCCCTAAAGCTATTTCGGAGAGAACGAGCTATCACGGAATTTGATTAGCCTTTCACCCCTACCCTCAGCTCATCCGAGCTTTTTTCAACAAACACCGGTTCGGTCCTCCAGTGAGTGTTACCTCACCTTCAACCTGGCCAAGGGTAGATCATCCCGCTTCGCGTCTATTCCTGCCAACTGAACGCCCTATTCAGACTCGCTTTCGCTGCGGCTCGCTCACGCTTAACCTTGCTGACAAGAATAACTAGCCGGCTCATTATGCAATAGGCACGCGGTCAGACATTCCCTTACGGGCATAGTCCTCCCACTGCTTGTAGGCACACGGTTTCAGGTACTATTTCACTCCCCTCTCGGGGTTCTTTTCGCCTTTCCCTCACGGTACTGGTTCACTATCGGTCAGAAACGAGTATTTAGCCTTACGGGATGGTCCCCGTGGATTCAAGCAGGGTTTCTCGTGCCCCGCCTTACTCAGGTACCTGCTTCGAGTCCGGATCTTTTTCGTCTACGCGCCTGTCACGCTCTGTGGGGCCAGTTTCCACTGGCTTCGGCTAAAGACCGGATTGGTAACTCTACTGTTGCAGGCCCTACAACCCCCGAAACACCTAGATGCTACGGGTTTGGGCTGTTCCGAGTTCGCTCGCCACTACTATCGGAATCGAGGTTTCTTTATTTTCCTGGAGGTACTGAGATGGTTCACTTCCCTCCGTTCGCTTGTTCTCACCTATGAATTCAGTGAGACATACATACGGTTTGCGTATGTGGGTTTCCCCATTCGGAAATCTCCGGATCAAAGCCTGTGTGCGGCTCCCCGAAGCTTATCGCAGCTTGCCACGTCCTTCATCGCCTGTTTCTGCCAAGGCATCCACCGTGCGCCCTTAGTAGCTTGACCATAGAATTTACTCGCACGCATCGGGAGAAAACCCCGACCGTAGAGCAATCTACGTTTATTAGTCCGCCTTCGGCACCTTTTCTAACTCTGGATTAGGGAGTTAGCGGTTGCCCGAAATTATCTAAAGACACTCAACACTGATTGACAGCATGCTCGTTTCACGGAAACAACCCGTGAGCTATGCTGCTCAGCCTTGTAGTTATTTAACAGCATTCCCTTGCGAGGAATACTGCTTACCCAATCTATTCAGTTGTCAAAAATCGTCCGCG
>DASZBM010000009.1:107500-133268 GCA_035944135.1 Acidobacteriaceae bacterium
GTCAATTTTTCAAGCACCTTGTAGGTTATCGTCAGCTGACGACTTCCATGTTTCCATCCGGGGATTAGACCGAAGCCGATCCGAGAGGATGAAGATGCCCATTACAGCGCAATTTTTCAAAACAACGTGACGATCGCAGGCGATCGCGGAGCACTAAGCTCCTGAAATCAATGGTTTGCAGTGGCTTGGGTTTGGGCGGCGGCCTATGGCCTTTTCTACCGCTTTCAAACGCTTGGACTGCGCTTCGACTGGCCATGTGCCCTATCAGGGCTCAGGCGCGAAGCTCATATCTACTAGACTACCCCGGATCCTGTCCGGATGCAAATCATTGCAGACATCAGCCGTTGGCTTGTTGCTCGCTGCCAACGACAAGATTGACTTTAGCAAGCCAGAACGGAACGCGCAAGCCGGACCCTGTGGGAACTGTGGACAGAGCGCGGAAAACGGTGAGATTTGGCACGTGGAATGCCCCCTTTCGCCCGTTAGAATCAAGGAGTTTCGCGGCGGGTGGAGAGCTAAATGGAAGCGTCAGAGATTCACGAGTTTTCGGAGCAGGTGCAAGAGGGTGCGGAGAAAAGCCTGATGTACGTTTCCCTGGTAATCGCTGTCCTGGCGGTGCTGGTGGCGATGGTGACGGTGCTGGGACACCGGGAACATACGCGGGCGGTGCTCGAGCAAACCCGCGCTGCGGACCAGTGGAACGAGTATCAATCGCGCAAGCTGCGTGTTCAGCAGACGCAGAAGGCTAGCGAACTGCTCACGCTGCTGGCGCCTGGGTCAGCGGCGGCTCAGGCACAGCTGAAAACGTACAAAGCGGAGATTGCGAAGTGGCAGCCTGAGCTCGACCAAAGCGCGGATAAGGCACGAGAGATGGAGGGGGATGTGAATCGCGCCGAGCACAGGGCCGATCGGTTTGATCTTGGCGAGGCGCTGCTGCAGATCGCGGTCGTGCTGGCTTCGATCACACTGCTGACGCGACACCACCGGTACGTCGCAGCGGCCGGGCTGCTGGGAATCGCAGGTGTTGTTGTAACGGTCTCGGCGTTCTTTTTGAAGTAGCGTCAGGGTTTGGCAATAACGCCAAGGTCGACGAAGCCGTTGACGAAGTACTGCACGGCGAGCGCGACCAGCAGAAGGCCCATGACGCGGACGAGGATGCGAATCCCGGTCTGGCCGAGGACGCGGGCCACGCGGTCGGCGCTGCCCAGCACAAGGAAGCAGGCGATGGCCGTGATGGCGATGGCGCCAAGGATGGCAGTCATCTCCCACTTGGATTGCACCTGGCCGACGAGGACCATCACGGTCGTGATACTGCCCGGGCCCGCGAGCATGGGGATGCCCATAGGCACGATTCCAGCGTCGTCTTTGGTGGCCGCGGCCTGCGTTTCTTTGCGTGTCTCCTGCGTAGGGGAACGTTTGGCCTCGAGCATGTCCAGGCCGATGAGAAGCAGGATGATTCCGCCGGCGATCTCGAATGCCGGAAGCGAGATGCCGAACAGCCGGAAGATGTAATGGCCGACGAAGGCAAAGAGCGAGAGCACGACCCACGCGGTCAGCGAGGCTTTGCGTGCGGTGCGCAGGCGGCGCTTCGAGTCCTGACCTTCAGTGATCGCCAGAAATGTCGGCAGGGCCGCAAAGGGATCGACGAGGAAGAAGATGGAGCTGAGTGCAAGCAGCGAGAAACGCGCGAGCGCGGAACTCTCGATACGGGTGAGCGCGACTGGGTGCGGAGCAAACATCAGGGGCGATTCAGATTGTTGCACGGCGATGGAGCGAGGTTGGTGGCCTCTCGCGAAAGAATGAAATTTCAGAAGCGTGCGGGCAGAACCGTATAATCGGAGTTCAAACGAAGGAGACGCGAATGCCGCTCGAGACGACAGCGAACATCTGGCATAACGGCCAACTGATTCCGTGGGAGAAAGCGCAGATTCACGTGATGAGCCACGTGGTGCACTACGGCTCATCTGTGTTTGAGGGGATTCGCTGCTATGCGCAGGAAGGTGGCGCCGGTGTATTCCGTCTGCCCGAGCACATGCAGCGGCTGATTCACTCGGCGAAGATTTACAGGATGCCGCTTCCCTACTCGCTCGAGCAGCTGAACGAGGCCGTCGTTGAACTGATTGAGGCGAACGGCGTGACGCCGTGTTACATCCGGCCGATTGCGTTCCGCGGCTACGGAGAGATTGGCGTGAATCCGCTGAAGTCGCCCGTTGAGATTTACATCGCGAACTTCCCTTGGGGCAAGTACGTCGCGGGCCACGGCGGCGCGGATGTATGCATCTCGAGCTGGAACCGCCTGGCGCCAAACACGATGCCGTCGCTGGCGAAGGCGGGCGCGAACTATATGAACTCGCAGCTTATCCGCATGGAGGCCGATGTGAACGGCTATGTGGAGGGCATCGCGCTGGACACGAATGGCTATTTGAGCGAGGGCTCGGGCGAGAACCTGTTCATTGTGCACAAGGGTGTTCTGTACACCTCGCCGCTGGCGAACTCTGTTCTGAACGGCATTACGCGCGACTCAATTCTGGTGCTGGCACGTCAGCTCGGCATTCCGGTCGTCGAACAGGCGATGCCGCGTGAGTTGCTGTATATCTGCGATGAGGCGTTCTTTACTGGTACCGCCGCAGAGGTAACGCATTTGCGCAGCGTGGATCGCATTCTTGTGGGCGACGGCAGTATGGGCCCGGTCACCTCCGCGCTTCACAAGGCGTTTTTCGACATCGTGAGCGGAGCGGCGCCCGACAAATACAACTGGCTGACCCCGGTAAAGGTTCGCGAGGCCGTTACAGCGTAGTCTTGCGGCGACGCGAAACGCGAGCTTGCTCTCTGAAGTCAGAAGTTCAACCGAAGGTAAGGATTGTTCTTGATGAGATTGCGGTACGTTCTTGCAGCCGTGCTACTGGCTGCTGTTGCAGCGAGTGCCCGGGCGCAGGTTGGCGTGTACATTAATCCGGTGGTGGAGCATATCGGGAACTCGACCGCCGACACGGGGCCATTCGCATTCTTTGGAGATGGCCAAAGATCAGGAATCTTCGGCGGACTGGATTTCGGCGCGTACTACGATGTTACGCATGGTCCAGGTATGAAGTTCGGCGTCGATGCCCGTGACACAATTGTGCATCGCAACAACGCCTCTCTGAATGTATTCTCCCTGGCGGCTAGAATCGAGTCTCGTCCGACTGCCTTTGGCTTCCGGCCGTACGCTGAGCTCTCCGCGGGTGCGGCGGTCAGCAAGGCGCCAGTGAGCCTGGTGCACACGCTTCAAGGTCAGTACGCGTTGTACGGAGGCATCGATTACCCGTTGAATCGGCACGTAGATTTCCGTGTGATCGAAGTCGGTATCGGCAGCGTGACGACTACCAACAGCTATATAAATGCCGGGCAGAAACCGGCGATCGGTGCGTCAGGCCTGGTCCATATAAGCAGCGGCCTGGTATTCCGGTTCGGCGTACCCGGCGGACCACCGAAGAAGCCCAAGAATCCGTACTAATCGGGCAAGAGCGATTGAAGGTCAAACGGCGTTCTCCTGAGAGAACGCCGTTTGCATTTGGTCGCGCTCGCAGGGATTATTCTTCTTCGCCGCTGATCGCCGAGGTCTGATTTTTACTGGCGCTTCCCTTCCGCTTCACGTCTCCAGCGGCCTTGCGCTCGTCCTCTTTGCTCTTGCGTTCGGAGGTCTTGTCCTTTGCCTTCTTCTTTGAAGCTGGCTGAGAATCTTTATCCTCTTCCTGCTCCTGCGTGGCCTCCTTGAAGATCGGCTTGGCTGCCGCGGAAATCTTCTTGGCAGCTTCGATCTCCTCTGCCAGGTTCTGCCTCATGAGATCGACCACCTCACTCATTCCGAGGGTCTTCGCCATGGCGATGACGGCGTTGTAGCCGGCGATCTCATAGTGCTCGGTCCGCAGCGCTGCACCGATAAGGCCGGAGTCAAAAGAGGCATCGTCCATGTCCTCTTCGAGCGCCTCGGCGCCTTCGCCGATAACACCCTCCATGCCTTCACAGTGCTTTCCTGTGGGCTTCTTTCCGATATGTTCGAAAGCCTCGCGGAGGCGAAGGACGTGGCCCTTGGTCTCCTCGAGGTGATCTTTGAAGAGCTGTTTGAGTTCGCCGTGTTTCGCGCCCCTGGCGAGTTTAGGGAGTGCCTTTACGAGCTGATTTTCCGCGCTGTACAGGTCGCGGAGCTCGTCGATCAAAACGTCTTCGAGTGCCATGGATCTCTCCTGGGCGGCTCGCTGAACCATCGGTAGACAGGAATATCCACCGTGAGCGCGAGGGCCACGACAATGAGAGGCACGCAAGCGCATGCGAGTTGGCTCCGGGCGAAAAGCTGCTGTGGCGTTGTCAGATTCAGCGTCCTTTGCTCGGCTGATGTACGCCCACAAGCTCCGGCTCGTCGACCTTTTTGAGCTTTTGCGCCTGGTCCGGAGTGGGCCTGCGACGTCTTGCGTAGGGCTCGAGTTTCTGAGGCTGCCCGGTCTCGAGCGCGCGCTGAACCGCGGCGAGTACACGGATGTCCAGCATTCCTTCTTCGCCGTCAGCTTCAGGGTGCTCGTCGTTGACGATGCAGTCAGAGAAGTATTTCAGCTCGCCACCAAACTGATCGGTAGGCGTAAAGCTCTCTTCCGTTTTCTTCTCTGATTCGCCGATCGTGACCGTGTGCTTGAAACCTCCGGGAATTGCAAAAGCAGGCGAAGAATACAGGTCCCCGAGAGTGCCGACGATTCGGTAGTCATCGAGATCCGAGCCAGAGTAGCTGAGCAGCATCGTGGCAAGCTGACCTCCGGGGAAGCGAAGATTCACGGCTACCTGGTCTTCGAAATCACGGAAGCGTTCAGGTTCAGTGCGCGTGCCAATGGCCGAGACCTCAATCGGCTCGGCGCCGAAGAAGTTGCGAGCCGTGTTGATCGGATACGGTCCCATGTCCGGCACCGGACCCGCCCAATAGCCATTCTTCGCGCGATGATTCTGGTAGTTCACCGGCTGGGAGAACGAAGAGTTGAAGTAGCGCAGATGACCGAGCTTGCCGCTGCGCGCTGTCTCCAACGCCTTCAGCATCGCGGGTTCATGGTGCATGCGGTAGGCGATCATGAGCTTTGCTCCGCTACGTTCCGCCGCCGCAATGATGCGCTCGCAGTCTTCGACAGATGTGGCCATCGGCTTCTCAAGCAGCAGATGAATGCCGGCGTCCAGCGTGCGGATGGCGAGATCGACGTGGTCCCAGTTCGGCGTTGCGAGATAGACAGCGTCGATCTTCCCGGAGTGCAGCAGCTCGTCGTATTGCTCGTAGCTGTAGAGATCCTTGACGCCGTACTTCTCGCCAACCTTCGCGGCCTTGTCTTCGTGCCCGCTGACGAACGCAACAACCTCGCTGTTGCCGGTGTGCTCCACACCCGGCAGAAATGCCGTCTGCGAGATCCATCCGATTCCGACAACCGCGTAACGAACCTTGCGCCCTTTGACGACTACCGCCTCTGGCATACAAATCCTCCGACGTGAAATCACGCGCCTGAGGAGTGGATGCGCAGCGAAGGCGACTGCGTGGCTTCAGTGTTGTGTGGTCAATGTTGGCTCGTCCTCCTTTGGAGCCGGTGGAACGGCGATGGCGTCCCACCCCGGAAGAACCTGTGAGCCCACGATCAGCCGTACGCCATCCTGCAGGCGAATGTACGTGTAACCCCACTGGCGGAAGACGCCCCAGCGATTGCGGAAGCCGATGAGAAAAAAGATGTGTACGACAAGCCACGTGATCCACGCCATGAAGCCTGACCAGTGCGCGTGAAACGGCCAGACGATCCGCGCCACCGCAGCTTTGCGGCCGATCGTTGCCATGTCGCCCTTGTCGAAGTAGTGGAAGGGCTTCTGTTTTGCGGCGGCTGCGGGATTGCTGGTCAGCAGACCGATCCGCTCCGCGGCGTACGTTCCCATCTGCATCGCGGGCTGCGCTACTCCGGGGACCTGCTTGCCGTTCTCCTCCACGTGCGCGAGATCGCCGATGACAAAAATCTCCGGATGGTTCGGCGGATTCAAATACCCATCGACCGCTACACACCCGCGCCGGTCGAGGCACTGCGGAACACCCATCGCTTCGGCGAGCATCTTGCCGAGCGGTGAGGCTTGCACGCCTGCCGCCCACAACGTGCACACACTCTCGATGCGCTCGTCGCCGACCATCACATATCCGGGCTGGACATCGGTTACATGGGCTCCTGTGCGCACGCGAACACCCAGCTTTGAGAGTTGTTCGACCGCCTTTTCTTGAAGGTCCTTCGGATATGCGCCAAGTATGTTCGGTGAGCCTTCAAGGATCAGCACATTCGCAGTCGAAGGATCGATGTGGCGGAAGTCACGCGTCATGTAAAGACGAGCGATGTCAGAGATCGCACCCGCGAGCTCGACACCGGTAGGTCCGCCTCCAATGATTACGAAATTCAGTGGCGGATGACTGCCGGTCTCGAGCGTCTGGCGCTCCGCGAGTTCAAAGGCGAGCAGCACACGGCGCCGAATCTCGGTTGCATCTTCAATGGACTTCAACCCTGGCGCAAGTTTCGCCCACTCATCCTTGCCGAAGTAGCTGTGCGTCGATCCGGTGCCGAGAATCAGATAGTCGTAGAGCAGTTCGGCTCCGCTCTGCAGATGCACCCGGCGAGTCGCGATGTCCAGCCCGACAACCTCATCCATCACGACTTCGGTGTTGCGGTTGTCGCGCAGAATACTGCGGATGGGCTGCGCGATGTCCCCCGGCGACAGGACGGCCAGCGCAACCTGATAAAGCAATGGTTGAAACGTGTGGTGGTTCTTGCGGTCGACGACGGTGACATCGACAGGCAGCTTGCCAAGGCGCTTCGCCGCATAGATGCCGCCAAAGCCCGCGCCGATAACGACCACACGCGGGCGAATAATCTCCGGAGTGCTGCTGGCCATGAAGCCTCCTATGTGAAGGGATGCGCTGAGGGTCCGTTTGGTCGCTATTCATAGCAACTGCGATGTATCTGGATGCCCTGCCAGACAGGATATGCACGCGGCGGTAATCGCGCGATAGAGCAAGGTGCGCACGACAGACAAGCGCAGAATGCGATAGCTTGCCAGTACCCTCTGGAGCGACACTGGAGGCGGAGGTAAACCGCATGGCCGCAGGGGCAGCCACAAAGAGCACGCAGGTTTCGACACGAGTTTTGACCACCAACAAACACCTCATCCGGTGGGTCGAAAAGATGGCCGAGCTTTGTCAGCCCGATGCTATCCACTGGGTGGATGGCACGGATGCTGAGAACGAATACCTGTGCCGGAAGCTGGTTGAGGGCGGCACCTTCATCAAGCTGAACGAGAAGCTGTGGCCCGGCTGCTATCTCGCGCGCAGTTCCCCGAACGACGTCGCGCGCGTCGAGGACCGCACGTTCATCTGCTCGCTGAGCAAGGATGCGGCCGGCCCCACAAACAACTGGGAAGACCCATTCAAGATGCGCCGCAAGCTGAAGGAGCTCTTTCGCGGTTCTATGCGCGGCCGCACGATGTACGTGCTCGCGTTCTCGATGGGACCGATTGGCTCCAAGGCATCGCAGATCGGCGTGCAACTCACGGACTCCGCTTACGCAGTAGTGAACATGCGCATCATGGCACGCGTCGGCGCGCCGGTGTTCGCGGAGATCGATAAGGACATCAAGCGCGTCGTTCCTTGCATGCACTCAGTTGGCGCACCGCTTGCGCCGGGCGAGCAGGACGTCCCATGGCCACAGAACGATACCAAGTACATCGTGCATTTTCCTGAAACGCGCGAGATCTGGAGCTACGGCTCCGGCTACGGCGGCAACGCTCTTCTCGGCAAGAAATGCTTCGCGCTGCGCATCGCGAGCAACATCGCGCGTGACGAAGGCTGGATGGCGGAACACATGCTCATCCTAGGAGCGGAATCTCCCGAGGGTGAAAAGACCTACGTCGCTGCAGCGTTTCCGAGCGCGTGCGGCAAGACAAACTTTGCAATGATGATTCCGCCGAAGGGCTTCGAGGGGTGGAAGATCTGGTGCGTGGGCGATGACATTGCGTGGATTCGTCCGGATGCGAACGGTCATCTGCGCGGGATTAATCCAGAGGCTGGCTTCTTCGGCGTGGCGCCCGGTACAAGCGCGAAAACGAATCCGAACGCGATGGCGACTTTGAGCCGCAACACGATTTTTACGAACGTCGCCCTCACGCCGGACGGTGGAGTGTGGTGGGAGGGAATGACGTCGAAGCCGCCGGCCGAATGTATCGACTGGCTCGGCGAGCGCTGGACTCCGGAGATCGGCAAGAAGACCGGCCGCACCGCTGCACACCCGAACGGCCGCTTCACAGCGCCCGCCGTGCAGTGTCCGGTCTTTGATCGCGAGGCTTGGGAGTCACCAGAGGGCGTGCCGATTGCCGCGTTCCTGTTCGGTGGCCGTCGCTCCGACACGGTCCCCCTCATCTTCCAGTCGTTCAACTGGTCGAGCGGCGTCTACGCGGGCGCAACAATGGGCTCTGAAACGACTGCTGCCGCAGCCGGCAAGACTGGCCTTGTGCGCCGCGATCCAATGGCGATGCTTCCCTTCTGCGGATACCACATGGGCGATTATTTTCGGCATTGGCTCAGGATGCAGCGCGAGCTCGCCTCGACTCCGCGCGTCTTCCACGTGAACTGGTTCCGCAAGGATGAGAACGGCAAGTTCCTCTGGCCGGGCTTCAGCGAGAACATGCGCGTGCTGAAGTGGATCGTCGATCGCGTCCACGGACGGGCGCAGAGCAATGAGACGCCGATCGGCTGGACGCCCTACTACGATGACATGAACTGGGACGGACTCGAGTTTTCGCCCGAACAATTTGCCAAGCTCCAGACGGTCGATCGTGCAGCCTGGCGTCGTGAGGTGATGAGTCACGAGGAGTTATTCCTGTTGCTGCATGACCACCTCCCGCCGGAGATGGTCTACGAACGCGAGCTTCTGATCTGCCGTCTCTAGTGGCTAGCAGCACTAACTCGCTGCGCGATGACCCTCGAGTTCACCGTGCAGGTTGGCGATGCCATGTTCCAGAGTGATATTCAAGCGGTCCAGTGCGCCGGCTGAAACTCCGGCCCAGATCTTCTCCTCGATCTCGGCCGCAGCCGCAAGGCCGCGTTGCAGCACTGCGTCTCCTTTCCTTGTCAGGGATGCCGTCAGGATACGGTGATTGGCAGCGGAGATTCCGCGAGTGATCCAGCCCTCTCGTTCCGCACGAGTCAGCATCGCCTGCAAGGTCTGGGGCGTGACTTGGCACGATCGCGCGATGGTCGCGCCGCTGACTTCATGCTGCTCGTGAATGGCGCTCAGCAGCCGCAGTTGGGGCAGACTGAGGCCCTCGCCGCGCAGCGCATCTTCCAGAAGCGAACGATAGCCGACCAACAGCTCGCGCAAGCTCTTGGTACATCGTCTTGCGAGCTTTGCTTTCTCCAGGCGGTAGTCAGACATATATCAGTACCCTGATATACTGTATCAGTACCCTGATATGCCCGGACAGCTACTACAAGGCGTGTGGAAGCCGAAGCATAACCCGTGGCTGATTGCCCTCACGGTAACCATTGCCACGTTCATGGAGGTGCTGGACACCTCCATCGCGAACGTCGCACTCCCGCATATCGCGGGCTCGGTGGGTGCGTCCCAGGAAGAGGCGACGTGGGTACTGACCAGCTATCTGGTCTCGTCGGCCGTGATCCTTCCCATCTCCGGCTGGATCTCCGATCGCATCGGACGCAAGCGCTTCTACATGATCTGCGTGATGATGTTTACCGCTTGCTCCTTGCTCTGCGGTCTGGCACCCACGCTGCCGGCATTGATTCTCGCCCGCATCCTGCAGGGCCTCGGCGGTGGGGGACTAGCTCCAAGCGAGCAGGCGATCCTGGCCGACACCTTCCCGATCGAGAAGCGCGGGCAGGCCTTCGCACTCTACGGCATGGCCGTCGTCGTCGCGCCGGCGATCGGGCCAACGCTCGGCGGATGGCTTACCGACAACTACAACTGGCACTGGATCTTCTTCATTAACCTGCCGTTCGGTCTGCTGTCACTCTTTCTGTCCAACCGCATGGTCGAGGATCCACCCGAGATGAAGGAGCGCATGAAGCGGCGCTCTCCGGTTGATTTCATCGGCCTCGGCGCAGTTGCCCTCGGCGTCGGTCTGCTTGAGTTCACTCTCGATAAGGGTCAGGAGAAGGACTGGTTTGGCTCCGGGCAGATTCAGTTCACCGCATTTCTTGCGGTCGTCACGCTGATCTTTTTCGCCGTCTGGGAGTGGCGCCATCCGGACCCGATCGTCGATCTGAAGCTGCTGAAGAACCGCAATTTCGGTACCGCCGTCTTTCTGCAACTCATTCTCGGAATGGTGCTCTTCGGTTCAACGGTTCTGATCCCGCAATTCCTCCAGGTCTTGCTTGGGTACACAGCGGAGCGAGCGGGCATGGTGTTGTCACCTGCCGGCTTCGTGATGATGGTGATGATGGCGGTCGCGGGCCGAACGCTGGGCAAGGGCGACCCGCGCCTGATGGTCATGCTTGGCTATCTCGCCGTCGCCGCCGGCCTCTTCAATCTCACCCGGCTGGACCTGTACACAAGCTATGGAACAGTCACGCTATGGCGCATGCTGCAGGTTGTCGGCCTTCCCTTCATCTTTATCCCCATCAGCACGCTGAACTACGTTGGCGTGCCGCGAAACAAGATGAATCAGATCTCGTCGCTTTCAAACTTCGCGAGAAACATTGGCGGTTCGGCTGGAACGGCGCTGCTGACGACGTTTCTTGCGCGATCGGCGCAGGTGCATCAGCTGAACCTTGCCTCGAATCTATCGGCAGGATCGATGGCGGTCACGCGAGAGGTGCAGCGGTTTGCGGCGCTCACACACAATTCTGCCGCGGCGGCTCAATACCCTGCACTCGCCGAGATCTACGGTCAGCTGCAGCGCCAGGCGACGATGCTCGCCTATAAGAACGCATTCGCGATCCTTGCAGGTACGGTTCTACTGCTGTCGCCGCTCGTTTGGATCATGCGACTGCCACCAAAGAACCGCGAGGTCGATCCCGAGCAAATGGCCGCGCACTAAAAGCCGTCACGCACTCGCAAGGACTGGCGAGACGAAGCGTAGTACTTAGCGCGTAAGGATGAGCGGGCCGTCTTTGGTGATTGCCACAGTGTGCTCGAAGTGCGCGCTGTAGCTGCCGTCGATCGTGATTGCTGTCCAACCATCGTCCAGCACCTTTACGTCAGGACTGCCGAGGTTGATCATCGGTTCGATCGCCAGCACCATACCGGCCTTCAGGCGCGGCCCCTTGCCCGCGGAGCCAACGTTCGGCAACTGCGGGTCTTCATGCATGCTGCGGCCGATGCCGTGCCCTACGAACTCCCGGACAACACCCAACCCCTCCGCCTCACACATCGACTGCACCGCATGCGAGATGTCGAACAATCGGCCACCGGGCACAGCCTTTTCAATCGCCGCATAGAGCGACGCTTCCGTCACCCGCAGAAGCTTCTCAACCTCAGGCTTGACGGTTCCGATCGGATAGGTCACCGCGCAGTCCGAGTAGAAGCCGTCGACCACTACACCGCAGTCGATAGAAACGATATCTCCCTCTTTCAGCGTCCGGCGGTCGTTCGGAATCCCGTGAATAACCTCGCTGTTGACTGACGTGCAAAGCACAGCGGGATATCCGTGATACCCCTTGAACGCAGGCTTCACTCCGAGTTCTTCCACCTTCGCAGCGGCAGCGTGCTCCAGATCCATAGTCGTCGCGCCCGCAGCCACCACCGCACGCACGGCCTCGTGGACCTTGCGCAGGGCCTCGCCCGAGCGACGCATCGCCTGGATCTCAGCGGGAGATTTGATCATGATTGCCATAGTGATTAGATACGAGAAGCGAGATTCGAGATGCGGTTGATCGCGTTAGTGAATCGAATCCCGCGTTTCGATTCTCGCACCTTTAGTTCTCCGGATGATGCCGCAGGCGCAGCAGCGTCTCGCGAATGCTCCGTGTAACTTCGTCGATTGGCCGGTCACCATCAACTTCGGCGAACCGGTTCCCATGCTCGCGATAGTACTCGATTACCGCCGATGTCTTCTGCTCGAAACCGCGCATGCGCTCATGGAAGACATCGACCGTATCATCGGCGCGCTGCACGAGCGCTGCCCCCTCGAAGTCGCATAGGCGATCATTCATTGGCGGCTTCGAGTAGATGTTATAGATCGTGCCGCAGATCGGGCACGTCAGCCGGCCGGTAATGCGCTCCAGCAGAACGCGCTGATCCACAACGATATTGATCGCAACCACTGGCAGCAGATACGCTACGAGCTGCCGATCGAGCCACTCTGCCTGGTTCAGCGTCCGCGGAAAACCGTCGAGGATGTACCCGTGCTCTGTGTCCGGCTCCTGGAGGCGCGCCGCAACCATCTGGTTTACCAGATCGTCCGGCACCAACTTCCCTCGCGACATCAGATCATCTGCCAGAGAACCAAGTGTTGTGCGGTCCCGGCGATGCTGGCGCAAAAGATCGCCAGTTGAAATCTGCGGGATGCCGAACTCGGCCATCAGGCGCTGCGCCTGGGTTCCCTTGCCGACGCCTGGCGCGCCGAGCAGAAGAACCGGACCAGGAAGAAAATCGCTCGCGTTCGGAAGAGGTTTCGGCATAAGGAAAGACCGCAACAAACTGGAGAATTGGACGGTAAATGCTTCGAAGATCGAGACCGCAGGAAAGCTTCAGCAAAGTACATCTACAGTGAAAACCCACGCCCAGACCTCGGACGTGGGTACCAGAAAGTGGTGCGAACTACCAGCTGCGGCGGCCGCGAATACGGCCAGACTTCGGCGAGAAGCCATCGTAGTGCCGCATGATCAGCTGCGCTTCTACCTGCTGCACCGTGTCCATCGCCACACCGACAACAATCAGCAGCGACGTGCCGCCGAAGTAAAAGTTCAACCCCAGCCCGTTCGTTGCCCACGTCGGCAGGGCATCAAAGAAATGCCCGATCCACGGTAAATGGTTGAAGTGGATACCCGAAATGAGGAACATCGGGAGAATCGAAATCACGCACAGGTAGATGGCACCTACGAGCGTGATTCGCGTCAGCACATCGTTGATGAAATCTGAAGTGCGCTTGCCAGGACGGATACCAGGGATGAAGCTTCCGTACTTGCGCATGTTGTCCGCGATGTCGTCGGGACGGAAAATGATCGAGATATAAAAATACGCGAAGAAGATAATCGCGACGATGTACAGGAGAACATACAGCGGCTCGGCCGGCCCAAGCCAGGTGAACAGCGGGCCCAGGTACCTGTTATCGCGCAGGGGACCCGACCCGAAGATGGACATGTTCTGCAGCAGCATCGGCGCCGACAGAATCGACGCGGCAAAGATGACCGGCATCACACCGCCGGAGTTCACCCGCAGCGGCAGGAACGAGCTCGACGCTTGCGTCATGCTGCGGCCCACCATACGCTTCGCCGACTGAATCGGGATACGGCGCTCTGACCGCTCGACGAAGCAGATGAATGCCACGACTACGACCATCATCACGATGATCAAAGCAATCGCAATGGGAGTGAATCCTCCCCAGGCGTCCGTTGTCGCCTTGGTGTAAAGATCCCCAATTCCACGCGGAATACCGACGACGATGCCGGTGAAGATGAGCAACGACATACCGTTACCAATACCGCGCTCGGTAATCTGCTCACCAAGCCACATGATGAAGCTTGCGCCTGCCGTGAGAGTGAGGATGCAGAGCGGAATGAAAGCAGTCTTGGACATTACCACCATCGACTCGCTGGTCGAGGTGTTCGTCAGCGTCAGTGCGATGAAGAAGCTTTGAACAACACCCAGCAGAACCGTGACATAACGGGTCCACTGCGTGATCTTGCGCCGTCCCAGCTCGCCTTCTTTTTGCAGCTTCGCCAGCGGCTCATACACAACGGTCAGCAGCTGAAAGATGATCGACGCGGTGATGTACGGCATGATGCCGAGCGCGAAGACCGTCAACTTACGCAGGTTGCCGCCATTGAACAAATCAAGCAGGCCAAG
Source organism: Acidobacteriaceae bacterium (assembly GCA_035944135.1). Classification (NCBI taxonomy): domain Bacteria; kingdom Pseudomonadati; phylum Acidobacteriota; class Terriglobia; order Terriglobales; family Acidobacteriaceae; species Acidobacteriaceae bacterium. The sequence continues at coordinate 121,549 of DASZBM010000009.1, forward strand.
CGCGCCGCCGGCATTCTGGTTGAAGAACTGTGCCAGCTTAGCCGCGTCAATCCCGGGCGTGGGAATGTGCGCTCCAAGCCGGTAGACCGCCAGCATGGCCAGAGTAAAGAGGATCCGCTTGCGAAGATCGGGGATGCGGAAGATGTTGAGAAACTTTTCGAGCATCGGTGTGAAGAGCCTTGGTGCGGAGCGTGTGGATGTCAGCCCGGCTGAGGGTTCGTGCAGCTATTCTACGCGGAACCAGCCACTGCCGAACAGACAAAGAAAATGACTAGAAATGGGAGATTTAAGAAGGCCGGAGCGCGCGGCCCCGGCCTGATTCGTTATGCTGCGGGCGCAGCCTCGGAATCTGCAGCTCCGATCACGACCGCCCGTCCGCCAGCCGCTTCGATCGCCTTCTGCGCGCCCTTGGAGAACTTGTGCGCGTGCACGGTCACGGCAGACTTCAACTCGCCATTCGCCAGAACCTTCACCAGCCCATTCCGCTTCTTGAGGATCCCGCGCGCCGCAAGGACATCGAGCGTCAGCTCGGTCTCGCCCAGCTCCGCAATCCTGTCCAGCCCAAGCACGGTGTACTCGGTGCGGAAGATGTTCGTGAAGCCCCGCTTCGGCAGGCGCCGATGCAGCGGCATCTGGCCGCCCTCAAAGCCGCGCATCAGCGACGAGCCCGAGCGCGAACCCTGACCCTTGTGGCCTCGGGTCGACGTCTTGCCCATGCCCGAGCCCATACCACGGCCCACGCGCTTCTTATTGGAGTTCGCGCCCTTCGGCGCACGAAGGTTCGAAAGATTCTTTGCCATATTTCCTCGCTCAACGCCGGCCTGCGCCGACTCGCATTTGCCTCAAAGAGGCGTGGTGGACTTCCCTAGTTGACGATGCGGACGAGGTGAGGGATCTTCTTCACCATGCCGCGGATCGACGGAGTGTCCTCGCGCTCGACAATCTGGTTCAACCGCGTAAAGCCCAGGCCCTTCACAACGAGCTTGTGCTTCACCGGCGTGCAGATCTGCGAACGGTAATACTGAATCTTGATCGTGTTGGTCGCTGCCATTCTTCTTCTCCGAACGGAGTTACCGAGTTAGAAAGCTGGAAATCCCTGACTCTCTAACTCCTCACTTCCTGACTTCCTTTTACAGCTCATCCACTGACTTGCCGCGCAGAGCAGCGACGTCGTTCTTGTCGCGAAGCTGCGAGAGCGCATCGAACGTCGCCTTGACCACGTTGTGCGGGTTGGCCGAACCGATGTTCTTCGTCAGCACATTCTGCACACCGGCAGCGGTCATCACTGCACGCACGGTCTTTCCGGCGATCACGCCCGTACCTTCGGGCGCCGGCTTCAGCAGCACCTCACCCGAACCAAAGTGTCCAAGCACCTGGTGCGGAATCGAGGTCTGCGTCAGGTTGACCTTGATGAGGTTCTTCTTCGCCGCCTCGATGCCCTTGCGGATCGCCTGCGGAACCTCCTTGGCCTTACCCGAGCCGTAGCCCACAACGCCCTCGCCGGGGTCGCCGACGATGACCAGCGCTGCGAAGCTCATGTTCTTGCCGCCCTTGACCACCTTGGTCACGCGGTTGATGCTGACAACCTCATCCTTGAGGTTCATCCGGTTGCCGTCGAGTCTTTTACGTGTGGCCATTGCTTATCTTCTTTCTCTTTATTTGTCCCCGGCACACCGGTCCGGGGCCGCGGCCTCAAGAGCCGCTTCTAAATCCATCCGTGGCTAAAACTCCAGCCCGGCCTCGCGCGCCGCATCGGCCAGTGCCTTGATGCGACCGTGATACAGATACCCGCCGCGATCGAAGACCACCTTCTTGATGCCCTTCTCCTTCGCGCGCTCCGCGATGAGCTTGCCGACTTCCTTGGCCGCCGCCACATTGCCGCCAGCCTTCTTGCCCTCACCCTTCTTCGACACCGTCGAAGCCGAAGCGATGGTCGTTCCACTCGCGTCGTCGATGATCTGCGTGTAGATATGGTTGAGCGAGCGGTAGACATTCAGGCGCGGACGCTCCGCGCTGCCGGTCATCTTGGCGCGGATGCGCTCGTGAACACGCTTGCGGATTACATTGCGCTGCGGAGTGTTGATCATTTTATTTTCCCTTCCTAATGGCGGCGCTGACCTTCAGCGACGTTCGGAGTTACTTAGCGCCCATCTTGACGGTTACCGCTGGTCAAGATGATTCGCTCCATGATTACTTCGCGCCCGTCTTGCCGACCTTCTTCTTCAGCTTCTCGTCGGAGTAACGAACACCCTTGTTCTTGTACGGATCCGGCTTGCGCAGCGCGCGCATATCCGCTGCGACCTGGCCGACCTTCTGACGATCGATACCAGAAACCGTGACATGCGTCTGCTTCGGATCAATCGCGACCTCGATGCCTGTGGGCAGCGGGAACTCGATTGGGTGCGAGTAGCCGAGCGTAAACACAACCGTGTTCTTACCCTTCATCTCCACACGGTAGCCGATGCCGACGACGTCGAGCTCTCTCTTCCAGCCGTTGGTCACGCCTTCAACCGCGTTGAACACCAGCGCACGCGCAAGGCCGTGCAGCGGCGCCTGCGAGTCGTTCTGACGCTCGACATGCAGCACGCCGTCCTTCTCGTTGAGCGTGATGCCCTCCGGAATCAGGGCCGAGACCTTACCCTTCGGCCCCTCGACCACAACCGTGTTCGTCTGAACCGTGTACTTGACGCCCTTGGGCAGCGTGATGGGCTTTTTGCCGATACGTGACATCTCAAAATCCTTTGTGGCTTGCGAGTCCCGAATAGCTCTTAGCCACTCGTTCCACTGCAGCCGTACGGGCTCATCGCCCCTCAATCAACAAAAATTCTGCGGTCTCTCTTTACCAAACTTCGCAGAGAATCTCGCCGCCAACACCCTCGCGGCGCGCCTGACGACCGGTCATAACACCCTTCGGGGTCGTCATGATCGAAATTCCCAGACCGCCCTGTACGCGGCGGATCTCATCCTTGCCCACATACACGCGGCAACCAGGGCGCGACACGCGCTGCAGATCGCGGATCGCAGCCTCATTATTCGCGCCGTACTTCAGGTACACGCGCAGAACATTCTGGCCATTCTCCTCGACAGGCTTGTAGTTGGCGATGTAGCCCTCTTCTTTGAGGATGCGGGCGATCTCCGCCTTAAGCCGCGAAGCCGGAACGTCAAGTTTCTGGTGACGGGAACGGTGTGCGTTGCGAATGCGGGTCAAAAAATCTGCAACTGGATCGGTCAGATTCATCGTCTTCCTTTCATCCCCCGTTCGCTCCTCCATCGAGAAGAACCTGCGGGAATGTTTTGTGGCCGGCTCACGCTTACTTGAGTCAGCCAGAAATGTTTTCTCCCGGTACGCTTCGGGAGCGAGCCGCAACACTCAGGTTGCGGAGCCAATCAACGCTTCTGGCGTTACCAGCTCGACTTCACAACGCCCGGGATCTCACCCTTGAGCGCCAGTCCACGGAAGCACAGACGGCACACGCCAAACTTGCGCAGGTACGCGCGCGGGCGGCCGCACAGCTGGCACCGGTTGTGCTGACGGGACTTGAACTTCGGCTTACGGGCATCTTTGACGCGCTTTGCTGTAGTAGCCATATCTCTTCCTTATGCTCCCTGGCGGAACGGCATGCCGAAGTACTTCAGCAGCGTGCGTGCGCCGTTGTCGTCCTGGGCCGAAGTAACAATCGTTACGTTCATGCCCTTGATCTTGTCCACCTTCGCGTAGTCAATTTCCGGGAAGATGAGCTGGTCGCGCAGACCCAGCGTGTAATTGCCGCGCCCATCAAAGCTCTTCGAGCTCACGCCGCGAAAATCGCGCACGCGCGGCAGCGCCACCGAGATCAGGCGGTCCAGGAACTCGTACATCGCATCGCCGCGCAGCGTCACCATAGCGCCAATCGGCATGCCCTCGCGCAGTTTGAACGCCGCGATCGACTTCTTCGCCTTCGTGATGACCGGCTTCTGACCGGCAATCGAACCGAGATCCGCAACCAGCGGATCCATCATCTTCACGTTCTGCGTCGCCTCGCCGAGACCCATGTTGATAACGATCTTCTCGAGCCGCGGTACCGCCATCACGTTCTCAATGCCAAGCTCCTTCTGGAGCTGGCTCTTGATCTCTTTCGAATATTTTTCTCTTAGTCGTGCTGCCATTGTGCTTGCTCTTTCTCCACGGTTTCGGAGTGGTTACCGGTGCGTGGGGTACTCAATTTGGAGAAGTTCGAAAACCACTCCCAGAATCGTTACTGCGTCTTCTCAGCCAGCGTGCCGCCGTTGGACCGCGCCACGCGAATCTTCTTGTCTCCATCGAACCGGAAACCGGCGCGCGTCGCCTTGCCGTCCGAATCAATCAGCGCCACGTTCGACACGTGAATCGCAGCCTCCTGCTCGAGAATGCCGCCCTGCGAATTCCGCTGCGGATTCGGCTTCAGGTGCTTCTTGATCATGCTGACGCCCTCAACAAGGACGCGGTTCTTGTCAGCGATCACGCGCAGAACGCGGCCCTTCTTGCCCTTGTCTTTACCGGCGAGAACGATCACCTGGTCATTGCGCTTAATCTTTGCCATTTCCTCAATCTCCTACTTGGCCTCGGCAATCTGTCGGAGCCGGATTCCGATCAGCGGTTCAGCCTTCGGCTGACGCGCTCACTTACTAACCTGCGGACTCGCTCCTAGATAACCTCAGGCGCGAGCGACACAATCTTCAAAAACTTCTTCTCACGCAGCTCGCGCGCAACCGGACCGAACACACGCGTGCCGACCGGCTCCATCGCATCGTTGATCACCACAGCCGCGTTCTGGTCGAAGCGGATGTAGGTTCCGTCGCGCCGCCGATACTCCTTGCGCGTGCGGACGATCACCGCCTTCACAACCTTGCCCTTCTTCACCGTGCCGTCCGGCGAAGCTTCCTTCACCGCCGCCGTGACCACGTCACCCAGGCCAGCCTTCTTGCCGAGTCCGCCGCCCAGCGGCAGGATCATCTGCAGCTTGCGTGCGCCGGAGTTGTCGGCCACGTCCAACATGGTGCGCATTTGAACTGCCATCGCGAATCTCCTTGCGAGGCGCGAGCCTCAGCCCGCGCGAAACCCTTCACCGGCTGGAGCAGAACCCCAACCAAAACCCTTACTTCGTCGCCGACTCTTCAGCCAGCGGCTTCTCCTCCGGCAGCGTCGCGAGCGACGAGCGGCGGATGATCTCCTCGAGCGTCCAGCGCTTCAACTTGGACAGAGGACGCGTCTCGCGAATGCGAACCACGTCGCCGATCCGCGCCGAATTCTGCTCGTCATGCGCGTAGAACTTCTTGTTGAACTTCATCACGCGACGATACTTCGGGTGGGCCTTGCGCATCTCAATCTCAACCACGATCGTCTTCTGCATCTTGGTCGAGACGACCTGGCCAACCTTCTCGTTGCGGCGCGTCTGCTCGTTCGCCTGCTGCGTATTTGCTGTATTCTCAGCCATTACTTACCTGCCTCTGTTGCTGCGCCCTGACGAGCCTTCCCAATCTGGCGTTCGCGTGCAACTGTCTTAAAACGAGCGATGTCGAGCTTCAGCGTACGCAGGTTCTTCAAACCCTCCTGCTTGCCCAGGCTCTTTGCAAACCGAATGCGGAAGATCTGCTCAGCCGCCTTCGCCTCTTCAGCCTTCAGCTCGTCATCACTCAGATCGCGGATCTTGTCGAGTTCCATAGTTCAATCCTTAGAACAACTTGTCATTCCGAGCGCGGAGCGAGAAATTTGCTCTCTTTCCCGCTCGCACTCCTGGCCAAACTACTTGGCCACAACCTCGGTCTTCACGTTCGGCCGCACCACAAATGTCGTCTTCAGCGGCAGCTTGTGCGAAGCCAGGCGCATCGCTTCCTTCGCGATATCGACCGGCACGCCTTCCATCTCAAAGAGGATCTTGCCCGGGCGAACCACCGCAACCCAGTGATCCGGCGCGCCCTTGCCCTTACCCATACGGGTCTCGGCCGGCTTCTTCGTGATCGGCTTGTCCGGGAACAGACGCAGCCAGACCTTGCCACCGCGCTTGATGAAGCGCGTCATCGCGATACGCGAGGCCTCAATCTGGCGGTCAGTTATGTAACCGCACTCCAGGACCTTCAAACCGTAGTCGCCAAACGACAGATCGGAGCCGCGCCACGCCTTGCCGCACATGCGGCCGCGCTGCTGCTTGCGATACTTGACCTTCTTGGGCAAAAGCATGGGGAAAACTCGCCTTTCAAACTTGAGGACGGAGAACTTCTTTGAGATGAACCGCTAATAAAGCGGGAATCAGAGAAGCTCAGCCGGGGTCTCTGTGCATAGCACAGACTCAGGGCCAAACTAGATAAGTATACAGTAAAGACGCGGCGAGGGAAAGCTTTTGCCTCCCCGCGTCTTCACCTTCAAGACTAGAACGCGCCTGTCGTGATCGGGGCCTGCTCGCGGCGCTTCTTCTGCTCGTAAATATCGCCACGGTAAATCCAGGTCTTCACGCCAATGACACCATACGTGGTCTTCGCCTCGGCGAAGCCGTAGTCGATGTCCGCACGCAGCGTGTGCAACGGCAGCCGACCCTGCAGGTACCACTCGGAGCGCGCGATCTCGTTGCCGTTCAGTCGGCCCGAAACGCGAACCTTGATTCCCTTGCAGCCGAAGCGCAGCGCCGAGTCAACCGACTTACGCATCGCGCGGCGGAACGAGACACGCTTCTCGAGCTGCAGCGCGATATTCTCGGCCACCAGCTGCGCGTCAAGCTCCGGTTTGTTCACCTCGAGGATGTCGATAAACACCTCGCGGTTGGTCCGCTTCTGAATGTCGGCCTTCAGCTTGTCGATCTCCGCGCCTTTGCGGCCGATGATGATGCCCGGACGCGCCGTGCGGATGATCAACCGCAGCTTGTTGCCCGGACGCTCGACCTCAACGGACGACACGCCGGCAGCCTTCAGCTTCTCGCGGAGTTCAGCCTTCAGCTTCACATCCTCGACCAGCAGCTTGTCATAGCCGCGCTCCACGAACCAGCGCGACTTCCACGGCTTGTTCACGCCGAGGCGGAATCCATACGGATGGACTTTCTGTCCCATAAGCTTCCTTCTTCTTTCAGAGCCATAGCCGGTTGAGCCGGCGCGGCGATGTTGCTTGTGTTACGTAATGCGCTGCTACAAACTTCCTTCTAACGCGAGCCTCTGCGGCTTACTTCGCCGCAGCCGTCTTCTTGCTGGCCGACTTCTTGGCCGCGGTCTTCTTCGCCGCTGCCTTCTTGGCCGGAGCCTTCTTCGCTGCCGTCTTCTTCGCCGCCGGCTTCGTCGTCGTCTCCGCTGCAGGAGTTGTCGCCGCAGCCTTAACCTCGGCCGCCTGCTTCTCCGCAATCGTGATCACAATATGGGCGATGCGGCGCTGATACCGGAAGGCACGTCCCATGGGCGCCGGACGGATGCGCTTCATGCGCGGCCCATCATTCGCCACAGCCGTCTTCACATACAGCTTATCAACATCCACGTCCAGACCCCGCTCATCGGCGAGATACTGCGCGTTCTGCACCGCCGAGCGCAGCGTCTTCTCGATCACCGGCGCAATGCGCTTGTTCGTGAACGCTACGATGTTAATCGCCTGTCCCACAGGCTTGCCCTTGATCAGGTCCAGCACCAGCTTGGCCTTCTGCGGGCTGACGCGCTGGAATTTGGCTTCAGCGCGAAATTCCGGTGCAGTTGTCGTTGTCTTTGCCATCTCAATCTTCCTCGAGGCGAAGCCTCTACCAATCATCCCGGGAAGCAACAGCTTCCCGCCTATTTTTCTTTACTTGGCCTTCGCCGTGTCCGCAGCCTTCGCGGAGTGGCCCTTGAACGTGCGCGTTGCCGAAAACTCGCCGAGCTTGTGCCCGACCATGTTTTCCGTGCAGTACACCGGCACAAACTTCTTGCCGTTGTGAACCGCAATCGTGTGGCCAACCATGTCGGGATGGATGGTCGAGCGGCGCGACCAGGTACGAATCACCTTCTTGTCGTTGGCCGCGTTCATCGCGTCAACCTTCACCATCAGGTGCGTGTCGATGAACGGACCCTTCTTTGTAGAGCGTGCCATTTCTATCTCCAGTACTTCTATGCTCGATACAACGAATCTCGCGAGGAGCCTTCGAGACTTGGTTCTGCCCTACTGCACTCCGGTAAACTGAGTGCTCCTCCGGGCGCTGCTCTTACTTACCCTTGTTGCGCCGCGACACGATAAACACATCCGTGCGCTTGTTATTCCGCGTCTTGTATCCACGCGTTGGCTGACCCCACGGCGTCACCGGATGACGTCCGCCCGAGGTCTTACCCTCACCACCGCCATGCGGATGGTCGACCGGGTTCATCGAGACACCACGGTTCGTCGGACGAATACCCTTCCAGCGGTTGCGTCCGGCCTTTCCGATCGACACATTCTCATGATCGGTGTTGCCAACCTGGCCAACCGTCGCCATGCACTCCACGAGCACGCGCCGCGTCTCGCCGGAAGGCAGCTTCAGCAGGGCATATTCGCCCTCCTTCGCCACCAGCTGCACCTGCGCTCCGGCCGAACGGGCCATCTGGCCGCCCTTGCCCGGCCGCAGCTCGATGTTGTGCACTGTCGTGCCGGCAGGAATGTTCTTGAGCGGAAGCGCGTTGCCGACCAGAATGTCAGCCTCCGGCCCGCTCATTACCTTCTGCCCAACCTTCAGCCCGACAGGCTGCAGGATGTAACGCTTCTCGCCGTCCGCATACGCGATCAGCGCGATGCGCGAGCTGCGGTTCGGATCGTATTCGATCGTCGCCACGGTGCCCGGAATCCCGTACTTGTCGCGCTTGAAGTCGATGAGGCGCAGCTTCTGCTTGTGGCCGCCTCCATGGTGGCGCACACTCAGCTTGCCCGTGTTGTTACGGCCGCCGGTGCGCTGCTTCACTTCCAGCAGCGGCTTATACGGCTCGTTCGTCGTGATGTCGTCGTTGACCAGCTTCGTCTGAAAGCGAAGCGTCGGTGTAATCGGTCGATAGCTCTTGATCGGCATTGCTTCTTCCTTTGCCTTTGCCGCGCTCTTTACAACCAGCGCGATACTTGGATCTCAACTGCCGGCGAGTAGTTAGTCCCACTAACGACTAACTACCAACCACTAACTACTGCTCTTAAATCTCCGCCGCGAAATCAGGCACCTTCTCGCCTGCCTTCAGCCGCACATACGCCTTCTTCCAGTCAGGAAGATACCCCGAGTACCGGCCGCGTTTCCGCTCCTTGCCCTCGATGTTGGCAGTGCGAACCGTCGCAACCTTCACGTTGAAGAGCTGCTCCACGGCCTGTTTCACCTCGGTCTTCGAGGCATTCGCCGCAACTTCAAACACCAGCGATCCCTCGGTCTCACGTGTCGTGAGCGCCTTCTCGGTGATCAGCGGCCGCCGAATAATCTTATAAAGAGTCGGCATTATGCAACCTCCTTCGTCGCACGCTTGGAAACTGATTTCTTAAGCGTCTCCTGCAGAGCTTCCAACGCAGCCTTCGAAAAGATTGCGTGCTCATAGCGGAGCAGATCGTACGGGTGAACCTCGCTCGAAAGCACAAGCTCCACGCCGGCGAGATTGCGCGATCCGAGATACAGCTTCTCGTTCAGCTCGCGCGACGTCTCCACCAGAAGCGCTGTCTTCTTCGCATCGAGCTTGTCGAGGGCATTGCGGTAGTGCTTCGTCTTCGCCTCTTCGACGTTGAAGTTCTCCACCACCGTCAGCTTCCCGTCCGCCAGCTTCGATGCCAGCGCCGAGCGCAGCGCACCCAGCAGTTTCTTCTTCGGGAACTGGTAGTCGTAGCTGCGCGGCTGCGGTCCATGAACCGTTCCGCCACCACGCCACAGCGGCGTGCGGATCGAGCCTACGCGCGCGCGGCCGGTGCCCTTCTGCTTCCACAGCTTCTTGCCCGCGCCCGAAACCAGCTTGCGGTTCTTCGTCGCGTGCGTTCCCTGCCGCAGGCTGGCGCGATAGTGCTTCACCGCTTCCCAGAGCAGCGCCTCGTTCACACCGCCGAACACCTCATCGAGCAGTTCGAAGTCACCGACTTCCTTGCCCGCGAGGCTCTTGATCTTGATCTTTGCCATCGCCTTACTTCGCTTTCCGTGCCCGCGATCGATGCCGCGCGCCCTGACGTTGTTACTCTGCGTTTCCCGGTCTGTTCCCCGCACAGAGGATGTTATTAGCGAGTCAGCAAGCCAGCGATGCTTCGCATCCAGCGAGTCAGTTTTGCCTTTCCTGACTCGCTGACCTGCTGGCTAGCTGACCCGCTGGCCCTTACTTCTTCTTCGGTGCAGCCTTCTTCGAGGCCTTCAGCGGATCGACCGTGCCGGAACCGGCAAAGCCGCGACGCTCTCTCGGAGGCGCCTTCGCCTTCGACACCAGAACATATCCGTCACGAGGACCCGGAACCGCGCCCTCAACCATCAGCAGGTTATCCTCCGCATCAATGCCGCGAATGCGCAGGTTGCGAACAGTGACCTGATCAGTCCCGTAGTGACCCGGCATTCTCTGCCCCGGGAACACACGCGACGGGAACGACGACGCACCGATCGAGCCCTGGATCTGGAACATGTGACCGTGCGACTTCGGTCCGCCGCCGAAGTTGTGGCGACGAACAACGCCCGCAAATCCGCGTCCCTTCGAGGTGCCGATCACGTCAACGAACTTCGTCTCGTTGAAGATTTCGACGGTCACGCGATCACCAGCCTTCGCTCCCTGGTCCTCATCGCCACCGGTCACCGACTCGAGCTGAACTTCCTTCACCAGCTTCACAGGCGGCACGTTCGACTTCGCAAAGTGGCCGGTCATCGGCTTGTTCACCTTGCTTGCCTTCACGAACTCAACCAGGCCGATCTGCGCGGCATCATAGCCGTCCTTCGCCTGCGTCTTAAGCTGCGTGATTACGCACGGCCCAACCTTCAGCACCGTGATCGGATGAACCTCACCGCGATCGTCGAAGACCTGCGTCATGCCGATCTTCTTTCCAAGAATTCCTGTAACTGCCATCTTTCTCTCTCCTCATCATGCTTCGGTTCCGAAGCACTGTAGGTCTTCCTTCCGGAAACTCAGCTCGCCGCCTTGCCTGACTCGCTGACTCGCTAACTCGCTGACTCGCTTACTTCGTGACCGTCTTGATCTCGACGTCCACACCCGCCGGCAAATCAAGCTTCATCAGCGCGTCCACCGTCTGCTGCGTCGGCTCGAGGATGTCGATCAGCCGCTTGTGCGTGCGGATCTCAAACGCCTCGCGCGACTTCTTGTCCACGTGTGGGCTGCGCAGAACGCAATACTTGTTCTTCATCGTCGGCAGGGGAATCGGTCCCGCAACCTGCGCTCCAGTACGCTTAGCGGTCTCAACGATCTCACCGGTCGACGTGTCCAGAACCCGGTAGTCATAAGCCTTCAGGCGGATGCGAATGCGCTGCTGTGCCATCTCATTTTCTTTCCCGTTCATCACTTCAGCGAGTGAGAGGAACGCTTGATCAAAGATCGGTTAGGAGTGGCTGCCGGCCGTCGTGAATCTAGGCGAACCGGCAGCCCTCGTATTCCTGTTTTCGCATCCGGCGTTCCGCGCGAAGCGCGTCCCGCCGCCACGTAGTACTTACTTGATGATCTCCGAGATCGCGCCTGCGCCGACCGTCCTGCCACCCTCGCGGATAGCAAAGCGCAGACCCTTCTCCATGGCCACCGGCGTGTGCAGCGTGACCTCGAGCGCGATGTTGTCGCCCGGCATCACC